>JAKSKF010000021.1 GCA_024401825.1 Bacteroidales bacterium
CGAAAACAGATAACCGGCTGAAACACAGAGGCATATCTATTCCCGCCCGAGGCACGGCAGAATGTCCTCGAACCTGTCTGCCAGATGTTCAGGCCCGGCAGACAGTATTGTTTCTCTGGGGTGATTCCCATAAGTGACGGCCAGGGTGTGGCATCCCGCGGCGCGACCCATCTCGATGTCATAGGTGGTGTCGCCGACAACCAGGGTCTCGCCGGCCTTCCAGCCCATTTTGTCCATAATCATCAGAGCCGCATCCGGGGCCGGTTTCGGGTTGCGGACATCGTTTGCCGTTACACAGATGCTGAAAAACCCGGCAATGCCGTGGGCGTTGAGCAGCCGGTTCAGGGATTCCGTCCCTCTGGACGTAGCGACAGCCATTCCCATCCCCCTGTCTTGAAGGATTCCCAGCGTTTCCCTGACCCCTTCGAACAAAGAGATATACTTGGGAGCCTCGACATTGAATATTTCGTGGTATAGGTCACAGACATAATCCATATTGTCCATAGGGATATTCCCTCCCAGATGCAGGGACCGGGCCAGAGGCAGGCCTATGGCAGACTTGATTTGCGCTTCCGACGTTTGCTCCAGACCCAGCCGGTCCAGCAACGCTCTCACGGATGCTATGATTCCTTGGGAAGTGTCGGCAAGAGTGCCGTCGAAGTCGAAAATTATATTCTCCACCTTAAATCCTGACTCCATAATAGTGCGGACCGAAACGCTCGAAGGCGGCGCGCTCCAGCATCTCGCGGTCATCAGGATGGGCGATGCCCGTCAGAAGCCTGGCCCTTTCCTGAAGCGACTTTCCGTACAGGTC
Organism: Bacteroidales bacterium; assembly: GCA_024401825.1. Classification (GTDB taxonomy): domain Bacteria; phylum Bacteroidota; class Bacteroidia; order Bacteroidales; family UBA932; genus Cryptobacteroides. The sequence continues at coordinate 815 of JAKSKF010000021.1, forward strand.
CACGGCGCCGTACTCGGTGACAATCCAGTGAGCGTCTGAACGGGGCGTCACGACACCGGCTCCCGCATTCAGCACAGGCACAATCTTGTTCTTTCCCTTGAGAGTGCGGGAAGCGAAGGCGGTGATGGTCTTTCCTCCCTCGGACAGAACGGCTCCGCGTACGAATTCGAGTTGTCCGCCCGTGCCGCTGAATATTCTCGTTCCTATGCTGTCCGCGCTGATTTGTCCGGTCAAGTCAACCTCCACTGCGGAATTTATGGCTTTGACGTGAGGATTCTGCGCAATCACCATAGGATTGTTGGCATAAGCGATGTCCTTCATCAGGACGTCAGGATTGTGGTCTATGAAGGAATAAACTTCCTGCGAACCCAGAAGGAACGACGCCACGACTTTTCCGGTGTCAATCTTCTTGCAGGCGCCGTTTATCACTCCTGCCTTGATGAGCTTCAACAGACCGTCGGCGAACATCTCGGTGTGAAGTCCCAGATTTCTGTGCCCAGAGAGTTCCCCGGCAAGCGCGTTGGGAAGGGCGCCAATCCCCATCTGTATGCAGTCCCCATCCTCCACCAGGGCGGCGCAGTTCCTGCCTATTATCATCTCCGTGGGAGTGGGTTCCGCAAATCCGGCGGTCACGAGCGGAGTGTCATCCTCCACCAGATAGTCGAACTGGTTTATGTTGAGCGTATGTCCGTAGGAGAAAGGAACGTTGGGGTTCACCACGCCTACGACGAGCCGCGCCGTCTCGACCGCCGCGACTGAGCAGTCGACAGACGTTCCCAAAGACACGTTGCCATCCTTGTCGGGCAATGAAATGTTAACCAGAGCGGCTTCCAACCTGATTACGCCCTTCCTGTAGAGGCCGGCGCTCTCTCCCAGGTGAACGGGCAGATAGTCCGCATACCCAGAATTCACGTTCGCCCTGACGTTGGGTCCTATGAAGAATCCCTGGTCGAAGAATACTCCGTCATACCCGGGCTCGCTGTACGGAGCGGGACCTTCCGTATGGAAATGGTGGAAATGCAAATCCCTTACATCTCCCGCATCCGCCCTGCGGCAAAGGGCCTGGACAAGACAGTGGGGGACGCTGGCGACGCTGCTCAGATGGATGTGTCCTCCGGACTTGATATGGCTGACCGCCTCGTCAGCGCTGACATATTCTGCTTTCTTCATAGGGGTTCTTTTTCAGGGTTGCAAATTTACTCATTTCATTTGATTTTTTCCTAACTTTGCGAGACTCCGTGGACAACTCATCACACTATGGACAAATCTTTCTACATAAACCGCAGGCAAGCCCTTCTCGACAGGATGAAAGGAGAAAAGGGCATCATTCTGTTCCTCGGCAACAACGAGTCTCCCGCACAGTACCGGGACAATTGCTACAAATGGAGACAGGACAGTTCCTGGTTGTATTTCTTCGGCATAGACGAACCCGGATTCGCCGCGACCATAGACCTTGAAAGTTCAGAGCAGACAATCTATGCGGACGACGCCGGCGTAGACGACATCATCTGGTCCGGCCCCGTCCCTACCGTAAAGGAGCGGGCGCTGGAGACGGGAATCGGAAAGACGGCCCCTGCAGACGCTCTTGCAGATGCGCTGAAAGGCAGGAGAGTCCATTTCCTGCCTACGGGCAGATATGACAATGCCGTGCGACTTTCCCAACTCCTGGGGTACGGCGTTGAAGATTTTTTCAGCGAAGGAAAGAAGGGATGTCCCAAGGCAAGCCTTCCCCTGGTGAAGGCTGTGATTGAACTCAGGCTGGTCAAGAGCCCGGAAGAGATAATTCTGATGGACAAGGCCTGCGACCTCGGATACAGGATGCACACCATAGCCAGGAAAGGCATAAGCCTCGGCAGGGTCGAGCAGGAGATAGTGGGCGATATGGAAGGTCTGGCCCTGGGCGAAGGTTGGGGCGTTTCCTTCCCCACCATCCTGACCCAGCACGGAGAAATCTTCCACTTCCACGAGCACGGACACCCCATAGAGCCCGGAAAGTTGCTGGTGATTGACGCCGGAGTCGAGAACAATGAACACTACGCTTCCGACTTCACCCGCACCTATCCCACTTCCGGCAAGTTCAGCGGCAGGCAGAGGGATATCTATCAGATAGTGTACGAGTGCAACGAACTGGCCTTCAACCTCACGAAGCCGGGCGTAAGTTACAGGGACGTTCATCTGGCGGTGTCATCCCTGATGCTTGACAGGCTCGGGGCGCTCGGCCTTGTCTGCGGAGACACCGCATCTATGGTCGAGGACGGAATCGCCGGGCTTTTCATGCCTCACGGACTGGGTCACAACATAGGGCTCGACGTACACGATATGGAGGACCTCGGGGAAGACCTCGTAGGCTACGACCAGGACCAGAAACGCTCCTCCCTTCCCGGGTTGGGAAGCCTGAGGATGGCAAGAAAACTCAAGGCGGGCAACGTCATATCGGACGAACCCGGCATATATTTCATCCCTGCGCTCATCGGACAGTGGAAAGAGAAGGGCATCGGCAAGGGCTGCATCAACTACGGCAAACTCTCCGAATACTATGGATTCGGGGGCATCCGCCTGGAAGACGACGTGCTGGTCACCGAAGACGGCGCGCGCAGGCTGGGAAGCAGGAGACTGCCCATAGAAGCCACGGAAGTGGAAGAGGCGATGGCAGAAGACTCCCTGCAGGCAAAGGAACAAAAGTAAAAGACAACTGATATGGGAATATTGGAAGGGAAAGTGGCCCTGATTACAGGGGGCACCAGAAACATAGGAAAGGCCATCAGCCTCCTCTTTGCAAAGGAGGGAGCCGACATTGCCATAACCTGCAGGCACATCGGAGATGAAGCCAGGGACACCATCGGCAGAATCGAGGCTCTCGGCAGGAAAGTCAAGTGCTACGAATCCGACGCCACCGATTTCAAGGCTTCCCACGAAGTGGTGGACGATGTGGTCAGGACCTTCGGGCACCTGGATATCCTTGTGAACAACGCCGGGATAATAAAAGACACCCTCATTCTCAGGATGACAGAGGAGGATTTCGACTCCGTCCTGAACGCCGACCTCAAGTCCGCCTTCAACTACACCCACGCCGCGGCCCCCTATATGGCCAGGGCCAGGAAGGGCAGCATTGTCTATATGTCCAGCATAGTCGGAGTTTCCGGCAATCCCGGACAGAGCAACTATGCGGCCGCAAAGGCGGGGCTGATTGGGTTCAGCAAGTCCATCGCCAAGGAACTCGGCAGCAGGGGCGTGAGGTCAAACTGCTTAGCCCCCGGTCTTATCAGTTCCGAGATGGCCGCCGGCATACCCGACGAACTCAGGGATTTCTGGCTCAAGAGAATCTCCCTGCACAGGGAAGGAACGTTGGATGAAGTGGCGGGCGTGGCCCTGTTCCTCGCTTCCGACCAGTCTTCCTACATCACGGGGCAGGTCATCAACTGCTGCGGAGGCCTGGCCGACTGACAACTGTAAAACTATGAAAACTTCATTCCTCAGGGAGGCGGCTCAATCTGTCGCCGACCTTCTTTTCCCGCGCAGCTGCACAGTTTGCGGCCGGGACCTTCTCCGGACAGAGAAGCATTTCTGCCTTGCCTGCCTGCTGGATTTTCCGCGGACAGGTTTCGCCGGACATTCCAGGAACCCTATGGCGGACAGGTTGAACGCCCTGTTCGATGAGGGCCCCTATATGTACGCCTGCTCGCTCTTCTTTTACAGGGGAGACTATAGGAAGACCACTCCAGCCCTCAAATACGCCGGGAACCTGGAACTGGGCAGGTATCTTGCAGGGATGCTGGGGGAGGCGCTTGTCGCCGGCGGATTCCCGGGTGACGTGGACTGCATTGTTCCCGTCCCCCTTCATTGGACCCGGAAATGGGCTCGAGGCTACAATCAGGCTGAAATAATAGCGGAGGCTCTGCTGCCCTTTTTTCCGAAAGCGGAGCTGAGGACAGACATCCTGTTCAGGAAACGGAGGACAAGGTCTCAGACCGGGAGGAAAGGCCTGCAGAAAAGTTTGAATGTCGGTGATGCCTTCCGGGCTGTCCCTCCCGAAGAGGAGCCTTCCCATATTCTCCTGGTGGACGACGTGTTCACCTCCGGAAATACGGTTGCAGCCTGCATCAGGGCGCTGAAAAAGGCGCTCCCGAAGGGGAACGCCCGAATTTCCGTGGCAACTCTGGCCTATGCCGGAGAGTGACCGTGCCGGGGGATTGTCACTTCACCGCCGTAATGCTTCCGAGCAGGGCCGGGTCGGAGGAACCGCCGTAGTACAAGGTGTATTCCCCGGGTGTCCGGACCATTTCTCCTGACTCGTTGTCATAGAGGTCAAAAGTGACAGGGATACTGACTCTCACGCTTTCACCCGCTTTCACCCCCACGCGACGGAATCCACGCAGACTCATCACAGGGCCGTCGGTGTCGGATTTTCTGCTGACGTATATCTGCACCACCTCGTCTCCGTCACGGCTGCCGGTGTTCTTCACGGTGACTGTCATCACGCCGTCCCTGTATGAAGGGGAACTGTACTCAAAGGTGGTGTAGCTGAGGCCGTGTCCGAAACGGTACAGAGGCTCGCCCTTGAAATAGCGGTACGTGCTGTTGTCAAGACTGTAGTCAAGATAATCAGGCAAATCCTCATCGGACGCATAGAAAGTGACAGGCAGCCTTCCGGCGGGATTGTAGTCCCCGAAGAGGACATCTGCCACTGCAGAGCCTCCCTCCTGACCTCCGTACCACGCCTGAAGAATGGCGTTGCAACATTCGGATTCAGGTTTCAGGGCCACTGCGGAGCCTGAAAGGTTCACCATAACGACAGGCTTCCCGGTGGCGGCGAGACGCTTTATCATCTCCCTTTGGGGAGAAGGCAGTTCTATACTGGTCCTGTCTCCTCCAAGGAATCCTTCATAGGGCACCTTCATCTCTTCTCCTTCAAGGTCGGGAGAGATTCCGCCCACAAACACAACTGCGTCAACTCCGGAAAGAAGTTCCGCGCAGACTGCCTCGCTTTCCTCAGAAACGGCGTCATCCCCCAAGGGCGCGGCTATGTCGCAACCTTTGAAATAAACGACGTTCTGGGGCCCGACTTTTCTCCTTATGCCTTCAAGCACGCTGACCGTGTAAGGGGGAGTTCCGTTGTAGTTGCCCCACATCACTTTTTCCTGGGCGGCGTTGGGGCCTACCACGGCAACTTTCATATCCTTGCGAAGAGGCAGTGTCCCGTCGTTCCGGAGCAGGGTCATGGTTTCCCTTGCCATTTCAAGGGCAAGTTTCCCGTGAGCCCTGCAGGCCAGAAGAGTGTCCTGCAAGCGGCTCCATTCCACTTCTTCCGGCGCGTCCATTTCGCCGAGTCTGAAGCGGGACGTCATCACGCGGCGTGCGCTGCGGTCTATCTCTTCCATAGAAATACGGCCTTCCCTGACACCCTGGACCAGGTTGCCGAAGGCATTGCCACACTCAAGGTCCGCGCCGCTCCGTACAGAGGCCGATACGGCGCCTACCGGGTCGCCCGGATACTGGTTGTGACCATAATCCTGGAAATTGTCGGCAACCGCCCAGCAATCCGTGACAACCACGCCGTCATAGCCCCATTCGTTCCTGAGTATGCCGTTCAGAAGTTTATCGCTGCTGCAGCAGGGTTTGCCTTCATAAGCATTGTATGCGCACATCACCTGCCTGACGCCGGCCTTCTGCACTATGTTGCGGAATGCGTACAGGTAACTTTCCTTCATATCCCGGAGCGACAGGGAACCTACGTCGAAGCGATGCCTTGCATATTCGGGACCGCTGTGGACGGCGAAATGCTTCACACAGGCGTGCAGTTTGTCATATTTGTGACCTTCCGGACCCTGAAGGCCCCTGACCACGGCAGAGCCCATCAGCGAAGTGAGATACGGGTCTTCCCCGTATGTCTCCTGTCCGCGACCCCAACGCGGGTCCCTGAAAAGATTGATGTTGGGTGTCCACACCGTCAGTCCGTTGTAAATCGTCACGTCGTCCTTTGCCCTGGCGGTGTTGAACTTTATTCTCTGCTCTGTGGACACCGCGTCAAAGACCTTCTCGAGCAATCCCGTGTCCCAGCTTGCCGCCATTCCTATGGCCTGCGGGAAAACAGTGGCGAGCCCGTTGCGAGCCGAGCCGTGAAGGGCCTCATTCCACCAGTTGTACTTCTTTATCCCCCACTGGGGAATGGCGGGACTCTCGTACAGCATCAATGACACTTTCTGCTCCGGAGACAGTCGGGACACAAGGTCCTCCGCCCTCTTCTGAGCATCCAGGTCCGGATTCTCGTAAGGATACGACAGAGAGCATCCGCTGAGCCGCAGGGCAACAGGTCTTGTCCTGTCCGCCTTTGCCGGCAGAATCACGGTGACGCCTCCGGAGGGAGTCTTGCGCCATTTCGCCTTTCTGTTTCCGTCCAGAAGCACGACGCTTCCTCCGGGTGCGAAAGAAGCGCATTCAAGCTGTATTTCACGGGGCACGGTCTCCCCGTCTGAAAGCCCGTAAACTGCATACACATATTTCCCGTCCTTGGATACGGTGTACCAGACCTTGCCGTCTTTGTACACAGGAGCACGGCGGGTGGCATACACCGCTTCGCCGTTCACCTTCAGCCAACGGCCTATTCCGGCCAGGGAATCCACCGCATCCTTCTCAATCAGCCCGTCGGGATTCGGCCCCACTCCCAGAAGCAGGGCTCCTCCTTTGGCGCTGACCTCGCATAGGGTGGAAATCACTCTGTTGACGGATTTGTATCTGGGATTGCGGACATAGCCCCAGTCCGTTCCCAGAGTCATACAACTTTCCCAGGGGCAGTCGTATGGCTCTGCGGGAATCATCTGCTCAGGGGTGCGGTAGTTTTCCCATTTTCCTCCCACCGTCCTGTCCACCACCAGCAGGTCAGGCTGATGGCTGCGCGCCATCCCGCCTATCCTGTCCATATCCACATCCTCCCGCGTTCCGGTGGCAACCCATCCTCCGTCCAGCCACAGGATGTCGATGTCCCCATATCGGGTCATCAGTTCCTCAATCTGGTTGTACGTGAAGTCCTTATACTTCTGCCAGCGCTCGCTGTTCTTTTCCAGGTCATAATTGACGTGCCTGTCCGGGGTGGCGTATTTGTCCCACCAGAAATACTGGCAGTGCCAGTCCGGCTTGGAATAATACGCCCCAACCCAGAGGCCCTGCCTGCGGAATGCGTCAAACACTCCGGCAGCCACGTCGGCCCGCGGGTCTCCCTTCAGACCGTAATTCGCTATCGAGAAATCCGTGTATCGGGTGTCAAACATACAGAAGCCGTCGTGATGCTTGGTGGTGAACACCATATATCTGGCCCCGGCATTCTTCACTGCATCAGCCCACTGGTCCGGGTTGAATTCCTTCGGGGCGAAACTTTCGGACAGATTCCAGTACCACCTCTTGAAACTGTCGTAGGTGAATGAACTGTCCCTGCTCACCCAATCCTCGGAACATATGGGCCAGGACTCGCAGATACCTGCCTGGGAGTACAGGCCCCAGTGGAATATCACTCCGAACTTCAGGTCACGCCACTGCTCAAGGCGGGCCGCCACCAGAGAATCGTCCGGAGCGACATAAGCGCCTTCCTCCCGGGCGTTCACGGGAACTGCCCAGAGGAAGGCTACAGACAACAGAAAACTTGATATTAGTTTTTTCATTGCCATTCTTACCTGATGGTTGCACCTTCACCCCACTGGGGCGCGTTCTTGTCCATCCAAAGTCTTTCCGTATTGAGCACGGTGCTTCCAAGATGACCCGTACCGGACTGGTTGGTTCCTGTCGTGATTCCCTGCTCCTTGTAGGCGGCGGCCTTGATGTCACGCATCAGGTCTGTTGCCAGAGGCTCGCCAAGTTCGAAACGGCGGGGTATGCCTGCCATTTCCACCTGACTCATTTTGACGAAGGGAAGAAGGGTTGAACCTACCTTGGGATATCCGGACCTGCGCGCAGTCACGAACTGGTCATCCGGCTGGAGAGAGAAGTGAATCAGCTGCTGAAGGTAGATTTTCTCAAGGGAAAGTTCATTGTTTCCTGAAAGAGCAACGTTGGAAGTGGAGAGCATTGCATCTATTTCACCATCCTTGAGCTCTATGGACTTCTCGTGGGGGTCATAACCATAGGTCGTCCCATAATAGGGAATCCTGTTGAGCCCGGCGAGTTTGTCATACTCCTGAACGGAGGCCCTTACTCCCTTTGTATAGAAAGACTCGGCGTCACCATAGTTGCCGCCAATGAAGGAAAGTTCCGCAAGATAGAGGTTGACCTCCCCTGCGCCAAGGAAAAGGCCCCACCAGGGATTGTCATCCTTGTCCTGGATAGTCTTGTCCTCCTCTGCCGTGGGAAGGGTGAAATCCACACGGCCGCGAATCATCTCCTCGTTGTAATAGGAAACGTTGTCAAATCCCTTCGCATTTTCAAGTTTGTAACGCTGGCCCACGGTGAAGAATTCATCCTTCACTGCATTGTACTCAGCGCTCTGTGACCAGACGACGGGCATTCCGCCGTAACGGACCCACGGTTCGCCCATTCCTCCCCATTCCTTGAACGTGCCGTCAGGATTGAGGACGACGTTTTCTTTCACGTATGTGGGAAGGTTCTCGAACTTTCCTTCGGCGATGAACGCATCCACAACCTTGGAGTTGAATCCGTTCTTGGTGTAGATGAAGCGCACGCGGGGGTCCTTGCTTGCAAGAAGGAAGTTCATCACGTTCCGGTTTGCGTTGAGTTCATAAGCCCAGATTGCATCTCCGAAGTGGAAAACATAGTCTGCGTCTCCGCTGGTAATGACGTCGGCCTTGTTGTAGAGGAAATCGTCAGAAACCTCGGAAATGTATCCGCAACCTGCCGTCTTTACCGCATTCGCAATTTCAAGGGCCTTTGCCTTGTTCTGGGCAAGCAGCCTGACCGCAATCTTGAGTTTGAGGGAATTGGCGAGTTTTGCCCACTTGCCGGTGTCTCCCCCGTAAACCGCGTCCTCGCTTGAGACGAATTCCTGATTCTTGTCCGTCAGATTGGCGATGCACTCGTCCAAAGTCGTGAGCCACAGGTTGTACAGGTCTTCAACCCTGTCATACTTGGGGGTGAGAGTGCCTCCGTGTACATACATAGCGGCTTCAGTATAAGGAATCGAACCGTAAACGTCGGAATCAAAAATACCGCAGTAAATTGAAAGTATGTCGCAAACGGCAAGGTAAGCCTTGTAAACAGATATGTGGTTTCCCTGCTCATCCAACTCGACAATGTGCCTGAGGTCATTGCGGTATTTGAGCATTTCGATGCTGGCACTTCCCTGTTTTCCGGTAGCGGTCATAGCGTATGCATCGTCGGAAAACTCCTTCTTGACAGCCATCTGTGACCACTGGGTGAACATCTTGGCATTATAGAACCAGTCCTGATATGCGGAAGGCTCGAACTGCCTTACGGCTTCTGCCATAAGGAAGGACGGAGTGGCTTCCACCACCGCGGCAGGGTCCTGATTCAATTCGGAGAACTCCTTGTTGCAACCGTTCAGGGCAAGGACGCCCGCAACGGCTGAAAGGGAAAGGAATATTTTATTCAGAAATTTCATAATCAGAGTGTTGTATTGGTTAGAATGAAGCGTTGATAGTGAACGTGAATGAAGATGTCACACCTTCGAAACTGCGGACACGGAACTCGGATGCGGCCGTTCCGCGGACAGACTCGGGATTCTCGCCGTTAGGCATAGTGTTGAGAAGATACCCGAGATTGTGGCCGGCCAATGAAAGGGACAGCGTCTGAGCCTTTATGGCATTGGCTATCTTCTTGGGGAAGGAGTAACTCAGCGAAACGTCACGCAGGGCTATGTAGTTGAGTTTGGTGAACCAGTCGCCGTTGACTACCGCGCTGGACCATCCGTTGATTCTGTATCTGAACGAAGAAGCGTGTGAAGGGTCCAGAACACCCTTTTCATACAACTCCTGATAGGTTTCACCGGATGAATACCTGCCTGTACCGACAACGTATCCGCCGGGGAGAGCGGTTCCTGTCAGGAAGATTCCGTCGGGAACCACGCCGTCATCATAGGTGAGTCCGTCGGCCCTTGACGTGTAGGTGATTCCTCCGTGGGCCGCGTCGCAATATTGCAGAGACTTTTCCGTGAAGCCGTAAGCGGTTCCGTAGTGTGAACCGTATGAGGCCACGTAACCTCCAAAGCGGCCGTCAAGTGAAATCGAGAGGGCCAGATTCTTCCAGCGCAGCGTGGTGCTGACTGAACTCAGGAAGTCCGGTACTGAGTTACCGATTACTTCAACGGTGCCGGAACGGTCATAAACGGCAGTCCCTTCACCTTCTCTGTAGTTCATCGTGCCAAGCCCTGAAACGGGGTCTATTTTCTTGGCGGCATCTGTCATAAGCATACCGTATGTGCCTCCGACCTGGGCTACCGAACCTATGCGGTAGTTACCGTAGGCCGGGTCTCCCTGAAGAACGATTCTGTCAGCCACGAGGTCGCTCAGTTCCACAATCTTCGACATATTCTTGGTGAAAGTGAAGTTCAAGTCCCAACTGAAGTCCGGCGTTTCCACGGGGATGGTGTTGAGGGCTATTTCCACACCGCTGTTCTGGATGTTTCCTGCGTTGATGAGCGCTGTCTTCACTCCGGATGCGGCGGGAACCGAAACTTTCATAATCTGGTCCGTGGTGTTCTCCTTGTAATAGGTAGCGTCGAGACCGATTCTTCCGTTCAGCACGCGCCAGTCCAGACCGACTTCCCAGGAATTCTTGCGCTCCGGCCTCAGATTGGCATCGTACGCCGTATCGGGAATTGACAGAGAATAAATCTTGTTTCCGTTGTGGGTGGAGGTGTTCAGAGTGTATGCGGTATTTATGAGGAAGGCGTCCGTGTCGTTACCCACCTGCGCCCAGGAGCCGCGAAGCTTGAGGAATGATATCCAGGAAGGCATCTTGAAGGTTTCGCTTAAAATCCAGGAACCGCTTACGGAAGGATAGAAGTAAGAGTAGTTGCCGTGACCGTCTGCATAGACGAGTGATGAAGACCAGTCGTTGCGGCCCGTCACGTCAAGGAATATCTGGTTCCTCCAGGATGCTGAAAACTGACCGGCGACGGAAAGGATGGTCTTGTTGCCGTATATCTTTCCCTTGGACTGTATGCCGTTCTTGCTGTTGGCAAGGAAGTACTGGTTAGGCACCACAAGACCTCCGTCGGTCCACTCCTGAAGCATATACTGATGATTGTTGTAGTATTCCCCGCGGAGGAAACCGTTGATGTTCCAATCCTCATTGATGTCATAGTTGAACATCAGGTTGGTGTTGAGGTTTATCTGTTGTTTGGTACTGTTCATCAATTCATAGTAGCCCCCTTCGTTCGCATATCCGCTTCCGGGCTGCTTTGACTCGTATTTCACTCCGTAGAAGTTGTAGCTTCCCTGGGTAATCCACTTGAGCCAGGGGGTGATGTTCAGGGTGAACTTGAGGTCGGGACGGAACACTGTCTCTTCCTGGGAGGAGTTGTTCTCATAGATGCTCCACCAGGTCCCCTGTCCGGGCATATAGGCGTATTTGTTTGTGCTTTGGGCGCTTGCAAGCCAGTTTCCGCTGTCAGCCATATATTTGTCACGGGAGTATCTGGGGTCGTAGGCGCGTCCCCAGGTTCCGTCAACGAAATATTCACCGAGATTTATCTGCGCATTGCGGGGGTTTGACTTGGTGAAGGTGAACGATGCCTCCAGCATTGCCGTGTCATTGAAATTGTGGGAGGCCTTTGTCAACACGTTGAAACGGTTGAAAGTGTTGTTGGGGGTTGTTCCCTTCGCGTACTTTTCAGATATGGACGCATAGAACGTGTTCTCCTTGTCGGCGGCGCTCACAGCCACGTTGGTAGTCGTGTTGAACCCCAGGTCATATGCCTGAATCATATTGTTGGCGATGGCCCTGGAAGCTACGGTTGTGCCGTCATAGTACTCCAGACAGTCATAATCGGAGAAAAGGTTACCGAAAGAGCAGCCCTCTCCCTCCTCACTGATTATCCTCTTCAGGGAAGGATAGTTCTTGCCTTCGGCGAAGAGTTTGCCGTGGTGGCAGTCCCAGGGAGAATCGGCTTCACGCTCGTCAGCATATCCTGAGAACACACCGTCCATATACATATTCTGCATACGGGGCTGGGAAGTCACTGCATCTATGCCGAACGTCTGCTTGAAGCTGACACCTATACCCTGCTTTGCCTTGCTTCCCTTGGTGGTGATGACGACGGCGCCGTTAAGACCTCTTGAACCATACAGCGCGGTTGCAGCCGCTCCTTTGAGGACGGACACAGACTCGAAGTCCTCCGGGTTGAGGTTCTTCAGTTCGTTTCCGTAGTCGTTGCTGTCGTGGTCCCAGTCCGCGTCACTGTTGTTGATGCCGTTGTCCAGAATCACTCCGTCGATAACATAAATCGGCTGGTTGTTCGAACCCAGGGTGGAGGCGCCGCGAATCAGAATCTTGTTGGTACCGAACATTCCACCGTCAGACTGGTTGATTTCTACACCGGCGACCTTTCCCTGCAGGGCAGACACCGGGTTGATAACGTTGGTATTGAGGGCGTCTCCCTTGATTTCGGTCATTGCATAGCCCAGCGCCTTGGATGCTCTCTTGATGCCGAGGGCGGTCACGACCACCTCGTCCAGCATCTCAGAGTCCGTAAGGACTATTTCCTGTAGCGGGGGGGTGTCGGTTCCAACCTTGATTACCTGGGTGGTGCATCCGATGAAGGAGACCTCCACCTCAGAGTTGGGCTGAACCTGGATGGAGAAAGTTCCGTCCAAGTCAGTGACTGTTCCGTTTGTCGTGCCGGGTACAAATACGCTGGCACCCGGGAGAGGTTCTCCCTGAGAGTCTTTCACTACGCCCTTCACGGTAACGTTCTGAGCGAATATCGCCGTGGAGACGAACATCGCCAGCGCTACGAAGACGGGGCGAAGACCAATCATCTTAGCTTTTGTCATACGTAAATGATTAAATTAGTAAAATTGTTTATTAACTGCGGCTTAGTTTTTAATTTTTCACATCCGAACAACGAAATTAAATATATTTTTCAAAATATTCAAGAAGATTTTTTATCCTTATATTTGCAGATACACTTCAAAACGGAAAACCAATATGAGAGCGGTCATTTACGGAGCAGGCTCCCTGGGGACAATACTCGGAGCATTCATTACCAAAAACGGGGGTCAGATAGACCTCGTCAACAGGAACAGGGAACACACTGCGGCCCTGAAAGCGAACGGAGCCACGGTGACGGGAACATTGAATTTCAACCAGAAAGTCAGCGCCCTGTCACCCGAAGAAATGTCCGGGAAGTACGACATAATCTTCCTGATGACAAAGCAGCAGGACAACCGGAACACGGTGACTTTCCTGAAGGATTATCTGGAAGACGACGGTGTCCTTGTCACGCTGCAGAACGGTCTTCCGGAAGTCCTGATAGGTTCCATCCTCGGTGAAGAGCGGGTTCTGGGCTGTACCGTCGCCTGGGGCGCAACCAGAATCGGACCCGGCGTGAGCGAGCTGACAAGCGAGCCCGACAGCCTGACTTTCTCGCTCGGTTCAATCTCCGAAGACCCCAGCCCCAGAATCAATGAGGTCAAGGCCCTGCTGGAGATGATGGGTCCCGTACATCTTGACGACAACTTCGTCGGGAACCGATGGAGCAAGCTCCTCATCAACGCGGCCTTCTCCGGAATGAGCGCAGTGTTGGGCTGCACCTTCGGCGAGACCGTTGAAAAAATCCCCCGGAGGAAAGTCGTCCAGGCCATAATGAAAGAGTGTATGGACGTCTGCAAGGCGGGAGGGATAAAAATCGAGCCTGTCCAGGGCAAGGACATAGTGAAACTCTTCAACTACAACAACCCTGTAAAGAAGTTCATATCCCTGCTCCTGCTCCCCTTTGCCATAAGGAAGCACAGGATGCTCAAGGCAAGTATGCTCCAGGACCTGGAACACGGCAAGAAAACGGAGGTCGATTCCATAAACGGCTCTGTCTGCGCATTCGGGCGCAAGGTGGGATGTCCCACCCCCGTCAATGACAAAGTGGTGGAAATCATCCACAGGATAGAAGCGGGGGAACTCACGCCCTCCTTCAAGAATCTGGAACTGTTCAAATTCTAATCGCCTTTCCATATATGAAAACCCGCAACACACTACTATTTCTGCTGACATTCCTTATGCTCTGCTCCTGCGTCCAGGATGCAAATGCCAACTCCAACCCGCCGGAGGACGGTCCCGCGCCCGAAGCCCCCGAAGGGTTCCCTGTCTTCGGAGAACATTCGTACTTCGAAGTTCCGCAGGTATCCGAACTTTCGGGAATGTGTCTCAACAGCGACCGCACTGCGCTGGCCGTCGTAGGAGACGAGGGGACGCTGGCCTTTGTGGGATTCGACGGGAAGACCGAGGTCCGCGGCAACTTCGGGAAAGACTTTGAAGGGATTACGGCAGACCCCGCCGGGAATTTTCTTTTTGCCGAGGAGGGGGGACAGGCGGTTTACAGGTCCAAGGCGCCGTCATACGGAACTCCGGAGTGTCTGTTTTTCGTCAAGGATGCAGTTGACGGGAACTTCGGGAACAAGGGTCTGGAAGGCATCAGCTATTACAAGGATGACGTTCTGTTCGTGGGCGCCCAGAAGGATGCCACCCTTTGGAAATACGGCGCGGACGGAACCTGCCTGTCAAAAATTATCCTTACTACGGTCACTTCCGAAATAAAGGAAGTTGCCGGACTGTGCTATGACGCGGATGAAGACTGGCTCTGGGTTTCCGATTCCAAGGCCGGGAAGATATTCATATTCACCCCCGAAGGCAAGCTGCTGGCCGGTTATGACGTTTCATACATCGACAACGCCGAATCTCTCTGCCTGGACAGAAAGAACAGATGCCTTTGGGTGGGAAGTGACGAAAAACCTTCCAGAATATACAGAATCTCCCTCTCTTTCTGAGACAGACGGGCTATTTCTTGCCGAGAATCTGCTTGATTGCCTTGTTGAGCAGGGCGGACACTGAAGTGTCGTGCTGCGCCGCATAGACCTTGAATTCCTTGAAAAGAACGGGGTCTATGCAGATTGTCGTCCTGCCGTAATTTCCCTTGTTCTCGTTGTGGACGAGTTTCTGGATGGGGGTCTTCGCTACTGAAGAGGCCCTTTCAGTGCCTGATTTGGGGATGATGAGGTTTGCCATATCGTCTTGTCTTTTTTATTTTCCCAATTTCTCAAGAAGTTCGTCCGCGAGCGCCCTGAAATCCTTCGAACCGTTTGCATTGGGGTTGTAGCTCACAATGTCGGTGTAGCCGAAGGCCGCCTTGGAGATTTCGTTGTTCTTGCGTATGAAGGTCTTCATCACGCGGTCCGCGTAGTTCGCCCTGACGTCGCTCTCTATGGATTCCGTGAGAATCTGTCCCTTTTCGTAAATGTTGAAGAAGATGAAGTCAATCTGGATTCCGGGATTGAGGTCCTGCATATCGGCGATGAACTTGTCCATCATAGAGAGTCCGTAATAGGACATAAGGTCGGCCTTCATAGGTATGAGAACCTTGTTGGCGGCGGTCAGGGCATTGAGGGAGATGAGCCCGAGGGAGGGAGGACAGTCCATAAAGATGAAATCATAGTCATCCTGGACAGGGGCCAGAAGGTCCCGGATGACAAATTCCCTCTTCCTCATAGATGTCATATCAATTTCAATTCCCGCCATATCCAGACTGCTGGGCACGAGATGAAGATTCGGGCGCACCTCGTAGATGGGAAGGTCCCTGCGGTCCCGGATTGCGTGATAAATCACCCTTTCCGGAATCTCTTCCATAAAATGTCTCGTAAGGTTGGACTGGGTGTCCAGGTCTATCATCAGCACCTTCTTGCCTTTTGATGCCAATATTGCGCTCAGAGTGGCGGTGGAAGCGGTTTTTCCCACTCCTCCCTTATGGTTTGCCACTGCCATTATGATGGGATTTGCCATAGATTTATTGTTTGATTCGCGCAAATATAGTAATAAAATCATACTTGTGACACATACCGGCAAACAAAAATTATTGTATATTTGGACGCTTTTTATTGAGATTCTGACACTGAAAGATGAAAAAACTGTTCTTCATTTTCGCCGCGCTTCTGACCGTGGCCGTTTCTTTTGCACAGGAAGAGGAAGATGATTACAGGACCACCCTGAGCATCATCCCCCGAATGGATGCCGTTCCCTCATTCAATGTTGATGGAGGACAGAACTCCTATAATTGGGGAAATTCCGGACTGTATGTGGAGTTTTCACACAAATTCTCCGAGAGCCTCTCCTTCTCGACGCTCGGTCTGCTGGTCAACGAAGACCCCAAGAGCCTGTACGCCAACAGCTTCCGCTCAGACGCATCAAACTGGCTGGCTTACTGCACCCTGAATTACACCTTCGGGAACTTCGAGGTTGTACTCGGCAAGGACTATATGAAGACGGGGGGCTACTGCTTCGAATACAACGACTACGACAACTGTTTTGAAAATTTCAACCCGTTCGTGTCCGAATTCCCTTCTTCCGGATGGGGCGCTCAGTTCTACTGGAACAGCAACTCTGAAAAAACCAGACTGGGAGTCCAGGTTACCACCTCTCCCTTCGGCGAACGTCCGTTTGCGAGCGGAAAATATGCTTTCTTCGGGGTTTGGTACGGAAACTACGGTCCGCTGTCACTGAAGTGGAGCGCAGGAGCCGTCCAGAATGCGGAGGGAAGATTCCAGTGTCTCGCCTCCCTGGGACAGAAACTCACCTTCGGCGATTTCTGGGTGTTCTTCGACTGGACAAACACCTCGTACCCCACATCTTCATACGCCGAACTGGGGCACGGCCACACCTTCCATCTGGAAGTCTTCAAGAAACTGGCCTCCTGGGCGGACTTCACCCTGGGCGCGTGGATGGTGAAGTCGAAGGACTTTGCGGAAATTCCCTACGACGTTTACGGCCGCTTCGACTTTTTCCCCATCAAGGACAGCCGCAACCTCAGGCTTCACCTCAGCGCCGGGTGGAGCGGCCTTGACAGGAACGTCTATGTGGGCGCGGGAGCAACCTATTTCCTGAATTTCAACTGGAAGTGACGTCTCCTACTTGGGAAGGTTGAAAGCCCTTGACATCTGTTCAAGCTGCGCGTCCGTCATTCCCTCAGGCTCGTGGCCCAATGCGCGGGATGCCATATAGATGAGAGCGGCCTTGTTCAGCACGTCAACCTGGTCGAAAGCCGACATAATGTCAACGTCCACCGCGAACACTCCGTGTTTCTCCCACATCACGACGTCATAATTGTCGTCTATCGCCTTTATTGTGGCATCGGCGAGCTCCACGCTGCCGGGCAGCATATAAGGGACCATACCCAGTCCCCTGGGGCAGAAGGCCTTGGTTTCCGGAATCATTGACCAGAGAACCTTGGTGGCCACGTCCTTTGCCATCCACTTCTGGGAATGGGTGAGGGCTACAAGTTCTATGGGATGGGTGTGAAGGGACGCCTTGTAGGGAGAACCTTTTGCTATGAGATAATTGTGCACGCTCAAGTGGCTGGGAAGTTCTGACGTGGGCATCACAACCTTGTCCGCTATGATTTCATAGTGGGAGCAGTCGTCGCATATACGGATGATGGCGCCGTTTTCCATAGGCTCGCGCGCAAGGTCGCGCATACGCCTGCCCGTTCCCTTTGCGTAGAAGAAACAACCCTTGAGGTTCGGCAGCGTAACTCCTATGTCGAACGGTCCCGCCAGAGCGGGGAGTCTCTTGACATCGGCATCCAGTTCTTCCGTGATATTCACCGTGATGTTGCCGCCGTTTCGCTCGGCCCAGCCTTTCTGCCAGAGATAGAGAGCAACCTCGGCAACCTGTTCAATCTGCTTTATCATAACTATGTCAGTTCTTTGGTCTGTATGTTTTGGTTTCTATGGATTCTGCAAGGAAGTCACGTGTCAGGCCCGCCTGAACCATAACGTTGCCCAGGGCCGTGCCCTCTGCGGGGCCCGCCACCACTGTGATACCGCAGGCGTCGGCCGTAAGCTGGTTCAGGAGGGCGTTCCGGGAACCTCCCCCTATGATGTGGAGCACGTCTATGCTGAAGGGCGCAATCCTGCGGAGAAAGCCAAGGACCTCTGCGTATTTGGCGGCAAGGGAATCGTAGATGAGGCGTACCATATGGGCGTCATCTGCGGGAACGTCAATGGAATGGGTCCGGCAGTACTTCCTGATGGCCGCAGGCATATCCTGGGGCGCGGCGAAGGACGGGTCGTCAGGGTTGATGAATCCGGTGCACCGGGGGCAGGCGACGGCCATTTCATTGATTTCGGCATAGCCGTAGTCACGGCCTTCTGTCCTCCATTTGTTCAGACACTGTTCGAGCAGCCACATTCCCGTGATGTTCTTGAGCACCCTGGCAGTGCCGCCCACTCCTCCTTCGTTGGTGAAGTTTTCCCTGAACATCTCCCCGTTGATGATGGGTTCCCCGGTTTCAATGCCCATAAGACTCCAGGTGCCGCTGCTCAGGTATGCGAACTTCTCGTCCGCCGCAGGCACCGCGGCTACGGCCGAAGCGGTGTCGTGTCCCGCCACTGCCACTATGCTGACAGGGCCGAGTCCGGTTGACTGGGCCAGTGTCCCGTTGAGCCTGCCGATTTTCTTTCCGGGACGGACTATGGACGGGAAAAGGCTCTTTCGGACGCCACAGACATCCAGGATGTCAGAATCGATTTCCTTCTTCACGGGGTCCATAAGCGCCGAAGTCGAGAGGATGGTGTATTCGCAGACAGCCTTGCCCGACAGCATATAACTGATGGCATCGGGCATAAAAAGGATTTTCTTTGCGTGGGCCAGGGCGCTTGACTTTTCACGGCGCTGCGCGTACAGCTGGAATACCGAATTGATGTTCATTATCTGGATTCCCGTCTTTCCGTACAGCTGCTCGCGAGGCATCTTCTCGAAGAAGGCCTCCGGGATTCCCGTCGTGTAAGGGTCCCTGTATGAACGGGGAAGGGAGCACAGAGTGCCGTCCTGCGCTACGCAGACGAAGTCCACTCCCCAGGTGTCAACCCCTATGGATTCCACCTTCACTCCCCTCCGGCCGACAATGGTCAGCCCCTTCACTATGTCCTCGTAGAGGGAATAGATGTTCCAATGGTATCTTCCCGCCACGTTGATGAGCGGAGTGGGGAAACGGTGAATCTCCTCCATCCCCAACTTTTTCCCGTCGCAAGTGGCCAGGATGACTCTCCCGCTCGTGGCGCCAAGGTCAATCGCTATGTAATTCCTGGTTTTCATAAAACGTTGTTCTTTACTGTTTTGAGTCGAATATCCTGTCACACAGCCGCCACTTCTCGTCGCTGCGGGCGCTGGCGGAGCAACCCTGGAACCGGGCCACGAAGGCCTCCCATTCCGCCTGTCGGGGCAGTGTCGCCAGCCGGGCCATATCCTTCTCGAAATCAAAGTCGTCACAAGTGTCCATCACCATAAAGAGCTGACGCCCCTGACGGTAGATTTCCATAGAAAGGATTCCCACCTCCCGCTGCCCGGCAACAATCTCCGGCCATACGTGGCGATGGACTTCGCAATATTTCCGAATCGCCTCGTCGTCGGAGGGCAGGGTCAATGTCTGGCAATATCTTTTCATCCCCGGTCCGCGTTCATTCTCCGGGAACTCCGGATGCCGTACGCTATTATCACAAGGAAGCAGATGAGAGGCAGGCAGAAGCTTACGTTCACCGCAGGATGAGAGAATACGGTGCCGAGGTCTATTATGCTCCCCTGGAGAGGAGGAAGGATAGACCCGCCCACGATGGCCATCACGAGGAAGGAGGCGCCGAGGGTGGAATCCTCGGGACTCACGTTTTCAAGGGAAATTCCGTAGATGGTGGGGAACATAAGGCTCATGAACGCGCTCACCGCCACAAGGCAGCCCAGCCCGAGCGGACCCACGAAGACTATGGCTCCGAGGGTGCAGATTGCGGCTCCGCAGCCGAAGAGGGCCAGCAGTTTTCTGGAATTCACGTATTTCATCAGGAAAGTGGAGATGAAACGGAACCCCAGGAAGACGGCCATTGCCACGATGTTGTATTTCTGAGCCGTGGCCTTGTCTATTCCAAGATTGTCGGCATACTGGATGATGAATGTCCAGGTCATAATCTGCGCCCCGACATAGAACATCTGGGTCAGCACACCCTCCCTGTAGTTGACATTGCGCCAGAGTCTTCCCATAGTGCCCGACTTGCGCCCTGTGGAAACCGCGGTCCCGGGCATTCTGGTCACCGCTATTATCACCAGCATAACCACCACAATCACACCCAGGGCCACATACGCGTCACGGATAAACTCAAGGTCGTGCACGCGTTCCGCCGCTTTCACCGAGTCAGCGAGTTCGGAAAAATGATTGGCTCCGTACGCGTCACGGTGCTTGTCGCTCAAAAGGGCGGGAAGGACCACCCAGGACGCCACCGCCATTCCTGACAGCGAGCCGATGGGGTTGAATGCCTGGGAAAGATTCAGACGCCGCGTGGAGTTCTCCTTGGCTCCCAGAGACAATATGAAAGGATTGGCCGTAGTCTCAAGAAAGGCCAGTCCGAACGTAAGGACATACAGAGAGACACAGAAGAACGCAAAACTCTCTCTCGCCGCCGCGGGTATGAAGAGGAAGGCTCCCACGGCATAGAGAAGAAGTCCGAGGAGGATTCCCTTCTTATAACTGAAACGGCGGATGAAGAGAGCCGCGGGCACTGCCATAGTGGCATAGCCGCCGTAGAAGGCGAACTGAATCAGCGAAGCCTTGGCGGCGGAGAGTTCCATAATTGTCTGGAAAGCCGCCACCATAGGATTCGTGATGTCGTTCGCGAAGCCCCACAACGCAAACAGGGACGTTATGAGTATGAACGGCAGCAGGTAGCGCCGTTCGACCAGTTTCGGAGCCTCCATTACTTGTACAGGGGTCCGAAGTTCTTGCAAGCGCGGTAATCAGCGCCTTCCTTGTCCATTCCGAATGCATTCCAGGCCGCAGGACGGAATATCTTGTCCTCAGCGACGTTGTGCATACATACGGGTATTCGGAGGATGGAGCAGAGAGTAATGAGGTCAGCCCCGATATGGCCGTAAGTTATGGCACCGTGGTTTGCGCCCCAGTTGTTCATCACGCTGTAAACGTCCTTGAACGCATCCTTTGCAGGGTCGAGACGGGGTGCGAACCAGGTGGTGGGCCAGGTGGGGTCCGTACGCTTGTCCAGGATGTCGTGCTGCTCCTTCGGGAGTTCCACGCTGTAGCCCTCCGCAATCTGGAGAACCGGTCCGAGACCCTTGACGAGGTTCATCCTAATCATTGTCATAGGCATTCCGCCCTTGGTCTTGAAGTGGGATGAATATCCACCTCCGCGGAAGTAGTCGCGGTCTGCGGGCATCCAGTCCGTAGCAGCAAGGCATTTCTCAACGTCTTCCTGAGTCATTTCCCAAGGGCATTTCATCATAGGTTCGCCGTTGGCGCCGGTACTTTCGCCCGTGGCGTCAAGACAGGTTGCTCCGGAATTTATCAGGTGTATGAAACCGCCTGCAGCGGCTCCTTCCGGGCGACGGCCTGTCACACGCTCCACTGCGTCGGGACTCCAGTATGTGCGGACATCGCTGAACATTGCGGCCCTGCCTGTCACGAGGTGAGCAAAAAGCATAGACAGTCCGTTCATCGCGTCATTCTCCGTAGCGAGGGTGAAAGGCTCGCGGATGCCGTTCCAGTCGAATGAAGAACACATAAGGGACTCGGGAAAATCGAAATTGGGCCTGTAGTCAGTCCACTGGCGCTGGCCCTGGACTCCGCCCGCAATGGCGTTGTGACCGAGAGCCTCTTCCTTGAAGCCCATCTCCAGAAGTTTCGGGTTTCCGCACATAAGGTCGCGGATAATCATCATATTCTTGACGGTGAACTCCCAGTCTGCATCCTTCTCCGCGCGGTTCTTGCCTTTCCCCTTGCCGTTGAAATCGGTCATCGGGGTCCCGGGGAACAGGGGACGGTCCTCGTTGTAATCGTGTCCTTCCTTCGGTTTGCAGTATTTCTCGACCCAGGCCATCGCCTTCTTGAATTCCTCGTGGTCATAGATTCCCCTGTCAACCCTGCGGAGAATCTCAACCAGGGAAACGTACTCCGCACGGATACCGAGGTATTCCTGCAGGAAGTCGGCATCCACTATGGAACCCGCGATGCCCATACAGGTGTTGCCCATTGAAAGATAGCTCCTGCCCCTCATAGTGGCGGCAGCCTGCGCCGCACGGGCAAAACGAAGAATCTTCTCTGCTACGTCGGCGGGTATTGTATTGTCTGCAAGGTCCTGCACGTCGTGACCGTAGATGCCGAAGGCGGGGAGACCCTTCTGCGCGTGCGCGGCCAGTACCGCGGCCAGATAAACTGCACCGGGACGCTCCGTTCCGTTGAAACCCCAGACAGCCTTGGGCCAGTAGGGATGCATATCCATTGTCTCGGAACCGTAGCACCAGCAGGAGGTGACGCTGATTGTCGAGCCCACCCCTTCTCTTTCAAATTTCTCCTGACAGGCGGCGGCTTCGGCCACACGGCCTATGGTCCCGTCTGCAATTACACACTCTACAGGGCTGCCGTCCCCGTTGCGCAGGTTGCTGCTGATAAGTTGCGCCACGGCCTTGGCCAGTGCCATTGTCTTCTCTTCCAAGGCCTCGCGTACGCCGCCTTGACGGCCGTCTATCGTCGGCCTGATTCCGATTTTTGGATACTTGTACATAAGTGAATGTTATTGTGTTGTTTGACTTTCCTGACGGAGTTCTTCTGCAAACTTAATGATTTTTATTTTAACTTCGCACCGTATTTTTAGGTCCACGACCTCAAATTGATGAGAATATGAGAGAAATCTTGAAAATTGCGGCAATGCTTCTGACAGCCGCATTGCTGCCCGCCGTCGCTTTCGCGGCCGGTGACTGGAAAGGCAAGGTCCTTGATGACAAGGGAGAGCCGGTTCCGTTTGCGAACGTGGTTGTCCTTTCCGGGGCGGATTCCTCAGTGGTGTCCGGCGCGACCACGGCCGAAGACGGCTCTTTCACCATATCAACGGACGGGAAGGACCAGCTGATGATGGTGTCTATGGTGGGATACCGGACCCTGTATGTCCGGGCGGCCCAAAACATCACTGTCACCCTGACTCCTGACACCGAATATCTCGAGGGGGCCGTAGTGTCCGCCGTCATTCCCAAGACAAAGCTCACGGGTGACGGGTTGCAGACTTCAGTCCGCGGCACAGTACTGGAAACCGCCGGCACGGCCAATGACGTTCTGGCGAGGACTCCGGGCATCGTCAAGAGTCAGGACGGACTGCAAGTCGTGGGCAAGGGCGCGCCGCTGGTGTACGTCAACGGCAGGAAACTGTCCGATTTGACCGAACTCGACCGCCTGCAGAGCAATGAAATCCAGAGCGTCGAGGTAATCACCAACCCGGGAGCGCAGTACAGCGCCAGCGTCCGCAGCGTGGTGCGCATCCGCACCGTCAGGCATCAGGGCGACGGATTCGGATTCTCTGCCGGCCTGACCGACCAGCAGTCTCTGCGCAACCCGTTCAATGACCCGTCAGGCTACCTCAATGCAAACTTCCGCCACAACGGGCTCGACGTTTTTGCCGGCGTGAACGCCTGGAAGTACACGGCCAGGCAGGAAAGCCATATGTTCCAGCAGACTTTCGGAACCCCTGGGTTCAAGCAGGAAGGGGAGCTGGATTTTATCGACAACCTTGTGGGTACGGGGGTGAACGGCGGGATGAACTGGCAGATATCGGACAATCATTCCGTCGGCTTCAGGGTTGAGGCCGATATGACGCCCAAGGATGACATCCGCCAGCTGATAGATGAAAACGTCTTCGAGGACGGCGTACAGACAGACCATCTCATAGCCGAAGGCAACCACCACATTGACAATATGCCTTTCGGAGTATCTGCCAACGCATACTACAACGGGCAGGTGGGAAAGCTTGGGATAGACTTCAATGCCGACTACTACGGAATGAAGACCTCCCAGGACGCGCATACCGTGGAGAAGAGTTCAATGGGGCAGGACGATGACGTCAGATATATGTCCCACAGCGGAAGCAGGATGTACGCCGCCAAGCTCGTGCTGTCCTATCCCGTATGGAAAGGTGCGCTCCAGGCCGGCACGGAAGACGTTTTTTCACGGAAGAACGACGACTATAAAATCAGCAGCGATGCCGTGCCTTCGTCCGAGTCGAAAGTCAGGGAAGACAACATAGCGTTCTTCGCCACCTACGGATTCTACTTGCAGAAAGTCGGACAGTTCAGCGTCGGAGTGCGGTACGAGCACGTAAATTATGTCTATGACGACCTCAAGGGGTCCGATGACCTGAACAGGAAGTACGACAATGTGTTCCCTACGTTTTCTTATGCCAACGCGTTCGGCCCGGTTCAGGTGCAGTTCAGCTACAGCGCCAAGACCCACAGGCCCGGCTTCGAAAGTCTGAGCGACGCCATCAGGTATCACAGCCGCTACATTTACCAGAGCGGCAATGCAAGGCTACAGCCGCAAACCAACCACGACCTCGGGCTGAACGTCAACTGGAAGTGGCTCACTATGGTGACACAGTACTCCCATATTGACGGAGCCGTATCGATGTGGTCGGAACTGTACAACGACAAGGGAGTGGTTCTGGTGCGGCCGGCAAACCTTGACAGACCTGTCAGGACACTGTCCTGGTTCCTGAATGCCGCTCCGACCGTAGGAATATGGACCCTCAACGGCACTGCGGGGCTCCAGCAGCAATGGCTGACCCTCGATATGCCGGACCCGCGCGAAGCCTCCGGGCGCAGGGAAGTCTCTTTCAGTGACAAGCCTATGTTCTTCGTACAACTCTTCAACACGTTCAGACTCAAGAATGACTGGCAGATAGAGTTCGGCGGAGAGTTCCACAGCAAGGCCTATTCCCAGAACGCGATGATGACGAACAACTTCCTCGACGTCTCCGCCGCTGTCCAGAAATCATTCTTCGACAATACACTTGTCCTGAGACTGGAGGGTTCCGACCTCGCCGGACTCGGCAGATATGACATAATGACGGACAGCGGAAGCCACATCATCTCTCAGACCAACAGGATGGACAACCAGAGGGTGAAATTTTCCGTGAGGTACAACTTCAACACCGCCCAGAGCAAGTACAAGGGCACCGGGGCCGGCACCGACGTCAAGAGCAGGATGAAATAGGAAAGTATCTGCGGGGCAACGGCCTGTCAGAGGCAGGCGGCAATCTGTTCCAGATATTCTGCGTCGGTCCCGTCGAAAGCGTCCGGTTCCCGGCTGTCGATGTCGAGAACGCCGACAATCCGGCCGTGACTTCTGAAGGGGACCACAATCTCGCTTCTGGATTCACTCGAGCAGGCTATATGACCCGGGAACTTCGACACGTCCGGGACAACGATTGTCCTGCCCTCCGCCCAGGCAGTTCCGCAGACTACTTTTCCCCCAGTTCGCACACTATCGGTCTGTGGTCTGATGCAACGGCCGCTTCGAGAACGGTACTGTTTTCCGGATGATAGGCGTGCCCCGCAGCCTTGTATCTTGCGATATAATCTATTGTGCGGTCGGGCTTGTCTGCCGGGAAGGTGAATACGCCGGTGTCTGTCAGGAACTCAAAGTGCCCGGCCATTCCGGCAATGAAGTCGGAGGACGGCTCTGCGTTGAAGTCTCCGGCAATGAATATGTCTTTACCGGTGTCCAGCTTTTCCATTTCCTTGAGAATTATGTCCAGCGAAGAGATTCGGTCCTCCCCGGTAAGGGAAAGGTGGGTGCAGCAGTAGTAATAACTGTCGAATTCCGCGATGAGCAGCGCCCTTTTCTCTTCTCTGCCAGGCAGGGGAACGGTCTTTACAGAGAGAGGTTCTTTGCGGCTGAGCAAACCGATTCCGTACTTTCCTCCTTCATAATCTATTGCCGGGGCAAAGGTCCAGTGGAACCCGGCGCCCTTGGCAATCTGCCGGATTACGTTGATTCCCTTGCTCCTTAATGTGCAGCTGTCAACTTCCTGGACTGCAACGGCGTCGGGGGCGGTGTCGGCTATGACCGAAGCTACCCTGCGGTAATTGGTGGCGCCGTCCATTCCCTTGGCATTGCGTATGTTATAGCTCATCAGCCTGAGGCTGCATTCTTTCCTTTCCGGAAGTCCTGCAATCACTTTGGAAAGCCGGGGCATCAGGGCCTGTTCCATTACCCTGTATCCTTCCGGTGAAGGATGGACGCCGTCTTTCGTGTAGGGCGGAAGAGTTCCGTTGAAATTCTCTTCACCGGTGTCGGCCAGGGGAGTGAACAGGTCCACGAACTCGATGCCGTGGTTTTTTGCATACTTCTCAAGCATGGCGTTCAAGGTCGGGATATCCCTGTCCGGGCGTACTTCCTTGTCCTTCTGCCAGTAGAAGGTCTTTGCGGGGATGAGCGAGCACAGAACCGGGGTAACCTTGTTGGCCTTTGCAATCTCGCATATCGAGAAAATGTGTCCTGCAATGTTTTCAAGCGAGATGGGACCTGCATTGCGGGCTATGTCGTTAGTTCCTATGAGAATCACGGCAACGTCTCCTCCCGTTGCCACAATCTCCTCGCGAAAACGCAGAAGGGCGTGCGCCGATGTCTGTCCGCTGATGCCGCGGCTTATGAAGCCGTTGTCGAAGAAGAAGTCGGGATGGGTTTCAATCCACAACTGGGTTATGGAATCTCCGAGGAAAATCACCTTTGGCCCGTCTTTCTGGGAAAGAATGGCGGTTGCATCTTCGTAGAATGCACGGTTCTGCCAGTCCTGAGCCTGGGCCCGGGTTGTAACGAGCAAGGCGGGCAGAATTATCGAGAGGATAACGGACTTGAACTTCATATTTGAGATAATTTTGGTTGTCAGACCCAAAACACGCAAGCGAAGCTTATGCGGCGGCGCTCGTACCGGTCTTTTCTGACTGCTAAGGTAGGAATAATTTTGGTTCGGGCGATGCTTCGCCGATAGAGGTAAAGTTTAAAATTTTGACTATATTGGGGAAAATTACGACAGTTATGAAACTCAGAACAATACTGGCCCTGGCCCTTTACGTTGCCGCAGCGGCAAGCGTGATATCCTGCGAGAAGAACCCGGTTCCCGGAAGAGACCGGTGTACGACAATCCTGCACGACAATCTTTTCGGTATCGAATACGACGACTACGACTTCGATTTCTGTGTCGAGCACTTCGAGAAGAATATGCCCCCCGAGCCCTACCCCGGATGTTCGGAAGTGAGGATAGGCAACTTCATAGGAAGAAACCTTGACTACTACATAAACAGGAACGCCTGCGCGGTGATAAGGATGAACCATACCGACGAACATCTGGCATCGGTGGGGATAGTCGGCTGCTGCCCCGAATTCACCGCGGAACTTGCAAAATCGGGAGCCTACGACCCCGTATATGAATATCTCCCCTGCCGCACCTGCGACGGAATCAACGAGAAGGGTGTGTATGTGGGAGTGAACGTGATGCCCACCGGAGAGACTTCGTTCGACCGGGGCAACTGGAATCACAACGAATGGGGGCACGGAGCGGCATTCACCAACAAGGGCGCCGAGAAGACCTACTGCACGCTCTACCTTACCAGGTACATACTGGACCACGCCTCTTCCGTTTCTGAGGCCATAGGTCTCATAAACGAGGTGAACTGGTACGAACCCATCAATTACCCTCACGAGGGCGAGGCACAGGCTTTCCACTGGATGATAAGTGACGGCAACCGCAATTATGTGGTCGAATTCATTGACAACAAACCTGTGGTTACCGGAGCAAGGAACATTCGCCAACCCTCATTGGGGACCATTATGACAAACTTCACCAACGCCCTCTTCGCAAAAGCCATAATACAGCCCCACGGCATAGGATATGAGCGCTATGACGTTCTCCGTTATTCATATTCCGATACCGAGGAATCCTTCAAGGGGATGGAGGAACTGATGAAAAAGGTATGGTATTCCAACACATACACCCGGGAAGTGGGCGCCGCAGACTTCTGGGCCACGGAACTGTGCACCGACATCATAACGTCCGAATACCTGTACGGCAACCAGAACCTGTGGAACGACATTCACTACTGTGATGTAGTGAAGCAGTTCAAGGATATGTGGAACGACCCGGCCTACTGGTATGTCGATGACACGCCCCTGTGGTTCACGGTCCACACAAGCATCTACGACATTGACAACCGCCGGATGGAAGTGCTGGCCCACGAAGGCCGCGGAGGACAGAAGCAGTTCAGCCAGTTCGACCTGAACTCCCACTTCGACAAGCCCCTGGAGCACAAGCCCGTAAAATAGCCGCCTGACCGGCATCCCGGAGAGGAAAGTGTTTTTGCTCACAGCCTCAAGTTCTAAGGGTTGGCGTGAGCAGAGAACTTACAATTCCCTGACTTGAGATTCCTCCAGCCCGGTAATCTCTACGATGTCCTGCACGGACATCCCCTTGGCCAGCATCGCCCTGGCAATTTCGAGTTTGCCCTGGGCAATGCCCTCAAGCTTGCCTTGGGCAATCCCCTGGGCCCTGCCCTCCTCGCGGGCGAACTCCCGCTGGTTCAGTATGTCTCGTTCTA
>JAKSKF010000022.1 GCA_024401825.1 Bacteroidales bacterium
CACGACACCCAGAACCACAATCTGGTGCTCTACCAACTGAACTAATCTCACCGTATCGGACTGCAAAGGTACAAAAATTTGTGGTCTTTGCAAATTCAGTCAATCATAAGCGTCTTCTAAAGTTCCTTGCGCCATCTGGCGAGGGGAATTCCGAGCTGGCTGCGGTACTTGGCAATGGTTCTGCGCGCTACCTTGTATCCTTTCCTGTTCATCTCTACCACCAGCTGTTCGTCGGTCAGCGGCTTTTTCTTGTCCTCCGCATCCACGCATTCCTGAAGCGCTTTCTTCAGCTCTCTTGTGGAGACTTCTTCGCCCTGACTGTTCTCAAGCCCTTCGGAGAAGAAATATTTCAGCGCAAAAATACCGAAATGCGTCTGGATGTACTTGCTGTTGACCACTCTGGAGATTGTGCTGATGTCGAAGCCTGTCTTCTGGGCTATGTCCTTTAGAACCATCGGCTTCAGATTGGACTCGTCTCCGTCCAGGAAATAGTCGTACTGGTATTCCAGGATGGCGTTCATTGTCTTCTCCAGCGTGTTTTTCCTCTGCTTCAGCGCCTCCACGAACCACTTTGCCGAATCCAGTTTCTGTTTTACGAAGCTCGCCGCCTCCTTCTGCGCCCGTTCTCCGGAGCCCTTCGCCTCCATCAGCATCTGAGCATATTTCCGGTTGACCCTCAGTTCGGGGATTGAAAACCTCGGCATAGTGATGCTCAGCCTCCCGTCATTGTCCTCAAGTATGAAATCGGGCACAATCTGCTGAATCTGGTCACTGTAACTGTCGTCTATCGCGCCTCCGGGAGAAGGGTTGAGCTTGACTATCTTCGCCATAGCCGCCTTCAGCTGCTCTTCGCTGATGTTCAGACGGGACATTATCTTCTGGAAATGCTTGTTGGAGAATTCATCGAACTCCTTTTCCACAATCTGTCTTGCGGTAATTACGTCCTCCGTCTGTTTCATTGTCCTGAGCTGGAGTGAAAGGCACTCCCGCAAGTCTCTCGCCCCCACGCCGGCCGGCTCGAACTCCTGGATGAGCTTGAGCATCCTCTCGATTTCCTTAACGTCAGTGGTTATGTTCATCCTGAATGCCAGGTCGTCCACCAGCGCCTCGAGGTCCCTGCGCAGATAGCCCTTTTCGTCCAGACTCCCTATTATGAAGGTTGCGACTGCGGTCTCGTGTTCGTTCAGACTCCTGTATCCGAGCTGGTCCGTCAGGCTCTGGATGAAACTCTCCCTCACGGAGAAGGTGTTGTATTCAGGGCGCTCGTCCTTACCCCAGTTGTTGACCCGGGTCTTGTAGTCGGGGATGTAATCGTCCTCCTTCAGCTCGTCGATGGAAATGTCCTGGTTCTCATCCTGCTCCTTCTCCGGGTCCGGGGTGTCGTCCAGCACGGGGTTTTCCTCAAGCTCGTTGCGGATGCGCTGTTCCAGTTCCTGGATGGGCAATTCGATGAGCTTGATGGTCTGAATCTGCAGCGGGCTGAGTTTCTGCTGTTGTTTTAGTTCCAGGCCTGTCTTGAGCATACTACTTCTTGACTACGAATGCCCTTGGGAATATCGGGCGGAGTTCACCCAAGGCGTGTTCCGCCTCACCTCTGGTGGAATATTTCCCAACGGTGACCATAAAATACGGACTGTTGAAGATGCGCGCGACCTCTATTTCAGGGAAAGCGGAGTGGAAACGGGATGCGACTTGCGCAGACTCCTCCCTGGCGGCGGGCCCGCTGTTGTAGTAGATGCGGATTCCGAATCCGTTGGTCTTCCGCGCTTTTCTTACGTTAGCGTTGACGTGTCTGGGAAAGGCGTTCATTATCTGTTCAGACTGCTCTATCCTTACGTTTTCCGGCAGTTGGAGGAACACCCTGTCTATCATCAGGCTGTCGTGCTGACGGATGAGTTCCTCCGCCTTCCTGTCAGTTTCCTGGCCGAAGGAGGGGAGGGCAAAGCAGAACAATGCCGCTATGACTGTTGCCAGACAGTTCTTCATTGACACAAAGATAAGAAAAATCTCTATCTTTGCAGCTATGCTGAAAGTATATATCGAGACTTACGGGTGTCAGATGAACGTCAGCGACACCGAAGTCGTCTTCTCTATTCTCAGCGCTCACGGCTGCGAGCGGACTCAGGACATAAACCGTGCCGATGTCATAATGGCGAACACCTGCTCTGTCAGGGACAATGCCGAGCAGCGCATACGGGGGAGAATCGAGCAGTTCAACATAGAGAAAAAATCCCGTCCCGGCACGGTTGTCGGCATTCTGGGATGTATGGCCGAGAGGTTGAAGGACAGTCTCACGGAGGACGGAAAGGTTGATTTCGTGGCCGGACCGGACTCCTACAGGAGGCTCCCGGAACTCATAGAATCTGCAAGGAAGGGCAAACCCGCAGTTGACGTCGAACTCTCCAGAGTCGAGACATACGAGGAGATAATCCCCGTCAGGACGGATTCCAACGGGGTGTCGGCCTTCATCTCCATAATGCGCGGCTGCAACAACGTCTGTTCGTACTGTGTTGTCCCGTACACCAGGGGAGCGGAGCGGAGCAGGAATGCCGGAAGTATAGTCAGGGAAGCCTGCGACTGCTTCGAACGGGGCTACAGGGAAGTCACCCTGCTGGGCCAGAATGTCGATTCCTATCTCTGGGAGGAACCGGACGGCAGCCGCGTGAGCTTCGCGGAACTGGTCAGAAGGGTTGCGGAGGTCTCTCCTCTGCTCAGGGTGAGGTTCTCGACCTCGAATCCCCAGGACCTGTCCGATGAACTGCTCGACGTTATGTCGGCTTATCCCAACGTCTGCTCCCACATTCACCTTCCGGTACAGAGCGGGAGCAACAGAATCCTTGAGAAGATGCGGAGGCGCTACACCCGTGAATGGTATCTGGACAGGGTCAGGGCAATAAGGGAGAAGGTCCCGGGCTGCGGCCTTACCACCGATGTGATAGCCGGCTTCTGCTCCGAAACAGAGGAGGACCACGCTCAGACGCTGTCCCTGTTCGAGGAGGTGGGCTTCGACACGGCGTTCATGTTCTACTATTCGGAGCGTCCGGGGACACTGGCGGCGCGCAGGTATCCGGACGATGTTCCCCAGGAAGTCAAGACCCGCAGGCTGGAGGAAATCATAAGCCTGCAGTGCCGCAAGAGCCTTGAAAGTTACCGTTCGGACATAGGGAAGAGGTTCACCGTGCTGGTGGAGGGCCCCTCGAAAAAGGGAGCCGGGCAACTGTGCGGAAGGGCCTCCAACAACAAGATGTGTGTCTGGGACGATACGGAGCACAAGGCCGGGGACTACGTCGAAGTCAGGGTCGTTGACTGCACGTCGGCCACCCTCCTGTGCGAACTGGTTTGACGGACGTGACCTCCGTTTCAAAAAAAAAGTGTATCTTTGCACCGTTTAATTCAAATCCAAGTAAATATGAAAAAGATTTTAGCACTCATCAGTTTTGCGATGTTGATGGCTTTCGCCGTTTCCTGTGAGAGATTCGAGGAGAACCCTCCCTACTACCAGATTTCGTACGATATGCATTATATCAGCTCTACGGGCTCTCCGACTGACTTCTCAAACATCGCAAAAGAGGTGGACCCTTATATCAATAAGGCGCTCAACAGTGAGAACGATGCGGTCAGTCTGTACAACCAGATTCTTTCCAAGACAAAGGATGCGTCATATACTGCAAACAACGGCAGTTATTACAAGCTGTTTGTCGCAAAATACATTGCCAAGAAGGAAAGTGAGAATGTCATAAGGTATGAAGCTGACCCGAGCTACACTTCACCGGTCGGTCATATCTGGGACGAGCAGGGTTCCCGCGACACCAAGTAAGCCCGTACTCGCAACTTAGGCGCTTTGCCGGAAAACGGACAGTTCTTCCGACATTTATATCAAAACCGTGAACCAACCCCACCGGAGCCGCCGGCTCTTTGGTGGGGTTGGTTTCCAAACTTGAACTTGCTATGAAACTCAAAGAAATCGACGCGGAGTCCAGACCGCGTGAAAAACTCATTTCCCGTGGGCCGGAGGCCCTTTCCAACGGGGAACTTCTGGCTATTCTGCTGCACAGCGGCATCCCCGGGACCAGCGTGGTCGAACTTTCCGAGAAACTCCTGTCCCTCGGCGGGGGCACTCTCAAGGGACTTTTCTCTCTGGGAACCGAACGGATGTGCGGTCTTCCCGGTGTGGGGCGGGCAAAGGCCGCACAGGTGCAGGCGGCATTGGAACTCGGACGGCGTTTCCTGTACGAGCAGAGCAATGTGCGCGCCAGGCCCATAGTGGGGCCGAGGATGGTGTATGACAGGGTCATCCCTTTCCTGAAGGGTCTTGACCACGAGCAGTGCTGGATACTTCTGCTCAACAAGTCCAACTATCTGGTGGAACAGCGCCGGCTGACAACCGGGGGCTCCGACTCCACTGTCATAGACATAAAGCGGGTGGTGCGCCTTGCGCTCGACAGGAATGCCTCCGCAATAGTCCTTGTTCACAATCATCCCAGCGGAAATCCAAGGCCGAGCCGCGCTGACATAGACTACACCGACAAACTCCATTCGGCCGCCTCGAGTATGGACATAGCGCTTCTGGACCACGTCGTGGTCTGTGATTCGGTGTTCTATTCGTTTGCGGATGACAAACTTTACGATGCCGGGGTTCCGTAGCTTCCAGGAGTTGACCGTTTTACCGGTTTTTGGGGAAGGAAGACCTTGACGGCCTGCAGACCAGGTTGATTTCTATCCCCTCGAATTTGTAGCCGCGCCAGCGGCGGCCGCGGAAATGCTTTTCCATCAGTTCTATGGCTCCGTCCTCGCAGAGGTCGCGGAATTCGTGGTTCACACGGTCATAAAGATGCGCGTGCCTTTTGGTGTTTACGTCGAAATAAAGTTTGTTGTTGCTGCTCAGCAGGTAGCGGTAAACACCCATTTTGGCGAGCTGGCTCAGGATGTTGTAAACGGAAGCGTCGGAAATCCGTATGTCGGTGTTCAGGCGGATGTGGTCTGCCACGGTGTCCGCGCAGGCGTGGCCGAGTTCAATCATCGCCCTGTGGACTGCAAGTCTCTGCGGGGTCGCCTTGAGATTGCGGTCGTGAAGAAAGAGTTTGAACCTGTCCAAATCCAGCATAACGCAAATATAGGTAATTTCTCTCTATTTAATTATATTTGTAGGTTGTATGGAAAGAATACCCTGTTTGATAATAGGCGGCGGCCCTGCCGGATACACGGCGGCCATATATGCTGCCAGAGCGGCTCTGAGGCCGGTTCTGTTGGAAGGACTCCAGCCCGGAGGCCAGCTCACCACGACAACGGTGGTGGAGAATTTCCCCGGTTTCGCCCAGGGGGTGGACGCCAACGTCCTTATGTCCGAGATGAGGGCCCAGGCCGGACGCCTTGGAGCTGATATCCGCGGAGGAATAGTGTCCGAGGTGGATTTCAGCGGGCGCCCGTTCAAGGTTCTCACCGATTCCGGGGAAGAACTTGTCTGCGACAGCGTCATCATAGCCACGGGCGCGTCAGCCCGTTATCTCGGCCTTCCCTCCGAAGAAAAGTTCAAGGGGCTGGGAGTGTCCGCCTGCGCAACCTGCGACGGCTTCTTCTATCGCGGTCAGGATGTGGCCGTGGTGGGCGGGGGAGATACTGCCTGCGAGGAGGCCCTGTACCTTTCCGGGCTCTGCCGAAAGGTCTATATGATTGTCCGGAGGGATGTCCTGCGTGCCTCTGTCGCTATGCAGGAGAGGGTGAAAGCCGCGTCCAACATAGAAATCCTGTGGAACTGCAACACCAGGGAGGTGCTGGGTAACGCCTCCGGTGTGACGGGAGCCCGCCTCGTGCGCGGGAATGGCGAAGTTTTTGATATTGACGTGACCGGCTTTTTCCTTGCCATCGGGCATCACCCCAATTCCGAGGTGTTTTCCCGCTGGCTGGAGACGGACGAAAACGGCTACATAGTCACGAAAGCCCCGGGAACGCAGACTTCAGTGGAAGGAGTGTTCGCGGCCGGGGACATCCAGGACCCGCATTACAGACAGGCCGTAAACGCCGCGGCCGCAGGGTGCAGGGCCGCCCTTGACGCAGAAAAATTCTTGAAAAGATGAGATTACAGAAATTCATACCGATTCTTGTGGCCGTATGCCTGGCCGCAATGCTCGCCTCTTCCTGCAAGACTGCCTACCAGAAGGTTCTGGAAGGCCCCGATGCGGATGCCAAATACAATCTGGCGTTCTCCTTCTTCAACTCCGGCAAGTACAACAAGGCCGCCCAGCTCTTCGAGTCCGTCAGTCTTGTGCTCTCCGGCACGGAGAGGGACGACACCGTGCAGTATTACTGGGGCTTGAGCAACTACAGAATGTCCGACTACGTCACTGCCGAGGCCAATTTCACCAAGTTCATAGAACATTTCCCCAGGAGCGTGTTCGCCGCCGACGCACGGTTCTACAGGATTGACTGCCTGTATCGCGCGACTCTCCGCTACGAACTTGACCAGACTCCCACCTACAAGGCAATGACGGCAATCAGCGAGTATATGCTGGAATTTCCCGATTCCCCTCACTTCTCCACAGCGGACGGTATGCTCAAGGAGCTTGAGGAAAGACTGGACCGCAAGGCTTTCGAGAATGCCCGGCTCTACTACAGGATGGAGGACTACAAGGCGGCCCAGGTGGCGCTGAGAAACGTCCTCAAGGATGACTCCGAGAACGTCTTCAGGGAGGACATCCTGTATTTCACCGCGATGGCGTCCTACAAATATGCGGATATGAGCGTGCCGGACAAGCAGAAGGAGCGTTTCCTGGTGTTCCAGGACGATTATTACAACTTCATCGGAGAATATCCGGAGTCCAGATACAGGGAGGAACTCGACAGGCTCCAGGCAAAAGTCCAGAAAAGATAGAAAAAAAACGAAACTTCCCTTTTCCCGCCATCCGTATTCCATATAAAGGACAATATTTTTTATTACAGTATGGAGAAGAAGATTCCCACCAACACCATCACCCGCGACATCAAGACACTCGCGGAACCTACCGGAAACATTTATGAATCAGTGGTGATTCTCTACAAGAGAGCCAACCAGATAGCCGTGGCCGAGAAGAAGGCCCTCGCAGACAAGCTGCAGGAGTTCAAGAGCGACCGCGACACGATGGAAGAAGTGTTCGACAACAAGGACCAGATAGACGTTTCCAAGTATTTCGAGAGCAAACCCAAGCCGGACCTCGTTGCCATTTCCGAATTCGAGAACGGCGAACTCTTCTACAGGGTGGCGTCCCAGGATGACACGAAAGTCCTTTAGGACACACGCCGAACCCTGATGCTCAGTTCCCTGCATATAAGACATTATGTGCTGATAGACTCTCTGGATATCGATTTTCCGGAGGGTCTGCTCATAATTACGGGGCAGACGGGCGCGGGCAAGTCAATCCTTCTCGGCGCCCTCTCTCTGGCTATGGGCGGCAAGGCGGACCCCTCGGTAATCAGCGAAGGGGCGGACAGTTGCGTCGTGGAGGCGGTGTTCGAACTCGATTCGACTTTGCGCGAGTTCCTGGAAGACAATGACATAGAGTGGGACGGAGGCCACGTCACCGTGCGGCGCGTAGTTCATTCCAGCGCCCGTTCCCGTTCCTTCGTGAATGACGTTCCTGTCAACGTCCAGTTCCTTTGCGACCTGTCCTCGCGCCTCCTGGACATACATTCCCAGCATCAGAGCCTTCTTCTGAAGGACCATTCCCGCCAGATGTCCCTGCTGGACCATTACTCCGGCAACCGGGAACTTCTGGAAAACTGCGCCGGACTGTGGAGGGAGATTCAGAAAAAGCAGGGCGAACTTTCCCTCAAGGAAGAACAGCTGTCCCGTCAGAACGAGGATTTGGAATACAATGCGGCCCGATATTCCACTCTGCGCGACGCTGACTTGAAGCCCGGTGAACTTGAGGAACTGGAAGAAGAGCACAAGGCCCTGAGCCACGCGGAAGACATAAAGACTGCGTTGGGCTCGGCTTACGCGGCGTGCAATCCCCAGGAGGGCCCGTCCTTGGGCACGAGTCTGAACCAGGCCAGGAAGTCCCTCGAAAAGGCGTCATCCTACGTTCCGAGGTTGAACTCCCTCGCCGAAAGGCTGGAGTCCGCGAGGATAGAAATGGAAGACATACTGGCCGAAGTCGAGGAAGAGAACGACAGAATTTCCCTGAGCCGGGAGAGGCTTGATGCGGTGGAGGGCAGGCTCTCCCTCCTGTATGAGCTTATGAGAAAGTTCGGGTGCTCCACTGTACAGGAACTCGTGCAGGCCAGGGATGAACTCGGCCGCAAGGTCGGAGGAACGGAGGAACTCGAGGAGGAGATTGACTCCCTGAGAGCCTCGCTGGAATCATTGCGGGGGGAACACCTTCGGTTGTGCGATGCCCTCGCCTCGTCCCGCAAGGCGAATTCCGGAAAATTCGCATCCGAAGTCAGGGAAAGACTCAGGTTCCTGGAGTTGGAGAAGGCGGAGTTCCTTGTGGACCTTCAGGATTCTGAACCCGGAGCTGACGGCTCGCAGACCGTGTCATTCCTTTTCAGTTCCAACGGTACCCGTCCGGAGGACGTGTCAAGATGCGCTTCCGGGGGTGAACTTTCCAGGATTATGCTTTGTCTCAAGGCTCTTATGGCAGGATTTTCCGGTGTGCCCACTATGATATTCGATGAGATAGACACCGGGGTGTCAGGCAGTGTGGCCGACAAGATGGGCTCTATGATTTGCGAGATGGGAAAGCATATGCAGGTGTTCGCCATCACCCACCTGCCTCAGGTTGCGGCAAAGGGCAAGGCCCACTATCTTGTCAGCAAGTCGGAATTCCTGGGCCGGAACGTCTCCGACATCTCCAGACTGGAAGGAGAGGAGCGCGTGAAAGAAATAGCCCGCCTTTTGAGCGGGTCAACGATATCCTCTGCGGCTGTCGCCAATGCCAGGGTTCTTCTGGAAGAGCAGGCCTAATCCATACTCAGGATTTGCCCGTCCTTCGAGTATCCTATTCTCCTGAGCGCCGTATTGACAAATCCCGTCCCGTATCTGACAAAGCGGAAGTCCGTCTGCAGGCCTTTGTCCCTGTCTCCCTCGAAGTGACAGGCCCAATCCTTCCCGTAGTTGAGGAACATACGGATGAAGAACCTCATAACATCATAACCGTGATAAGTGAACTGGCTGGGGCTGCACTTGTAGAACTTGTTGCAGAGTCTTGAGAAATCCTCAGTCGCGGCATCGCCCGCGTCCGTGAAGTATTCCGCCAGGATTTTCAGGCCTGCGGCCGCCTTGACCTCATCCGTTATGGAATCGAAAGTCCTTACCTTGGCGAGCGCATAGGTGGAAACGCCTCCCGCATCCGACAGGGTTCCGGCCACTTCCAGGATTCTTTTTGCAAAGTCTTCGTTCTCTGCCAGCAGTATAATCCTCGTGACGCCTTCGGCGGAGGATATTTCAGACAGCATCGAGCCGATGTCCTCGAAAGAGTTTACGCTGAAAAGGGTGTAGGGTATCTGGTCTTCCTGAAGTTTCTCCGTCACTATTTCGAGGGCGGAGCCGGAGGAGGACGCCTCGTGCACCACTGCAACCGCATCCGCCGGGCCGAAGTCCTCTCCCGCCCACTTTGCCAGCTGGTTGTACTGCCAGGGTACCATAGTGGGCGTGTGGATGATTCTCAAACTGTCCACAAGAGATATGCAGGCGGGGTCTATGGGGGATATCAGGAATTTGCCCTCGGGCATCAGGTCCGCCAGCAGGCTGACCTCACCGGGCTTGAAAGGGCCTAAGAAAATGTCGTATGAAAGCATCTGCTCTCCGGTGAAGGAGACGCCCTGCTGCTCGACGTCAATCACCTCGGCGTTGACTGCAAGGCTGTCTTCCGCGGCTTCCCTTATGGCAAGCAGGGCCCCGCTGTAAAAGGCGAACGCCTGGTTGCTGGGCGTTGAACCCGCCCTGAAAGGCAGGGCCAGGGCGACGTTCAGCGTGT
Source organism: Bacteroidales bacterium (assembly GCA_024401825.1). Taxonomy (GTDB): domain Bacteria; phylum Bacteroidota; class Bacteroidia; order Bacteroidales; family UBA932; genus Cryptobacteroides. Next base: position 9,954 of record JAKSKF010000022.1, read on the forward strand.
CGGCGGCTGACAGGCAGGGGCTGAGCGCAATGCAGGACAGGACGGAAATCAGAAACTTTTTCATTTGTTCAGGCTTTGTGCAAAGTTGACGAGTTCGGCGCAGAATTTCTCCCAGCTCAGTTCGGCTTTCAATCTGTGAATGTTCTCCACGCATTTCTTCCTGACCGAAGGGTCCTGGAAGAACTCTTCGATTTTCTTGGCTACGAAGGACGGAGTCGCCGCAGAGGATACAAGTCCTGTGCCGCTGTCTCCTATCATTTCCTTCAGCCCGCCGACGTCCGTGACTATCATAGGAACGTCAAAGTGGTATGAAATGGCGCTTACGCCGCTCTGCGTGGCGGATTTGTAGGGGAGTACGCACACGTCGGCGGCGGAGAAGAAGTTCTTGACCTCGGAATTGCCGATGAACCTGGGGAACACGTGTATCCTTTTGCGTCCGGGGCTGGCGTCAATCTGGTTCTGGTACTTTTCGAACGAACCGTAGGGCTCTCCCGCTATTATCAGCTGGTAGTTGGGCTCGATGCGGTCGAAAGCGTCTATCAGGATGTCAAGTCCCTTGTAATCCCTGATGAGCCCGAAGAACAGGATATTCTTCTTTCCGGGTTCGAGCCCGAGCAGGCTCTCCGCCTCTTCCCTGGGAATCTTCTCCCCGAAACCGTCATAGACCGGATGCTCGCGGACTATGTACCGGGCATCCTTGCGCCAGCGGAGCAGGTCGTCGGCAACCTCGTTGCACAGGGTGACGCAGCCGTCGAGCCCTCCGAGGAAGTATTTCGTCAGCGGCCTGTCCCCAAGGTGCCTCTCGTGGGGAATCACGTTGTCCAGTATTCCTATGACCTTGCACCCGGAATCCATCCTGCGCGCGACAAATCCCAGAGGCATCGCGAACCAGGGCATCCAGTATCTGAGAATCAGTATCTGCGCGCCCCATTCCTTGATGGCAGCCGCCGTCTTGCTCCAGCTCAGCGGATTGAGGGTGTCCAGGATGCGCACGCTCTCCACCGGGGCGAAGTCATCGTCACGGGCGACGTACTGCGTCTTGCCGGGGAAAAGAATCCCGGGGTACTGGCGCTTGAAATTGAACGCCTTTACCTCGTGGTTCTTCCCCAACTCCTCAAGCAGATGTGAGTTGAACTGTGAAATGCCTCCCCTGTAGGGATAGAAGCAGGATAGTATCGCGATTTTCACGCTTAGATTACTTGGACTTCTGGTTTTTCTGTCCGACGTATTCCTTGTTCAAGCCTTCGATGACCTCTGAAGTGATGTTCAGGGTGGTGTCGGCGCAAGCCACGGGAAGAGAGAGATTCTGCCCGCTTGTGGCGATAATCATCGAATATTTCTTCTCGGCGTTGAACTTCTTGAGATAGGTGTTGATGGCGTCCAGAATCTGGTTCTGGGTGACTACGGCTTCTTCCTGCATCTCCTGGTTCTTGCGGGCGGCGTAGTTCTGGAAGTTGTACTGGTCTTCCTGAAGCTTCTGGGCCTGTACCTCGGCGGACGACTGGGTCATAAGTCCCTTGTTGATTTTGTCCTGGAACTCCTTGCCGTCACGCTCTATCTTGCTTCCGCGGCGGTTGAGGTCTTCCTCTATGCTCTGGGCCTTTGCGTTTACCGCGGCGGTGAGGTCGTTGGCCATATCATACTCCTGCAGGATGCGGTCCATATCTATATAGACGATTCCGTGGGTCTCGGCCCCGGCTGTCTGGGCTGCAGGATTCTGTGAGGGAGCCTCCTGTGAAGGCTGGTTGCAGGAAGTGAACGCGGCCGTGGCGCAGAATGCGAGGGCTGCAAGGAACAATGCTTTCTTTTTCATATCTGTATTTGAATTGTTTTCAATTGAAAATCCGGTACGGACTACAAATGTAGTCATTTTTTCCCAATCTCGGAAAGGTAGCGCCTCACGCTTTCCTCGAGGCCCAGGTACAGGGCGTCGCTGATGAGCGCGTGCCCTATGCTGACCTCGTCCATCCAGGGGATTTCCCGTATTATGAAGGCCAGGTTGTCCAGGTTCAGGTCGTGACCTGCGTTCAGTCCCAGACCGCATTCCTTCGCGCGTGCTGCCGCCGCCAGATACGGAGCTATGGCTTTCTGCGGGTTGGAGGCGAATTCGCGGGCGTAGGCCTCGGTGTAGAGTTCCACCCTGTCCGCCCCGACCTGTGCCGCGGCCTCCGCCATCAGGGGGTCCGGGTCGATGAAGATGGATACGCGTATTCCCTTGGTCTTGAACGTCCTGCACATCTCCGAAAGGAATTCCCTGTTTGCGGGAACGTTCCAGCCGGCGTTGGACGTGACGGCATCCTCGGCGTCCGGTACCAGGGTGACCTGGTCCGGAACGGTCTCGAGCACAAGTTCGGTGAAGGATGGGATGGGGTTGCCTTCCACATTGAATTCCGTGGTAATCAGGGGACGGAGCTGACGGACGTCGCTGTATCTGATGTGCCTCTGGTCAGGCCGGGGGTGGACGGTGATTCCCTGCGCTCCGAAACGCTCGCAGGCCTGCGCGGCCTTCAGCACGTCGGGAAGATTGCCTCCGCGCGAGTTGCGGATGGTGGCAATCTTGTTGATGTTTACACTTAATCTTGTCACACTGCAAAATTATATAATTCTGCGCATTAATTGTAAATTATTGGCTAAATTTGAAAGTTTGAAAAAGTGGATATGAAAATCGCATACTATCATACCAAACCTTTCCCCGAGAATTATCCCGGGGCGGAATCCCTCCTGAGGCGTCTCGGTGACGGGGGCGTGGAGACCTATGACATCAATCAGGGCATCCGCGAAGGTACCTGTATGCTGCTCAGTTTCGGAGGGGACGGCACTTTCCTGTCCGCCGTGTCCCTTGTGGCGGGGACGGACATTCCCGTGGCAGGGGTCAACTTCGGCAGGATGGGCTTTCTGTCGGACATCCGTCCTGAATGCCTGGTGGACACGGTCCTGGAGGGGAGATTCCAGATTGAGAAGCGTGAACTGCTGGAAGTCTCGTCCGAGGGGCTCCCTCCCTCTTCCGGCCGCTTCGCCGTGAATGAGATTGCAGTCCACCGCACGGGCCCCGGAATGATGGGTGTGGCGGTGGAAGTGGACGGTCTGCCTCTTCCCACGTACTGGGCCGACGGTCTTCTTGTCAGCACGAGCGCGGGCTCGACAGCCTACAGCCTGAGTGTGGGAGGTCCGGTCTGTATGCCGGAACTGAACGCCTTCATCGTCACGCCCATCGCCCCGCACAACCTTAATATGCGCCCTTTGCTCGTGCCGTCCGGCTCGTCCATAAAGATAACTCCGGAAGACGGGGAGGACATAACCCTGTCCGTGGACAACAGGAACTTCAACCTGCGGGCGGGTGTTCCGGTGCGGGTGGCCAGGGCTCCGTTCGGGTACGGGCGGGTCAAGGCCGAGGGCTCCAATTTCATCAAGGCCCTGGAGGAGAAGCTTTTCTGGGGAGAGGATCTGAGAAACAGACATAAGTAGTATATGGAGAAATTCAGCAGACTGCCCCGGCACGTTTCCATCATTATGGACGGGAACGGAAGATGGGCCCGGCAACGCTCGCTGCCGAGATTCAAGGGCCATTACGAAGGCGTGGAGAGCATTAGGGAAGTGGTTGAGGAATGTTGCGTGCTGGGAATCAGGTACCTTTCCCTCTTCGCGTTTTCCGAGGAGAACTGGAACCGTCCGGAGGATGAGGTCAGCCGTCTTATGAACCTGATGTCCGTCGCGATGCTCAAGGAGGAGGAGAACTTCGTGAAGAACGGGATAAGGTTCGTGGTCATCGGAAACAGGGAAAGGCTTCCGGACAAGCTCAATGAGACCATCGACTCTGTGATGGACAAGACCCGGGAAGGCAAGACCCTGACCCTCATAGTGATGCTGAGCTACAGCGGAAAATGGGACCTTCTCCAGGCGGCGAGGAGGGCGGCGGTCCTGCACCCGGACGGGAATTTCACGGAGGAGGAACTGTCCTCGCTTCTGGTCACCGCCGGAATCCCGGACCCTGACCTTCTGATTCGCACCTCCGGTGAGATGAGAATCAGCAATTATATGCTCTGGCAGATTGCCTATACGGAAATGGTCATCGTGGATACGCTTTGGCCTGATTTTAGAAAGGACAACTTCCGCCTCGCGCTGAGAGAGTACGAAAAGCGTGACCGCCGTTTCGGAAAAGTGAAATAATTCCGTATATTTGCATTCCATTAGATGAAAATGAAGACAATCAGATTAATCGCCCTCGCCGTCCTGACTGTGCTCCCGCTGGAAGCTCTGGCCCAGGCCCCCGAGGTCGATTTCAACAATCCGAAAACATACTTCGTGGGAGGCGTCAGGGTTGAGGGAACCCGCTACCTCAATGCCGACCAGATTGTCCAGATATCCGCGCTTGAGAAGGGAATGCAGGTCACGGTGCCCAGCGATGACATTTCCAACATAGTCAAGAGACTGTGGCTCCAGCGCTACTTCGACAACGTGGCCGTGGAGATAGACAGCCTTAGCGCGCAGGGGGACTCCGCTTTCTTCGTGATTCGCGTGCAGGAGCGTCCCAGAATGTCAAGATACACTTTCACGGGCATCAAGAAATCCGAGACCAAGGACCTTCAGGACAGGTTGCACCTGCGCAGGGGCAACGAGTTCTCCGAATATGTCAGCAGCGCATCCTGCGACATCATCCGCCGCTACTACGCGGAAAAGGGCTTCCTGAACACCAAGGTGACCGCCGAGGTCCAGAGGGATACGGTGGTGAAGAACGCAATCAGGGTCAACTTCAACGTGGACAAGGGTGAGAAGATAAAAATCAAGACCATCAATTTCTACGGCAACGAACACGTGAAGGAGTTCAAGCTGGCGAAGGCGATGAAGAAGACCAAGTCCAACAAGATTTACAACTTCTTCCACAGCAAGAAGTTCGACGAGAAGGAGTATGCCAACGACCGCAAGAGCCTGCTCACACCTTTCAACGAGGCGGGATACCGCGACGCCAGGCTCATCAGGGACTCCATCTATTATGTCGATTCCAAACATCTGGGAATAGACTTCTACTTTGACGAGGGCAACAAATATTACTTCAGGAACATCACCTGGACGGGAAACTCCGTCTATGCCTCCGACCAGCTGGACAAAGTCCTGGAACTGAAGAGCGGGGACGTCTATGACCTGGTGTCAATGCAGAAGCGCCTGTACGGCGGAGGAAAGGAGAACGAGTATGACGTTTCCAAGCTTTACAGGGACAACGGCTATCTGTTCTTCAACGTCACGCCTGTGGAGACCAATATCCAGAATGACTCCGTGGACGTGGAACTCAGAATCTCCGAAGGAAAGCAGGCGACGCTCAACAATATCATCATCAACGGCAATGACCTGACCAACGAGAGGGTGGTCCGCCGCCAGATATTCACCCGTCCCGGTTATCTGTGGAGCCAGTCCGACTTCGAACGCTCCATCCGGGAAATAGCCTCCCTCGGCCAGTTCGAGGCGGAGGCCATAATGGACCCCAACAAGGGTTACTCCATAGTGCCCAACCAGTTGAACAACACTGTCGACATAGTCTATAACGTTACGGAGAAGCCTTCTTCACAGTTGGAACTCTCCGGAGGTTGGGGTGGAAACACCTTTGTGGCGACTGTGGGCGTCAGCTTCAACAATTTCTCCACTCACAGGATGTTCGAGAAAGGCGCCTGGAGGCCTGTTCCCCTGGGAGACGCCCAGAACCTGGCGTTCAGGTTCCAGACCAACGGAAACTACTATACCGCGCTGACGGCAAGTTTCACCGAACCCTGGCTGTTCGGCAAGAAGCCCACTTCTTTCAGCGTGTCAGCCTATTACACCAGGCAGACGGACTCCAACATCTGGCTCGGACTGCTCAGCAACAAACGTTCTATGGAGGTGTTCGGCGCCTCCGTCATGCTGGGTTCCCGCCTCAAGTGGCCGGACAACTACTTCGTCCTGTACCACACTCTCAGTTGGCAGACCTACAGCCTGAACAACTGGTACAGCGGATATTTCATATTTGACGACGGTCTTTCCAACAACATAAGCTACACGCTGACGCTTGCCAGGAATTCCACCGACCAGCAGATTTATCCCCGCCAGGGTACCGATTTCCAGGCTTCCCTGTCACTGACGCCCCCTTACTCCCTTTTCCGCAAGTACGACTATGACGACAACGGAAACCGGGTGCCCGTAGGTTCCTGGAGGGACGTCGACTATGACAACTGGACGGCCAGGAACAGATACCGCTGGATTGAGTACCACAAATGGAAGGTCAGCGCGGCCACTTACACCAAACTTGTGGGCGACCTTGTGCTTATGACCCGCGCCCAGTTCGGATTCCTGGGATACTACAACCGCAATCTGGGCTATTCTCCCTTCGAGGGATTCCTGGTGGGAGGCGACGGAATGTCGGGCTACAACACTTACGGTTCCGAGGTCATTTCCCTGCGCGGTTACACCAACTACTCGCTTACTCCCGTCCAGGTTACTCCGTACAATTCCAACGGTACGGCCTACGCCGGAAACCTTTATGACAAATTTACCGTGGAACTCCGCTATCCCGTGGTTATGCAGCCCTCTTCCACAATTTACGGGCTCGCATTCCTCGAAGGCGGTAACTGCTGGTCTGACATAAGAGACTTCAAACCTTTCCAAATCAAGCGTTCCGCAGGTGTCGGAGCCAGGGTGTTCCTCCCTATGATAGGTTTGCTGGGTGTTGACTGGGGTTACGGATTCGACGACGACACCAACGGCAAGAGTCAGTTCCACTTTGTGATAGGACAACAATTTTAATTGAGAATATTATGAAAAAGACACTTTTGATTGCAGCGATGGCATTTATGACGGTTTCTGTTTTCGGACAGAGTTTCGGCCGCGTCAACACAACTGAGCTCGTTCAGCTTTCTCCCGAGGCGGATGAAGCCCGTGCCAAGCTCCAGACCCAGGGCCAGGATGCCCAGCAGACATACCAGGATATGGTGGATGAGTTCAACAAGAAGTATGAGGCTTATCAGAAGGGCGTTTCAGGCTTCTCCGAGGCCGTAAGGGCCACCAAGGAAAAGGAGCTCAATGAAATCAACCAGCGCGTGCAGGAGTTCAGCGCCAACGTGCAGCAGGAACTCGCCCAGTCTGAGCAGGCTCTTTTCCAGCCCATATATCAGAAGGCTACCGGAATTGTGAAGGACCTTGCAAAGAAGTACGGTCTGACTCTGGTGTTCGAGGAAGGCTCCTTCCCTTATTACGACGAGGCGGCCATAAAGGACCTCACTCCCGAGGCAAGGAAGAGTATGGGTATTCAGGAAGGCAGGACCCTTGAATCACTTCAGGCGGAAATGCAGGCTCAGCAGCAAGGTAAGTAAAGAAGAACTTCAAAACTTTTTATGCAACATAAAATCATTGACGCCAAAGACGTCGTCATAAGATTTGCAGGAGATTCCGGAGATGGTATGCAGCTCACGGGGTCTCTTTTTGCAGATATGTCCGCCATCCACGGCAACGGACTTTCCACATTCCCGGACTATCCCGCCGAAATCCGCGCCCCTCACGGTACGGTGTCCGGAGTGTCCGGCTTCCAGGTCCACATAGGTTCCGAAAAAGTCAACACGCCGGGCGACTTCTGCGATATGCTCGTCGCTATGAATCCGGCCGCGCTCAAGGCCAATGCAAAATGGTGCAAGCGCCACGCTATGATTCTGGTCGATGAAGACGCGTTCGACGAGGCTGGAATGCAGAAGGCGGGTTTCAAGACTGAAAATCCCTTCTCTGAACTGGCCGTCGATGACAGGACTCTCATCATAGCCCCCATCACGACTCTGACAAGGGAGAGCCTGAAGGACAGCGGGATGGACAACAAGGCAATCCTGAAGTGCAAGAATATGTTCACCCTGGGAATCGCCTGCTACATCTTCAACCGTCCTCTGGAACCCATCTTCGATTATCTGGAGAGAAAGTTCTCCAAGAAACACCCCGAGGTCATAGGACCCAACAGGAAGGTGCTCTCCGACGGGTTCAATTATGCGGCCAACGTTCAGGCAATAGCCAACACATATACCGTGGAGCCCATCAAGGACGCTCCCAAGGGAACCTACCGCAACATCAACGGCAACCAGGCAACCGCCTGGGGACTGCTTGCGGCTTCGGAGAAATCCGGACTGCCCCTGTTCTGCGGTTCTTATCCCATAACCCCCGCCACCGCCATCCTGGAAGAACTGGCCCTGCACAAGAATCTTGGCGCCAGGACGGTTCAGGCGGAGGATGAGATTGCGGGCATCTGTACGGCCATAGGCGCGTCGTTCGCCGGCAATCTTGCCGTCACGACCACGTCGGGCCCCGGCCTGTCCCTCAAGAGCGAGGCCCTGGGACTTGCCTGCATCGCCGAAATCCCGCTTGTGCTGGTGGACGTCCAGCGTGGCGGCCCTTCCACCGGCCTTCCCACGAAGACGGAGCAGACCGACCTGAACCAGGCTCTTTACGGCCGCAACGGAGAATGCCCCATCCCCGTGGTGTGCGCCCATTCTCCCGCGCATTGTTTCGACGCCGCGTTCAATGCGGCGAAGATAGCGCTCGAGCATATGACTCCGGTCATCCTTCTTTCCGAAGGTTTCCTGGGCAACGGAAGCGAGCCCTGGCTCATACCTTCAATGAAGGATTATCCCGCCATCAGGCCTCCCTTTGTGAAGGGTGAGCCCGCGGAGGGTGAAAAATTCCGTCCTTTTGCAAGAAAGGAAGGCAATATGGTTCCCGAGTGGGCTCTTCCGGGATGGAAAGGTTACGAGCACCGGAAGGGCGGAATAGAGAAGACTCACGAGGGCGTGATTTCCACGGACCCCCTGAATCACGAGATGATGGTCCGCGAGCGGGCGGCGAAAGTGGCTGCCATCGCCGGCGACATTCCGGAACTGAAACTCATCGGAGAAAAGTCCGGTGAACTGCTCGTGGTAGGCTGGGGAGGAACTTACGGTCACCTTCTCAGCGCATATTCTGAACTCAGGGAAGAGGGGACCCGCGTCTCGCTGGCGCACTTCGACTACATCAACCCTCTGCCCGCAAACACCTCCGAGGTCTTTTCCGCATTCAGGAAAATCATCGTGTGCGAGCTCAACAGCGGACAGTTCGCGAATTATCTTCGCGGCCTGTTCCCTCAGTTCGATTTCATAAAGTTCAACAAGGTTCAAGGCCAGCCTTTCCTCGTGGAAGAGTTGAAGGAAGCCTTCAGGAAGGAGTTATAGAGTTATGGCGGAACTTACATTCAAGGATTTCAAGAGCGACCAGGAAGTCCGCTGGTGTCCCGGGTGCGGAGACCACGCTGTCCTGGCTTCTCTCCAGAGGGCTCTTCCCAAGGTGAGCCAGGCTCTGGGATATGAAAAGGAACGCTTTGTGGTGGTGTCCGGAATAGGATGCTCGTCACGACTTCCTTATTATATGAGCACTTACGGTTTCCACGGCATTCACGGCCGCGCCACGGCAATCAGCACCGGCATCAAGGTGGCCAATCCGGAACTTTCCGTATGGCAGGCCTGCGGTGACGGCGATGCCCTTGCGATAGGCGGAAACCATTTCATCCACGCCATCCGCAGGAACGTGGATATCAACATAATGCTCTTCAACAACCGGATTTACGGTTTGACCAAGGGCCAGTACAGCCCCACTTCAAAGTTGGGAGCCATCACCAAGACGTCTCCTTACGGAACTGTGGAGAATCCTTTCAACCCGGGTTCACTGGTGCTGGGGGCCAAGGGCACCTTCTTCGCCCGCTCCCTGGACGTGGACCTTCCGCTCAACGAGCAGATTCTGACCCAGGCGGCCCTGCACGAGGGTTGTTCAGTCATTGAATTCCTCACCAACTGCGTGATTTTCAATGACGGAGCCCACAAGGACATCTCGGACCCCGCAGTACGCGCCGACAGGACCGTCACCCTCCGTCAGTCTGAGAGGATGATATTCGGAAAGGACAGGAACAAGGGTCTGGTGTTCGACGGAGAAAGACTTTCCGTAGTGACCATAGGGGAGAACGGAATAACGGAGGACGACATACTGGTTCACGACGCGCACGCTGACAATCTCACTCTTCAGATGGCTCTCGCCGATATGAAGGGACCCGATTTCCCCGTGGCTCTGGGAGTCATACGCGACGTGCGGGACACTACCTATGACCGGGCCGTCCGCAAGCAGGTTGAAGAAGTATCGGGCAAATCCGGGGTGCACTGTGTGGATGAACTTCTGCACAGCGGCTCTACCTGGGAGATAAAATAAAAGGAACAATGAAAACGCAAGAAATTATGACAGCCCTCCGGGCAAAGTACCCCGGGGAGAACGAATACCTGCAGGCCGTGCAGGAGGTGTTGGAGAGTGTGGAGGAGGTTTACAACCTGCATCCCGAATTCGAAAAGGCAAAGATAGTGGAGCGGATGGTGGAGCCTGACCGCATTTTCTCGTTCCGCGTGACCTGGATTGACGACAGCGGGGAGGTAAGGACCAACACCGGCTACCGCGTTCAGTTCAACAGCGCCATCGGCCCCTACAAGGGAGGCCTGCGCTTCCACAAGGCCGTGACCCCTTCGATGCTGAAATTCCTCGGCTTCGAGCAGACTTTCAAGAATGCTCTCACCACCCTTCCTATGGGCGGCGCGAAGGGCGGTTCCGACTTCGACCCCACCGGCAAGTCCGACGCTGAGATTATGCGTTTCTGCCAGGCATTTATGTATGAACTGTGGCAGTGCATAGGCCCTGACCAGGATATCCCTGCAGGCGACGTGGGTGTGGGCGGACGCGAGATTGGCTATATGTACGGAATGTACAAGAAGCTGGCCCGCCAGTACAATACGGGTGTCCTGACAGGAAAGGGAGCCTCCTGGGGAGGAAGTATCCTCCGTCCCGAGGCCACCGGATTCGGCGCCCTGTACTTCACGCAGAACCTTCTCCACAAGGCAGGGAAGGACATCAGGGGCTGCAGGATTGCCGTCAGCGGTTTCGGTAACGTGGCTTGGGGCGCCTGCACAAAGGCAAGCGAACTGGGCGCCAGTGTCGTAGCCATTTCCGGCCCCGACGGAGTCTGCGAGATTCCGGGCGGCATTACTGGGGAAATGATTGACTATATGTTGGTTATGCGCGCGTCCAACCGCAACAGGGTTCAGGATATGGCGGACAAGTTCCCCGGAGCGGTGAAGTTCACGCCCGGCAGAAAGGCCTGGAGCGTCCCCGTTGACATAGCGCTTCCCTGCGCATTCCAGAACGAACTTTCTGAAGAAGATGCAAGACAGCTCAAGGCAAACGGATGCTGGTGCTGCTGTGAGGTGTCCAATATGGGATGCCGGCCGGAGGCAATCAGGTTCTTCCAGGACAACGGGATTCTCTTCGCTCCCGGAAAGGCCGTGAATGCCGGCGGAGTGGCGACTTCAGGACTGGAGATGACCCAGAACGCATCCCACATTAGCTGGAGCGGAAAGGAAGTGGACGAGAAACTCCATTTCATAATGGATTCAATCCACGAGGCCTGCGTCAAGTACGGAACCCGTCCGGACGGCAGCATAGACTATGTGAAGGGCGCCAACGTTGCCGGATTTATGAAAGTGGCTTCTGCAATGCTTGAACAGGGAATAATATAATGAAGACAAGATTCGACATACATTATCACACAGAATGGGGAGAGAGTCTCACCCTGGTTTTGAAGGATGAGAAATATCCTATGCAGTGGACTCCGGGAGACGTCTGGACCGTCACCGTTCCCAAGTGCGGCGCGGCGGAACTTTCCGACTACGGCTACATCCTTGTGAAGGACGGGCTCACCGTTCGCACGGAGTGGGAAAGGCACAGCGCATCGCCCGCAAGCGAGATTTCCGATTCCTGGATTGACTGTCCTTTCGAAGGCTGTCCCTTCCCCCGCAGGCATTCGGCTCCCATATTCGACCGTCCGGGTTTCAGGGGAGCGGGCACTGCGATTCCGGTATTCTCCCTCCGCAGTTCCAAAGGCTTTGGAATAGGGGAGTTCCTGGACCTCAAACCCCTGATAGACTGGGCCTCTGCCACAGGACAGTGCATAATCCAGCTCCTTCCGGTAAACGATACCACCCGCAAGGGCCAATGGGCGGATTCCTACCCGTACAGTCCGGTCAGCAGTTTCGCGCTTCACCCTATGTACATCAGGCTCCAGGCGTTGGGAATCAAGGAGGACGAGGAGTTTATCCGCTGCAGGAAGAGTCTCAATTCCCTCTCCGGACTGGATTACCCCAAGGTCTTCAAGGCCAAGATGGAATATCTGCTGCGCGCTTACGACCAGTTCGGAGCAGGTGACCTTTCTTCGGCGGCATACAGGAAGTTCTACAGGAAAAACATCGAATGGCTGGGAGAATATTGCGAGTTCTGCGCCCGCCGCGATTCGCGTGAGCCCGATTTCTATGCCTGGGTGCAGTATCACCTGGACAAGCAGTTCTCCGAGGTCGCCGCTTACGCGCACAAGAAGGGCGTGTACCTCAAGGGAGACCTCCCCATAGGAGTCAGCGCGGACAGCGCGGACGCATATTTCCATCCTGAACTGTTCAATCTCGACTCTTCGGCCGGCGCGCCCCCTGATTTCTTCTCCGCAGACGGGCAGAACTGGGGTTTCCCCACCTACAACTGGGATGAAATGGCCAAGGATGACTATGCCTGGTGGAAGTCCCGGCTGCGCAAGATGTCGGAGTACTTCGATGCGTTCAGGATTGACCATATCCTTGGTTTCTTCCGCATCTGGGAAATTCCCACGGAGTTCAGGAGCGGCCTGTACGGCCACTTCAATCCGGCCCTGCCGTACAGCGCGGAAGAGATTGCTTCAGCCGGTCTGCCCTTGGACGGCCTCTTCCACGAAGACCCCCGTCATCCCGGTATGTATCAGCCGCTTATAAGCCCCGACACAACTGCTCTCGACGATGCTCAGAAACAGCGCTTTGACGGGATATTCAATGATTTCTTCTACCACAGGCACAATGAATTCTGGAGAATCAACGCAGAGAAGAAACTCCCCGAACTCCTGGGAGCGACGGGGATGCTGGCCTGCGGGGAGGACCTCGGAATGGTGCCCGACTGCGTGAGCGGAGTGATGGACAGACAGAAAATCCTCTCTCTGGAGATGGCTATGATGGACAAGGGCCGCCCCTGGCCTTATCTCAGCGTCTGCGCCACGTCGAGCCACGATATGGATACTCTCAGAATGCAGAAAGAAGAGGACCCCGCTCCCTGGGAGTGCCGCCGGATTCTGTGGGAACATCTGGAGTCGGCTTCAATGCTGGCAATCTTCCCTCTGCAGGACTGGCTCTCGTTGGACTCTTCAGTCCGCCTGAAAGACCGTTCCCGCGAGCGAATCAACCATCCGGAGAATCCCGGCCACCATTGGCGTTACAGGATGCATCTTGACGTGGAGGAACTTCTGAACTGCAATGAATTGAACGTTGCAGTGGAATCTCTGCTCAAGGATTCCTTCCGCTTCAACCGGTAAGGGACGCCATTGTGACAAGCCTGCGGGCCGACGGCAAAAAGACTTTCGCCGCCGGCCCGCAGGGCTTTCAGGTGCAGGGTGATTATTTCTCTATTATGCCGAGCTTGACAAGAAGGGCCTTGGGCTCGGGGTCGTGACCGCGGAAGTTGCGGTACAGCACCGCCTCGTCCTCGGAACTGCCTTTTGAAAGTACGTTCTGTCGGAATGAGTCGGACACCTCGCGGTTGAAGATGCCTTTTTCCTGGAAGAGGGAGAAAGCGTCCGCCGCAAGAACTTCAGCCCATTTGTAAGAGTAGTATCCTGCCGCGTATCCTCCAGAGAAAAGGTGTGTGATGGTAGTCGATATGCAGCTGCCGTCCGCTATGGGGAGAACCTTGAACGGCTCCAGGACATTGTGCTCGAATTCCACGGTGGATGTCTCGGGAATGGACTTGAGAGTGTGCCAGGCCATATCCAGGGTTCCGAAATGCAACTGGCGCACCTGCGCATATCCGGCATTGTAGTTCTGCGCCGCCACAATCTTTTCTATCAGTTCGGCAGGGATAGTCTGTCCTGTCCGGTAGTGCCTTGCAAACCCGTTCAGGTATTCGGGCTCGAAGGCCCAGTTTTCCATTATCTGAGAGGGAAGTTCCACAAAGTCGTGGTTGACGCTTGTGCCTGTCATAGATGAATAGCGGCCCTTGGCGAGCATCCCGTGTAGCGAGTGACCGAATTCGTGGAGGAAGGTGGTCAGTTCGTCGTGCGTGAGCAGGGCGGGAGTGTCACCGGAGGGCTTGCTGAAATTGGTCACTATCGTGACGAAGGGCCTCTGCTCCACGCCGTTTCTGACAAGAGTCTCCCTGAATGAGGTCATCCAGGCTCCGGCGCGCTTGCTCTCGCGGGGGAAGAAGTCGCAGTAGAACAGCGCGAGGTGACTTCCGTCACTGTCCTTGACATCGTAAACCTTGACGTCCTTGTGATATACGGGGAGGTCGGTCCTCTGCTCGAAAGTGATTCCGTAGAGCCTGGTCGCAAGTCCGAACACCGCGTCGATGCAGTTGTCGAGCTGGAAATAAGGCTTCAGAATCTCGTCGCTGATGGAATATTTCTCCTTGCAGAGTTTCTCTGACCAGTAGCTGAAATCCCAGGGCTGAAGTTCGGACTCGCCGAATCCGTTGGCCCTGGCGTAGTCTGTGACTGCCTGTACGTCCCTGCGGGCGGCGGGCAGCGAAGGCTCCATAAGTTCGTTTATGAAAGAGAGAACATTGGGAGTTCCCTTTGCCATACGCTCGTCAAGAACGTAGTCGGCATAGCAGTCGAAGCCAAGAAGATTGGCTTTCCTCAGGCGCAGCTGAGCTATTTTCCTGCAAACCTCGGAGTTGGTGTCAACCGCGCGGGTGTTGTAGGCCATATAGATTTGCCTTCGCAGTTCCCTGTTGTCCGCAAAGCGGAGGAATGCGCCGTAACTGGGCGCGCTGAGGTCGAAGGTCCAACCCTGGTGACCTTTCTCCTTTGCGGTCTCGGCGGCCTGGCTGACTGCATATTCAGGGAGCCCTGCAAGGTCCTTTTCGTCGGTTATGTTCAGCGTGTAGGCGTTGGTGGCGTCAAGCACGTTCTTCCCGAATTCGAGAGTCGCGAGCGAGAGCTGCTCGGAAATCCTGCTGTATTCCTCCTTTTCACTGCCTTGCAGCAACGCGCCGCCGCGGACAAAGCCCTTGTATGTCTTGTCCAGGAGTCTGGACTGCTCCTTGTCGAGTCCCAAACGGTCTTTCTTCTGATATACTGCCTTCACCCTCTCGAACAGTCCCTCGTTCAGGGAAACGTACATCGAGTATTCCGTCATCAGGGGAGAGAGTTCCCGTGCCAGGGCCTGAAGTTCCTTGCTGTCATTGGCTTCCTTTACGCTGTAGAAGATGTTGGATACCCTTCCAAGCAGTTCGCCGGAGTATTCCAGGGCCTCGATGGTGTTCTTGAAGGTGGGTTCCTCGGGATTGGCGACAATAGCGTCAATGTCGGCCTTGGCCTCCTTTATTCCCCGGAGGAAAGCGGGCTTGTAGTGTTCAATCTTGATTTTGTCGAACTGTGGAGCCTCGAAATCGAGGGGTGACTTGACGAAAAAGGGGTTGGACATTCCGCAGGATGAAAGGATGAGGGCCGCTCCGCTGCAGGCCAGTAACTTTGAAGGACTCATATTATGAGGTTAGAACGAATATTTGAACAGAAGCTGGAAACGGTGGTTGTTGACCCAGTGAAGACCGAGGTCATACAGGGCGTTGGCCAGATTGATTCCCATAGAGGTGTCACCGTACTGCGCTGCGGTAAGTTCGTATTCAAGACCGAACTGAACCTTTCCGAGGTTGTAGATGACGGTGGGAGTGATTCTCCACGCGCGGACGATGTTGGAAGCGCTGTTCTTAGAGAAGTACAGGCCGGCGGGAGTGAAACGGGCTTCGCCCTCGAGTATTGCCTGTCTCGTGCCGAAGTTGCGGGCGTATCCCGCGAACAGAACTCCCTGGAGTTTGGTGCCGTAGCTGAGGCTTACCCAGCTTGACCAGTTGCGTGTGGGGGTATAGTACCAGGTTCCGTCCTCGCCAGTTGCGGTGAGGGCATATCCTCCGTTGAGGTTGAGATGTTCTCCGCCGCTTGCGAAGATGGTCTTGGCCTTTGCGGTGAATCCCTTGTATTTGTACTGGGCGTAGATGAAGGGGGACAGGGTAGTAATCCTGTCGGCTACCTTCACGTTGCCGTTGTCCTTGCGGGGCTTGATGGAGAGCAGGTCCAGACCTGCGCGGACGAGGCCTCCCTTGTACTGTCCCGTAATGCCGAGATAAATCTCAGGGGTGCAACCGTACTTTATGTAGTTCGCCGATGCCCCTTCAGGTCCTGCGGAAGTGTACTGCATCTGCCAGATGGCGGCCGCGCTGAGGGTGAAGTGCCGGCTCAGTTTTATGTCCAGGCTCGCAAGGGGAGTGCGTGAGAAGGGACCGAAGGGCGCGCCCGTGTTGAGAGAGAACACGTCAGGCATATCGGCTGCCATAGGATGCCAGGCCTGGCCTATCTTGATGCTCCAGATGTCCTTGTCCATTGTGAAGAACGCCTGGCGCAGACGGAGTTGGGCCGTTCCGGTGGAACCGCTCAGACCCGCGTAGAAGTCCGCCTCGATTTTGGCTCCTATGTTCCATCCGTTGATTCGGTAGCCTTTCACGTCGAGACCCAGACGTGAGGTAAGCGCGGCGAAGCGGAAACTTGTTCCGGCGTTGAGGTCTTCTCCGCTTGCGCTTTTGCTGATGTCCTTGGGAACGTAGGTGAACATATCCTCTGTGCCGGCGATACATTCGCGGGTGTCCAGGGGAGCGTACGTACGGATGAAGCCGTACCAGTTGAATTTCTTTTCAGAGCTGTTTTCCTGCGCAAAGGCACCGGCGCAGAACGCCAGTGCCGATGCGAGGACTATGAATGTCTTTTTCATAATTCCTGTGATTTATATTTTCGTTATGCGAAGGGGAAGAACTTCGTAACCCAGAAGAAACCGAGCACGAGTCCTATTATTCCCACAATGAGGCCGACCTTTGTCATATCCTTTGTCTCCACAAGTCCGGTTGACGACGCAATGGCGTTGGGGGGCGTGGAGATGGGCAGGCACATTGCGACTGACGCGCAGACGGCAACGAACACTGAAAGTCCCTGCTGGCCTCCGAATGCCTGGAAAGCCTGGGCGTTGCCGCTCTCGAGCAGACCCTTGCCGATGGCAATCATAATAGGTATGAGAAGGGCCGCCGTGGCGGAGTTGCTGATGAAGTTGGAGAGGAGGTAGCAGATGAGGCCTGCAACCACGAACACGACTATGATGCTCATCGCATTGAAGTCTATTGAGGTGATGAGGGCCTTTGCGAGTCCTGTCTTGTCAAGCGCGTAACCCAGCGCGAAGCCGCCGGCCACCAACCAGAGCACTTCCCAGTTGATTTCCTTGATGTCATCCTTGCCGAACACGCCTGTGGCGGTGTAAACGCAGAGGGGGATGAGGGCGACTATGTTGGAACTGATGCCGTGGAGCTGCTCCGTCATCCAGAGGATGATAGTGAGGCCGAAGGTAATCCAGGCCACATAGTCCTTGTAGGTCTTCTTGTGCTCGTTCTTCTTGATTTCAAGCACTATTTCCTTTGAGTTGAAAGGATACAGGACAGAGAGGAGCACCCACGCCAGGAGTATCATCACAATCACGAAGGGAATCATACGGAAGGCCCAGTCGCTGAAACCTATGGAAATGCCCGCCAGGGAGTCCAGGTTGCCGACTGCCGTGGCGTTGGGAGGAGTTCCGATGGGAGTTCCAATGCCGCCTATGTTGGCCGCGATGGGAATGGCGAGCGCTATTCCTATCTTGCCTTTCTTGTCTGCGTCAGGAAGAGACGCGAACACGGGGGCGAGGAATGCGAGGAACATCGCCGCGGTGGCGGTGTTGCTCATAAACATAGAGAATATGGATATGACGATGAGCACGCCCAGGAGCACGAACTTGGGCTTCTTTCCGAAGGGCTTCAGCAGGAGCCGGGCCATAGTCACGTCCATACCGTATTTCGATGCCACGATTGCAAGCACGAATCCGCCGAGGAACAGCATCACTACGGGGTCCGCGAAAGCGCGCATAAGTTCGGTGTAGGGAACGAACACGCCTTCAGCATAGCTGCTGGCCTTGATTCCTTCCTTGATGGCCTCCGCCGTGAGAACGTTCCCCTCTGCGTCCAGACCTGTCATCAGGAATCCGATGCTCTTGTTGGAAACGGTGAGCAGTGAGCCTACGATTACAATGAGGGACGTCACCCAGTTGGGGACAATCTCGAATATCCACATAAGCGCGGCGAACGCGAAAATGGCGATTGTACGCTGCTGCGTCACCGTGAGGTCCCTGATGCCGAACGATTCTGCCGGGAGGGCCCAGAGAAGTACCGTGACAATGAGTACTATGGGCAGGAGCACACAGTACTTTACACTAAATTTTTTATCAGCCATTTTTGATTGTTTTGTTTGAAATTGTCGGGATGACCTGACTCGAACAGGCGACCCCCACGTCCCGAACGTGGTACGCTACCAACTGCGCTACATCCCGAAAAAAAAGCTTGCGGTTAGGCAAGCTTGTTGATGAACACTGCGATACCTGATTTCAGGTTGGCAGCCTTATTCTTGTGAATGACGCCTGTCTTCGCGAGTTTGTCTATCATTGCGAACACCTTGGGCGCATTCTTCTGGGCCTCCTCCTTGTCTGTGGTGTTCCTTATGTCGCGGATAGCGTTCCTTGTAGTCTTTGCATAATAGCGGTTATGCAGTCTGTGCCTCTCGTTCTGGCGATCGGCTTTTTTAGCTGAGCTTGTGTTTGCCATTGTTGTATTTTTTTAATTTCCGGTAGTGGGTAGCAGAATCGAACTGCTATTGCAAGAATGAAAATCTTGAGTACTAACCGTTATACGAACCCACCAA
>JAKSKF010000023.1 GCA_024401825.1 Bacteroidales bacterium
AAATAACCAGCAATTCCGCTTGACCTAAAATAAGGAGGGGGACAAATTGTACCCCTCCTCACTTGCAATTGTCAGTTCTCCAATCATCCACCACATACAGAACCCCATCATACTCAAAGCACACTTTGTCCTCCTTGCCCGTAAGATACAGGAAGAACGGGTGTCATAATGAAATGTTTTGTATTTGATGTCTCAAACAACTTGGTCTTATTCTCCATAACATCATCGGTTCATCCGATGCCAAACGCCTAATTCTTGAGCGCCCACCAGAGGTCGACTCCGGCTTCGTCCCTGCCCCCAATCATCCGGACGGCTTCGTCGTAGTTCTCCTTGTTGGTGTTGGCTTCCGAAATGGGGAAGGGGATTCGGCGCATTCCGCGTTCAGTCGTCACGGTTCCGGTGGAACCCGTTGCGCTCTTGTTGCTCATAACGGGGAAGTGCCTGGGATATCCTGTCCTGCGGAAATCCGCCCAGGCCTCCCAGCTGTTGGGGAAGCTGGCGAGCCATTTCTGGGTCAGAATCTGTTCGAGCAGTTCCTCGGGAACGGAGCTGGGAGCAACTCCCACGTTGCTAACGTGCGCGCAATTCTCTGCGGGGTAGGTGTTGCAGACATAATCCGCCTGATGACCGGTCCCGGCCAGGTACTCCTGGACGGCGGCTTTGTCTGATATGCCTCTCTCCTTCATTGAAACTCTTATTCCGTCAGAGTAAACGGCTCCCGCATCTCCGTCAATCCAACCCTTCAGGCAGCACTCCGCGCGGAGGAAATATCCTTCCGATGCGGACATTACCAGAAGAGGGTCGTTCATCCCGAGGTTGAGGTTGGAGAGCTTGTTGTGCCCGGCCTTGGTGTCGGCGGTATGCTCAACACCGTTGCGGACGCCCACGAACTTGAGGGAATCTGCTCCGGGGGCCGTCGCCCTGGTCGCGTAAACCGGAAGACGGGGGTCGCCGTAGCCTTCGAGGAAGGTGGTCACGTTGGCGCTTATCATAAATTCTCCGCCCCAGGCGTACGCGGCACGGTAAAGAGGGTTCATTCCGTCATTGTAGGTGCTCCAGGCGGCGTCTCCGTCAATCATAAGACCATATTCGTCATTGATGGACTTCAGGGCCTCGGCCTCCGCCCTGACAGGGTCGGCGTTGCTGATGCGTACCGCCATACGGAGACGGAAAGTGTTGGCGAACCTCACCCATTTCTGGAGGTCACCCTGATAGATTACGTCGGCCGACTTCAGATAGTTGACCACTCCGTCGCCGCTCTCCACGGCTTTCTTCAATCCTGAGATTGCGGTGTCGAGGTCTTTGAACAGGTTGTCGTAGAGGTCGGGCATATCGTCATAGGCGACACTGTATGCGCCGTCTCCCACCTTGCTGTACGGCATAGGTCCGTAGATGTCGCTCAGACGCTGGGTTCCCATCACCCTGAGCAGCAGAGCCCAGTTGTAAACGAGTCCTTCCTTGTCCACGAGGTCCGAGATTTTGAAGAAACTGTTGTAAATCTGCGGCATTATGGTGGTGAAGGGGGAGTCTATCCATCCCAGACGGGGGTCGTAGGTATAGTAGTTTCCCGCGTTTCCGAAAGGATTGACGGTAGCGATTGACCCTCCGAACTCCAGTCCGCACAACTGGTCAATCATCTGGGACTCGTTCTGATTTCCTTCCGCGAGCGGCTTCATCATAGTGAAAAGCAGGGAATTCTGAAGGAAGTTGTCTCCCTTCATCTGTCCCTCGGTGGGGGCGCAGGGGTTCGTGTTGAAAGTCTCGAAGTTCTTCGTGCACCCGGCAACGGACAGAACGCAGACCGCGACTGCGGCATATATAGATATTCTTTTCATTGCTAGTAAGTTAATTTGATGTTGAATCCCATATTCCTCAGACTGGGCTGGTTGAAATAGTCCACTCCCTGCCCGAAATTGTTGGACACCGCGGTTGTTGATTCCGGGTCGAAGGGCGCGTTGCAGTAGAGCATGCAGAGGTTGCGGCCCACGAATCCGATGCTGAGTCCAACCTTGTCCCTGAACCACTTCCTGGGAAGGTTGTAGTTGAGGCTGACTTCGGAAAGACGGATGTTGGTGGCGTCATAGGTGTAGTTTTCGCCGATAATCTGTGAAGCCACGCTGTAGTATTCCTTTGCGCCCACCGTCTGGTTTCCGCTCTGGATTCCGCCGGCATCCCTGGCCCTGGCTGTGACTGCGCTCACGCCGTACTGGTCCATAATGGCCTGGGTGTCGGACACTACGAGTCCTCCGAACCTGCCCGCCAACTGCATGTTGAGGTCGAATCCGGCGTAGGACAGCGACAGGTTCCATCCCAGATGGAACTTGGGAAGGATGGAGCCCAGCAGATAGTAGTCAGTGGTCTCCTTGGTGGGATACAGGATTCCCTTCTCGTCCCGGATGAGGGCGAGGGTTCCGTCGGCGTTGCGGGCAAGCTTCTGGTTGGTGTAGATGTCTCCCATCGAGCCTCCTTCCACCAGCCGGACTACCGGCCCGTTGGTTCCCAGTTCTCCCTTGGAATAGTAGTCCATCTTTATTTCCTCTCCAGTCTCCGGGTTCTTCGCTCCGTTGGCGAGGGACACTATTCTGTTCTGGTTGAGCGTGAAGGTGAAGTTGGTTGAGAACTTGACCTTGTCGCCCGCGAAGGAATCGCTGTAGCCCAGGGCGGACTCTATTCCCTGGTTCATTATGTTGCCGGTCTGCACTATGTTGTGCTTGTAGCCGGACGAGGCGGATGCGTCAACTATGAATGTCTGGTTGAAGGTGTTGGAACGGTAGAAAGTCAGGTCGAAGTTGATTCTGCCGTCTGCGAACTTGGAGTTGAAGCCCAATTCCCAGGAACGGGTGTTCTCCGGCTTGAGGTTGGTGTCATAGTGGTTCTCCGGCAGGGCGTAATTGTTGTCCGACGGGCTGTAGACGTATTGCTTGAGTGTCAGGTACCTGTCGGGCGCGGAGGCCACCTCGGCCCAGGATGCGCGGAGTTTCAGGTAAGACAGGACCTTGTTCCTCGGAATGAGTTCGCTCACTACCCAGGAAAGACCTGCGGAAGGATAGAAATATGAGTTCTTGGAGGTGAAGGCGAGACGGGAATCCCAGTCGTTGCGTCCCGTCAGTGTCAGGTAGAGCATATGGTCCCAACCCAGTTCGACGCTCCCGAAGACGCTCTGGACCTGGTCGTGCCAGCGGGTCTCGTTCCTGTGAGCGGATTCCATAAGGTTGCCTATGTGGAAGAAGTTGGGAAGCTTGTCCAGACCTCCGTCTATGCTCAGGAGTTCCTCGTGAATGTCATTGATTGAGGCTCCGACGTTGGCGTTCAGGGACAGTTTGTCGTCGGCAAAGTTCTTGCTGATGTTGGCGATGAAGTCGGCGTACACGTTGTAATCCTTGATGTCCTCGTGCCCGTAGAAACCCTTGCTGCTACTTTCTGTGAGAACTCCCAGTGTGGATGCGTACCTCTTGGAATAGACGTCCTGGACTGAATTGTCCACGCGGACACGTCCCACGACGTTGAGCCAGGAGGTGATGTCCCACTTGAGACTTCCGTTGAGCATATAGCGGCTGCGGTTCACTTCCTTCAGCATCCTGTTCATTGTCCAGTAGGGGTTCTGCTTGGTGAGGTTCTCGCCGAACACGGACTTTGGCCAGTACTGGACATAGATTCCGCGGCTTTCGTCATAGCGCTCGAAGTTCTTGATTTCCTCGAAGGATTCGGAACGCGGGAACAGGTACAGGGAGAGCAGGGGGTTGTGATACTGGCCCCCTCCAATCATATTGAGGCTGTTCTGGATGATGTATTGGGCTCCCAGGTCGAGGGTGAGCTTGTCCCCCGCGAACTTGCTGGTGTTGCGGATGGAGAAGTTGTAACGGTCGTATCCGCTGTTGGGGAGTATGCCTTGGGAATTGGTGGCGGAAACGGACGCATAGGTCTGGTTCCTGTCGTTGCCCACGCTCATCGTCAGGCCGTTGATGATGCTGTAACCGGTGCGGAAGAATTCCATCGGGTTGAATTTCGCGGCATTGGCGCCGAGCTTGTCTCCCCAGCTCTGTTCCTGTCCGGCTATGTTGCCGTAAGTGTTCTGGAATTCGGGCATCACCGCGGGATTTGAGAAGGACGTGCTGTTGTTGAATGAAATCTTCAACTTGCCTTCAGCGCCTTTCTTGGTGGTAATCAGAACCACTCCGTTGGAGGCGTCGGAGCCGTAGAGGGCGGCTGCGGAGGGACCTGTGAGCACGGAGATGCTCTCTATGTCGTCGGGGTTGATGTCCGCCACGCTGCTGGTGCCGGGCTGATTCGAATAGACGCCTCCCTTCGTGTCTCCGGAATTGATGGTGAACATAGGAATACCGTCTATCACGTACAGGGCGTTGTCATCTTTCTCGAGCGACTTGGTTCCGCGCATTATGATACGGGAAGCGCCGCCCGCTCCGGCAGACGAGGAGTTGATTACCACGCCGGCCACCTTTCCGGAAAGGGCGTTCACGAAGTTGGCGTCCCTGACGTTGGTGAGTTGTTCTCCCTTGACTTCCTGCACGCTGTAACTCAGTGCTTTCTGCTCTCTCTTGATACCGAGCGCGGTCACCACCACCTCGGAAAGGAGCATATTGTCCTCTGCCAGTATGATGGTCAGGGCTCCTTCCGCCGCTGAAATCTGCTTTGAGGTATATCCTATGCAGGAAACGTCGAGTGTGGCTCCGGCGGTTACGCTGAGCGTGAATACGCCGTCCATATCGGCTACGGTTCCGTTGGCCGTGCCTTTTTCCACTACGCTGGCGCCGATGACCGGCAACCCGCTTTCGTCAAGGACGGTTCCCTTGACTGTAATCGGTGAGTTCTGGCCTTGCGCGGCGCAGGGCAGGGTGCCGAGCGGCGGGCAGAGCATCAGCAGACAGGCGGCAAGGCCGGCTCCGATTCTGATTGATAGATTGAAATGTCCCATAAAATATGATTGTTATTTATTAATATTAATAAAGGAAAAACTTCTTTCGAGCGCTTCGGTTGAACCCGATGACAACAGTTCGACTCCGCCGGCGGCGGTTTTCCCGGCAGGCAGGAGCAGGGCCGTGCGGCGCGCAACGGCGGGGGCGGGGTCGATGAATTGAACCTCGCGGCTCCCGTTGAGGGAAATGCAGTGTTCGGAGGCGATTTTTTCCAGGACGGGAAGCAGGAAAGGGTAGTGGGTGCAGCCCAGCACTATCCTGTCCGCACCCTCGTCCAGCAGGGGCTGCAGGCTGGCCTTGCACACCCGCTCCGCTTCGGGCCCGGAGAAGGTCCCGTTTTCCACGAGTTCCACGAATCCCCGTCCCACGCGCTCCACTATCCTGACGTTGTCCTGAAACCTGCTCTTTGTGTCAAGGTACAGCGAGCCTTTCAGGGTGCCGGCGGTGGCCAGCACTCCTATGACTCCTGTCCGTGTGCCCAGGGCCGCGGGCTTGACCGCAGGCTCCATACCCACGAACGGAGTGTCTCTGAACTCATCGCGCAGGGCGGAAATGGCCGCCGCAGTGGCTGTGTTGCAGGCCACCACTATGATGTCGGCTCCCTTGTCCAGAAGCAGGCGGGTTATGTCCGACGCCCTCCTGCGCACGAATTCGGGGGATTTGTCACCGTACGGGCAGTTGGCCGAATCGGAGTAGTATATGTAGCGCTCACGCGGAAGAAGCTTCAACAGTTCCTTCAGAACCGACAGCCCTCCGCTGCCTGAATCGAATATTCCGACAGTGGCCATAATTATCTGTCTTTCCAGTCCCAGGGGAACGTCTCGATGTCCTCTTCGGACAGGACTCCGCCCATCTGGACTTCAATTATTGTGAGTTCTCCGTCCGCCTTCACCGCGTGCCGCATCCCCGCTCCTATGCGGACAGTCTGCCCGCGCTCAAGGACGCTGACCTTGCCGTCGAGCGCCAGCAGGCCCGTTCCGTTAACTATGGTCCAGACTTCGTCACGCCTGCGGTGCAGATGGTAGTTTATGCTGCCTCCCGCCTTGATTGCAATGACCTTGGCGACGGTTTTGAAACCGTCCGGATATTCGGCGCAGTCAATCACGCGGGAAGTGCCCCAGCGTCTTTCCTCGTACATCGGGCGATGCACCAGCCGGTCCGTATAGTCCTTCAGGGTCTCTGTGTCATTCTTGGCGCAGACCAGTATTCCGTCCGGGCTGCAGGCTACCACGGCATCCTTCATACCGTCGCAGAAAACCGGGATTCCAAGCTCGTTCACAACGTGGGTGTTTGAATTGTGCTCGCCCATAACGACGTTTCCCGAGGAAGGACTGCCCAATTCCCCGCTGAGAGTGTTCCAGGTCCCCAGGTCCTTCCATTCTCCGTCGAAGGGGATGACCGCAACGTCCCGCGCCTTTTCCACCACTTCGCGGTCGAAACTGGTCCGGGGGTACTGCGCGTAGTTCTCTATGTATCCGCGGAAATCGCTGTGCTTCTGATATTTGTCCGATATTGACGTGATGTGGCCGAGCCGGAAGACGAAGACCCCTCCGTTCCAGAGGGCCCCCTCCTCGAGCAGTCTTTCAGCCTCCTCGACGGGTGGTTTTTCCGTGAAACGCCTGACTTTCATCGGGGTTTCCCCCTTTCCTTCGGGAACTATGTATCCGAACTTGGAGGAAGGCCTGTCGGGGGTGATTCCCATAAGCACGAGCTGCGCGCGGTCCTGGCGGACGGCCTCGGCCATTTCTCCAATCACCCGGAAATATCCGTCGGTGGTGAAAGGGTCGCAGGGCATCACCGCGACAACCTCGTCATCCGGACATCCGCGGACTTTCGAGAGGTACTGACAGGCCAGCGCGACGGCGGGGAAGGTGTCCCGGCGCTCCGGCTCGGCGATTATCTCCGTTTCTTCTCCCAACTGGTTCATCAGTATGCCTTTCTGCCCGGCGTTGGAGGCTATCGTGATGTCCTGTCCGAAGCCTGCGTCCCTGAGTTGGCGGACGACTCTCTGAATCATCGACTCGGGACTTCCGTCGGGAGCCCGGAGCACCGGCAGAAACTGCTTGGAGCGCGAGTCGTTGGAAAGCGGCCACAGGCGCTTGCCTGAACCTCCGGAAAGAAGAATGATTTTCATACGGCACAAATATAAGTAATATTTGCTAACTTTGAAGTCTGATGATTACGCAGGAACAAACAAGAGAATTGCGCGCCAGAGTGCAGACCCTGGAGCGTTGCCTGGACATTGCGGGCAAGAGGGACGAGGTCGAACGCCGGACACGGGAGTCTCAGGCTCCCGGCTTCTGGGATGACCCCAAGGAGGCTGAAACTTTCCTGAAGAAGACATCTGCGGTCAAGTCCTGGGTGGATTCGTTCGCCGGTGTGTCTTCCGCGATGGATGACCTGGAAGTTCTCCAGGAACTGGACCCTGAAGGAACGGACACGGACGATGCTTTCAGCCGTGCTCTCGGCCTGGTTGAGGCGCTGGAACTCAGGAATATGCTGGGGGCGGAAGGGGACAGCCTGGGGGCGGTCCTCACCATAAATTCCGGGGCGGGCGGCACGGAGGCCAACGACTGGAGCGCGATGCTTATGAGAATGTATATGCGCTGGGGCGAGCGGAACGGCTACAGGATGACCGTCACGGAGAACATCGAGGGTGACGAAGTGGGGATAAAATCCTGCACGGTGTCCTTCGAGGGGGACTATGCCTACGGTTACCTCAAGGCGGAGAGCGGTGTCCACAGGCTCGTCAGGATATCACCTTTCAACGCGCAGGGCAAGCGCCAGACCACTTTCAGCAGCGTTTTCATCTATCCCCTGGTGGATGACAGCATCAACATAGAAATAAATCCTTCTGACCTGGAGTGGGATACTTTCCGAAGCGGAGGCCACGGCGGACAGAACGTCAACAAGGTGGAGACCGGAGTGCGCGTGAGGCATCTGCCTACCGGAATAATGGTGGAGAATACGGAGACCAGAAGCCAGCAGGACAACAGGCAGAACGCGCTCCGCATCCTCAAGTCCAGGCTGTATGACATAGAACTCAAGAAGCGCCAGGAGAAGCAGGCGGAACTGGAGGGACAGAAGAAAAAAATAGAATGGGGAAGCCAGATACGTTCCTATGTGCTGCACCCCTACAAGATGGTCAAGGACCTCAGGACGGGGTATGAGACCGCAGACACGCAGGGTGTCCTGGACGGCGACCTCAACGCCTTTATGAAAGAATATCTTATGAACAATTGACAATATGGCAGAATTCAAATACGCGCCGATGTTCCAACTCGGCCCGGACACTACGGAGTATTACAGAATCCCCGGCTCCGAGAAACTTGTGGGGACAGCTGATTTCGAAGGGCACAAGATGCTCAAGGTGAGCCCGGAGGCTCTGACACTTATGGCCTGCACGGCGTTCCGCGACGTGAGTTTTCTGCTGCGCCGCTCCCACAACAGCCAGGTTGCGGCCATCCTTTCAGACCCTGAGGCCTCGGAAAACGACAAGTATGTGGCCCTGACTTTCCTCCGCAATGCGGAAGTGTCCTGCAAGGGCAAGCTTCCTCTGTGCCAGGATACCGGCACTGCCATCATCCACGGAGAAAAGGGACAGCAGGTCTGGACGGGCTTCCGTGACGAGGAGGCTCTTTCCAAAGGCGTGTTCAAGACCTATACGGAGGAGAATCTGCGCTACAGCCAGAACGCTCCGCTGGATATGTACACTGAGGTCAACACCAAGTGCAACCTCCCCGCCCAGATTGACATAGAGGCCTGTGAGGGCGATGAATACCGTTTTCTCTGCGTCACCAAGGGCGGCGGCTCCGCCAACAAGACCTACCTCTACCAGGAGACCAAGGCCCGAATCCAGAATCCTGGAACCCTGATTCCCTTCCTCGTGGAGAAAATGAAGAGCCTGGGCACTGCGGCCTGCCCTCCCTATCACATCGCGTTCGTGATAGGCGGCACTTCAGCGGAGAAGAACCTGATGACAGTGAAGCTGGCCAGCACTCATTTCTACGATTCCCTGCCTGTAAGCGGAGACGGCACGGGGCGCGCCTTCCGCGACCTCGAACTGGAACGGCAGCTTCTTGAGCAGACTCGCAGCATAGGGCTCGGAGCCCAGTTCGGAGGCAAGTATATGGCTCACGACGTGAGGGTAATCCGACTCCCCAGACACGGAGCGAGCTGTCCCATCGGACTCGGAGTAAGCTGTTCGGCTGACCGCAACATAAAGGCGAAAATCAACTCTGACGGAGTCTGGATAGAGAAAATGGATGACAAGCCGTTCGAACTCATTCCCGAGGAACTCCGCGCCGCAGGCGAGGGTGATGCCGTCAGGGTCAATCTCGACAGGCCTATGGCGGAAGTCTGCAGACAACTTTCCGCCTATCCGGTCAGCACGCGGCTCAGCCTCAACGGAACCATCATCGTGGCCCGTGACATCGCGCACGCCAAACTCAAGGCGCGGCTCGATGCCGGCGAGGACCTCCCGCAATATTTCAAGGACCATCCCGTGTACTATGCGGGCCCCGCGAAGACCCCCGAAGGGATGCCCTGCGGCTCTATGGGCCCCACCACGGCAAACAGGATGGACCCGTACGTGGATGAATTCCAGGCGCACGGAGGCTCTATGATAATGCTCGCCAAGGGCAACCGCACCCAACAGGTGACCGACGCCTGCAGGAAGCACGGAGGCTTCTACCTCGGCTCCATAGGCGGTCCCGCAGCCATTCTCGCCCAGGAAAACATCAGGAGCATCGAATGCGTGGAATATCCCGAACTCGGAATGGAGGCAATCTGGAAGATTGAGGTCGTGGACTTCCCGGCATTCATCCTTGTCGATGACAAGGGCAACGATTTTTTCAAGACAATAGGCCTGTAAAATATGAAACGTATTCTTTCAATCATTGCGCTGGTCCTGCTCGCGCTGGCGGTCCGGGCGCAGAATATCTCCAACTTCAAGCTCCCCAACGGTCTGACCGTCTATATCTGCGAAGACCCCACCCAGCACGACGTGTTCGGAGAGGTTGTGGTGCGCACGGGTTCCGTGAACGACCCGCAGCAGTACACGGGACTCGCCCATTATCTGGAGCACGTGATGTTCAAGGGAACAACCCGTATCGGAGCTCTGGACTGGGAGGCGGAAAAGCCCTTGTACGAGCAGATTATAGCCAAGTATGACGAGTACTCCGAGACCTCCGACGAATCCCGCAGGGCTGAAATTTCCGGGGAAATCAACGAACTTACCGTCAAGGAGGGGGAAATCAGCATATCCCAGGAGTATTCCAATCTGATAGAAAGCATAGGCGGCAACAACCTTAACGCAGGCACTTCCTACGATTACACGGTTTTCTACAACACTTTCCCGGCCAACGAGACGGCCAAGTGGCTGATGCTGTCCTCCGAGCGTTTCATAAATCCCGTGTTCAGAGCGTTCCAGAGCGAACTTGAAACGGTGTATGAGGAATATAATATGTATGCAGACGACCCTCAGAGCCAGGTCAGGAACTTCTTCCTCTCCAAGGCTTTCGAAGGTACGCCCTACGCCCGTGAGGTGATAGGACTGGGCGAACATCTCAAGAATCCGAAGCTCAGCCGGCTCATCGAATTCTACGAGGAATGGTACGTGCCGTCCAATATGGCCCTCATCATAGCCGGGAACGTGAGCGCGAAGAACATCCAGCGGCTCATCCTGTCAAGTTACGGCAGGCTTCCGGCGAGGCAAGCCCCTGTGCAGGCCCCGTTCGAGCTCAAGCCCGTCAGCGGACGCAGCGTGTTCTCCACCAAATGCAGCTATTATCCCAGCACATACCTCGTGTTCAACGGTGTGCCCAACGGACATCCGGACGAGGTGGCCCTGGACCTGACGGTCAGGCTCCTGAGCAACTCGTCGGAGACGGGAACGCTGGACAAACTGGCAATAGACGGACTTGTGATGGGCGCCGGGGCGGATATGGTCGGCTTCAACCGCGCGGGAAGGATAGTGGTTATGGCAGTGCCGTATTATGACGAAAGCCAGCATACCTACGATTCCAACAAGAAGGTGGAGTCCCTGCTCCTTTCCGCAGTCAGGAAACTTGCCGAAGGCGACATCGACGCGCAAACCCTGGAATCCGTGAAAATCAATATGATGCGGGACTACGACCTGAGCCTCGAGTCAAACGAAGGGAAGGTCAACATTATCTCGAGCCTCTTCCTGGAGGGGAAGGACCTCAGTGAAATAGGCGCTTACAGGGACAAGGTCAACGCAGTTACGGTGGACGATATCCGCAGGCTGGCGGGACAGTACCTGAAAGACAATTACATAGTAATCAACAATGAAATAGGCAGCCCTGACCAGGGACAGAAAATCCGCAAGCCGGACTACAAGCCGGTGGACCCTCCGGTAGGGAAGTCGTCGGCGTTCGCGCAGTCTTTCAAGAATCTCAAGTCTCCCGAACCCCAGATTTCCTATGTGGACTGGAACAGCGTCAGGACTATGCCTGTAAACTCTTATTCCAAACTTTACTACAGCCAGAATCCTTCCAACGACATCTATACCCTGGTCCTCCGTTTCGGGGCAAACTGCAAGATTTTCCCCCAGCTGGAGTACTCTGCCTCTCTTATGAACAATGCGGGAGTGCTGGCAAATTTCACCTCTCACCAGCTGAAGGAGGAATTCGCCAGGCTCGGGGCTACCTGCTCCATAGACACTGACGACGACTATCTGTACGTGACCCTCAGGGGTTACGACGCCACTCTGAAGGATGCCTGCCTGCTTGTCACGAAACTTATTCTCCTTCCTTCTCTGGACGAAAAGCAGCTCGGCAACCTGAAGGGCTCGATAGCCTCTTCCCGGTTCAACAGGAAAAACAACGTAAATGTCATTGCGGACGCCCTGGAAGAGTATGTCAAATACGGCGACGAGTCCCCGTACCGTCTGGAGATAACCGACTCCGACGTCATCAATATGGATATCTCCAAGTTGACCGCCACCATAGCCGAGGCCAAGAATTATGCCGCCCAGATTCACTATTCCGGCAATATGCCCTTCGAGCAGGTGGCGTCAATCCTGAGTTCGAACCTTCCGCTCGTGGAAAATGAGAAGCCTTCCAGCGCGCCGTACATAAGACCTATGAAGGAGTACACGGAGAATACCGTATTCTTCGTGCCCAACTCCGGCGCGAAGCAGGCCAAAATCATCGTCTATGTCCCGATGGGGGATTATGACAGGAACGAGGAGACCGGAAGAATAGCCTTCAACCAGTATTTCAGCGGAGGCTTCAACGGCCTTGTGATGCAGGAGATAAGGGAGAAGAATTCGATGGCGTACAGTGCCTACGGAGTGGTCCAGTCCAGCAAACTTCCGGGGAGCAGGCAGTATCTCGGTGGCTTCCTGGAAACTCAGAATGACAAGGCGCTTGATGCGCTGAGACTGTTCACGTCTCTTCTGAACGATATGCCCCGCAACGCTGACGCCGCCTCGAATATCCGCAATTACCTCAAACAGACGCTGCTTTTCCAGAAGCCCGGCCCGCGCGCCCTGAGTCTGACCATAGCGTCCTGGGAACAGCAGGGACTCTCCGACGACCCGGCGAAGACAATCGTGCCCGTGATAGAGAATCTCACCTTCGACGACATAGTCCGTTATTACGAGAAGTTCATCAAGGGCAGGCCTGTGGCCATAGGCATAGTGGGAGACCCTCAATACATCAAGGTGAAGGACCTGGCGGCTTTCGGCAAGGTCGTCCGGCTCAACAACAAGAATCTGTTCAACGAAACGGACGTGAGATTCCAGTGATGACCTCATTCTTCCTGAACAGCATCCTTCTTGGCATAGGGCTGGCTATGGACGCTTTTTCCGTATGTCTGGCCAACGGACTGTACAACAGCGGGATGCGCCTGAAACGGATGGCCGGGGTCGCCCTTGTGTTCGGGCTCTTTCAGTTTACAATGCCCTTGGTCGGATGGCTTTGCGTGCATACCGTGGCCCGGGCCTTCGGAGGACTTGCTGATATCCTGCCCTGGGTCGCCTGCATTCTGCTGGCCTTCCTGGGCGTGAAGATGATTCTCCAGTCCCGCCGCTCCGAACAGGAGAACGGACAGGCCCCGGATATGACTTTTCCGGTTCTTATGATGCAGGGTGTCGCTACTTCCATCGACGCCCTTTCCGTGGGCTTCGCTATCCCGGATTACAGCGCGGCCTCCGCCTTGCTGTGCTCTCTTGTCATCGGGGTGGAAACTTTTCTCATCTCCCTGCTGGGACTTAAGTTGGGAAAGATTGCCGGAACCCGCTATTCCCGGTTCGCCGGAATCCTGGGAGGAGTGATTCTTGTCGCCATCGGAATCTCCGAGGTTGTGTTCTGATTGTAAACATTTGTTTTATTGAAAATTATTGCATAGATTTGTGGCTGTTTGTTTTATTGCGAAATAGATTTAAGATAGTAATATGAGAAAAGTACTATTCTATGTATGCTCCGTTGCATTTATGGCCATATTTGCAACCGCTTGTCAGAAGGAACAGATGAACCTCTCCGAGGAGTCTTCAGTATGTGACATCGAAGTCAGCAGACTGGTTTCCTTCGACCTTGTCGGAACCAAGTCTCTCGATGTTCTTGAGAATGAGGTTCTGGCGGAAACTCCCGAAGAATATATCCCTCAGGTGCAGGAACTTTTCAATGGCTTCCTTACCGGCGCCCAGTGGCAGCAGAGAACCTACAGGTTCAACTACAACTCAGTCAACGGAAGAAATGAGCCTGCCGTGCTGACGGGACTTGTTTCATTCGTGTGTGACGGAACCGGAAGAATCAACAGAAATCTGAGGACGGTTTCCCTGTATCATATTATGTTCAACGTGAATCAGGCTACCACGGAAATGCAGGCCGCTATGCCCAGTCTCCGCGCCCTGCATCACACTCTGGTTGTCGTTCCTTTGCTCCAGGGTTCGGGCGTCGATGCCGGGAATAATCCCATTCTGGTTGCGGAGCCTCTTGTCAAGGCCCGGCAGGCAATAGACTGCGAACTTGCGGCTATCGAAGTGCTTGACGAGCTCGGATGCGCAGTAAAGCTCAGGACCGACTACTATACTGAGAATATGGGTGTCAGCAACGGTGCGGCCGTGGCTCTCGCCACCCAGTACCTGCTTGAGACCAAGGCTGAGTCTCCCGTTGTTGAGAAGATTCGTCTCCGCGGCACTTTCTGCGGCGCCGGCTGCTACGATTTCAGCGGTATGATTACCAAGGCTCTCTCAATGAAGAATATGGACGAGTATTCCGACGCTGTGACGGCTATGGTACCTTACGCTGCAATGGGAACAATCATTTCAGCGCACAGTGTACGCGGACTCGGTATTTACGGACTCAAGGACTACTTCTCTCCCGAGTGTGTGATGGGCGATTTCAACGACGGCGTGGAATACGGCGGACAGGCGCATCTTCCCTACAGCATCATCGAACATTTCCTGAACGGAGACGTGCAGATGAACTATATGGATTATATGATGCTCTCAGATGCGGAAATGGCTTTGTTTGCGGAAATGGCGGAGGTGACCGATTACAGCCAGACGGAAATGATAACGCTCCCTTCAGTTTTTGAGAATGTCATCGACAACTACTCCTACAGGAAGATTTTCAGCAAGAATCTTTATGTGAATAAGGACCTTGAAAACGGAGAGTTGGACACCGAAGGCAATCTCTTCAAGGCGCTGATGAAATCCGTCAGCAAGAGTGATATGGTTTCTCTGAAGTGGTTTCCCTCGTCTCCTCTCCGCATGACACACTCCACCGACGATGATTTCCTTCCTTTCGATACTGCTTACGGGCTCTATGAGAAGTTGAGCAACAACGGAAACAACAAGAACGTAAGTTTCAAGACGCTTCGCGGTCTCAACCACGGTGACACGGCAACCCGTTTGCTGATGCTCAACATTGGAATACTCCCGCATCCCTGTCCCGTCGACTAAAGGAACAGAGGCATTATGAAAATGCGACCGACATTTGCCGGTCGCATTTTTTTTGTGTACGGGTGCCGTCCGGAGCCCCTACAGTTCCAGATTCTTGTAGAGACGCTCCATCTGGGCCGATTCGCGGAGCATATCGAGAAAGACTTCACAACTGCGCTTGCGATAGCCCTCTTTCAAACGGTGTACGCATCCTGTCATCGGATATGCGTTGTCTTCCAGGGGTATGGCAATCAGGTTGGGACGGTAGTATGCGGCGAGAGGGGAGAGGAGTGTCACCAGGTTCGTTCCCTGAACAATGTCCATTATGAGGTTGGGGTCGTTCAACTCTACCCTGACGTTCAGTCTGCGGGTGTCCAGCCCCACGAAACGGTCGAAGGTGCGGCGGGCCTGCAAGCCTCTGCCGGGGAGAACCATTCCCTGACCCTCTATATCTTCGAGTTTGATTTTCTTCTTGTCGGACAGGGGGTGCCCTTTGCGCATCACTATGCTCAGACTTGTCTTGAACAGCACCTCCGATTCTATCTCATCGTATTGCATAATCGGCTTGAAGGCCAGCGCGAGGTCCAACTTCCCGTCCCTGAGCATCTCCAGCAGGTCTGCTGCCGTGTCCAGATGAATTTTGAGGTCCACTCCGGGGTACTGCTTCAGGAAGTTCTTGACCGTGTCCGTCATCAGTCCTGTAAAGGAGTGGGTCGTTCCCAGGTTGAGCGTTCCTGTGAGCGCTCCCTTGAGGTCTCTCATCCTGTCCTGACATTCCTTGGTGTCCGCTATTGTCTTTAAGGCAAGGGGCAGCAGTTCTTCTCCGGCTTCAGTCAGCCTTACGCTGTGTGACGAACGCTCGAACAGCTGTGAGCCCGTCTCGTATTCCAGCTGCTTGATTTGCTGGGAAAGTGTGCCCTGGGTGATGAAAAGCCTGCGCGCGGCTTCGGAAAAATTCAAGGTCTGGGCAAGGACCGTGAAGTATTTGAGTTGCCTCAGTTCCATAAATGATGAAGATATGGGGCAAATATAAATTTTAATATTGGATATTTCAATGACAGATATAGAAAAATAGTATAAATAATCAATATGAGGTCTTGTTCCGGGGTATAAATTTGCATCGAAACAAAAAACAAAATACTATGGAAACAAAATTCTTTCTTTGTACGACTTGCGGAAACGTTGTCGTGAAACTTGTTGACAGCGGAGTGATTCCTCTGTGCTGCGGAACCGAAATGGTGGAACTTTCCAAGGGGACCGAGGACGGTGTCAGGGAAAAACATCTTCCGGTGGTTGAATGTCTGGAGAAGGGCGTAATCAAGGTGAAGGTGGGCTCCGAGCCTCACCCTATGACGGAGGGTCATCACATCGCCTTTATCTATCTTGAAACTGCGGACGGCGGACAAATCAAGTACCTGAAGCCGGGAGACAGCCCTGAGGCGGTGTTCTACGGATGCTGCTCCAAGGCGCTGAAGGTGTACGCCTACTGCAATATCCACGGTTTGTGGAGAACGGAAGTCAAACTTTGAAAGAACGAATAAAAACTTATCGCTATGAAAAAAATGTTATGGCTCGTCATTCTGACAATATTGTCAACTTCTTGTATGGGACAGAAAGTCAACAACACGCCGACAAAGGAATTCACCCTCGGCAGATTTCTCGGAACCTGGTACGAAATTTCCAGATTCGACCACAGCTTTGAGCGCGGTATGGATTACTGCACTGCAGAGTACACTCTGAATACGGACGGAACCCTGACGGTGCTCAACAGCGGATTGAAGAACGGCAAGTACAAATCCTCCAGGGGCAAGGCAAAGGTCACCGGTACGACAGGACTTCTGAGGGTGTCTTTCTTCGGACCGTTCTATTCTGACTACCGGGTGCTGAAACTCTGGTGCAACTACAAGTATGCGCTGATAGGTTCCGGAAACGGGAATTACCTGTGGATTCTCTCCCGTACTCCCAACGTCCCGGAAGAAATTCTTGAAGAGATGACTGACGAGGCGTTCAGGCGGGGATACAAGACCGAAAACCTGATTTGGGTTATGCAGAATATTCCCGGAACCGAAAACTGAATTTCCCCGACTCGTTGCGGAGGGTGGCCGAATTGATTTTGGTCACCCTTTTTTTGTGCCGTGCGGACAGCGGGCGCCCGGCAGCATCAAAAATCCGGGCTTTATGATGCAGATGTCATTTCTTTTTGTAATTTCGCATTGTAATCACAGTTTTCTTATCGAGGAAGCAAGTGTCAAGATGAATGCGGGGAAAGGTCTGATATCTGTCGTTATTTTCATATTGATGTCGCTGTTCCCGGCAATTGCCTTCGGAATGGCCTCCGACAATGCGCCTTCCACCTCCCCGGGCGATACCATAACTCTGGACATAAATTTCCGTCAGGGACGGTATGAACTCGACTATGGTGACAACCTCCGCCGTATGGCAGAATTCGTCTCCGCGGTGGATTCCGTGTACCAATCCTATCCGTTCCTCTACCAGATAGTGATTCATTCATCGGCCTCGCCTGAAGGGCGGGTGCACAGCAATTACATCCTTTCCAAAAACAGAGGCAATGCGCTTCGGAAGTACCTTGAATCCCATCTGAAAGCTGCCCCGGACACGATAATCGTCGTGCCTCACGGTGAAGACTGGAGCGGCCTGAAGGACATTGTCACCGGCCTTGACACGTCCTGGAGGGACGATGCCCTGTCCATCCTGAACAGTGCCTCTGACACGTTGACTATGAAGCGGCGACTGAAGTCCTTGAACCGCGGAAGTGTGTGGACCTGGCTTCTCAAATACAAGTATCCTCAGTTGAGGCGCGCTACCAACGCCCTCTGTCTTCCGGTCAGGGAACCGCTTCGGCCGGTGCCTCTGCCTGCCTATGCCCCACCTCTTCAGCATCCGTTCACGCCCCTTGTGGAGCACAGTTTTCCCGAGAAGCCCCGAGGCCTGGCTCTGGCTGTCAAGACGAATCTTCTTTCCGATGCCGTGCTGGCCCCGAACATAGAAGTCGAGTGGCCTCTTGATGAAAAGTGGTCGATGGCCGTGGACTGGACCTTCCCCTGGTGGCTGTTCCGCGGTAATTCATACTGCGAGGAACTGTTGGGGGGAACCTTTCAGGCCAGAAGATATTTCGGCCACAGGAAAACTCTGGGATATTTCACCGGGTGGTTCGCCGAAGCATATGCCGGACTTGGCTATTATGACTTCCAGATACCCTCGAAAGGGGCTCAGGGGGAGTATGCGCACACCGGTATCGGCGGAGGGTACTCGCTTAGACTGGGGGAATACTTCAACCTTGAATTTGAAATTGCTCTTGGCTTCCTCCTGACCCAATACCGGAGATATACGCCGCTCGAAAACAATACCATCCTGCTGTATAGGGAGACTGTGTGGTCCACTTGGACCGGCCCCACCCGGGCCAAGGTGTCCCTAGTGTGGCGTCTCGGGAAGAAATGCAGGAGCAACAACGCAAGATGAACGGATGGGGCAAATACATCTTTGTGGCCGCCATATGGCTGTCTGCCCTGTGTTCGTGTGTAAGGCGCCCTCTTGACCTTGTGCTTGAAAAGGGTTCGGCGATAACCGTCATAGCCCACTGGGACAGCACCGGCATGCGTCCCGCAGGAATGACGGTTATGTGTTTCCCCCGGGGAGGGGGCTCGCCCTATGTCAAGATAAGCAACAGCGACACCACCAGCATATTTCTCTCGCAAGGCACATATGACATTCTTGTTTTCAACGAAACGACCACCGACCTGGAAAACGTGCGCTTCGCCTCAATGGGCAGTTTCGAGGAGATATATGCATATACCATTCAGGGCGGCGGCTCTTTTTATGACAAT
Source organism: Bacteroidales bacterium (assembly GCA_024401825.1). Taxonomy (GTDB): domain Bacteria; phylum Bacteroidota; class Bacteroidia; order Bacteroidales; family UBA932; genus Cryptobacteroides. The sequence goes on from JAKSKF010000023.1 coordinate 18,690, forward strand.
ATCCGGGAAATTCCGGAGAAACTGGCTTCCTGGACACTCCGGGATGTCGTGGTGACGGAAGAGATGGCCAGGCATACATTTTATTACAGGAGGGGGACAAATCCGCCGGACATATTGCCCTGGGAAGATATGGTGATACACGCCTGGCCGGAAATCATTACCTGTACCATCCAGTTGAAGGTATGGATTGACCATATTGACAAGGTTGCTTCAGCCGGTGGCTATCTCTGCCATTTTTCCTCGGGGATACGGATGACGGGAGGCCATCCTCTGGCTCAGGATGCATCATACAAGGTCAGTTTCGAGGACCTCGTGGAGACAGGGGACAGGAAGGGTTATTTTTACAAGGAGTTTCTGGGCTTCGGGCTCTATGATGGCTGTTTTGAACCCATAGAAGGTTACTCTTTCGATTTCTTTGCGGTACTTGCCGACGGTTCCGGTTTCCGGGAGCGCAAATGGGTTGACAACAACATAACCTGGTACTACGGCCCGTATCATGAGCTGTACATAGTCGTAGAGGTGTGGCCTCATATAATTATTCCCGACGTGCGGGGAAATCAGGGATGGAACATAGGTGTCGATGAATGGGCAAATGAAGACATATATGTCATATTATAGCAGAATCGTTCAAAATAATTTGGTTATGTCAGCCGGAGGGTGTAACTTTACGGTTTGTTCGCTGTTTGTCGATTGTCCCGACCCCAGTCTTCTCCGGCGGGCGTATGATTGACATTTCCGGACTATTTGTCGGTTATTTCATCAACAAACCAAAACAGAGGAACCGTGCGATTCCTCCCCCGTGTATCGGGCATATGACTCGCACAAGAATTTATGAAGAAAAAACTTTTGTTTTTGTCAGCCGCCATTGCGGTTATGGGAGTATCCTGCACGAAATCTCAGGATAACTTTCCCGTTGAGGGAAACCACCACTCCATAGTGGCTTCCGTATCCCACGATTCGTTCACCAAAGCAGTGTTCGACACAGAGTCAAAGGCCATTTCCTGGGAACTGGGCGACAAGATTGTAGTTGACGGCGCCACTTATACCCGCGTGGGGGAGACCAGTGTGTTCGAATACTACAGCGGGGGGGTGACCTCCACAACTGCTCTGGAAGGTGACGCTTTCTATCCCGTAAGCCTGTATAACGGAGGAACCGGTGAGGAATCAGCCAAGTACACGCTTCCTTCAAACTACATCTGGAATGCTGAGACCCAAAAGGTGGACTATGTCCCTATGTCGGGAAAGGTAATCAATTATGCTGTTACTTTCCAACCTCTCACATCCATTTTCAAGTTGACCGTAAACAACAATTCCGGGAAGGCCTTCAAACTTTGCTCCATCACCTTTACAAGTTCAGACCAGGCTCTCGGAGGAGACTTTATCCCCGTTTTCAATGAGGTCAACACTCTTGCCGGCATTGAATTCGTCGCCGGTGGCAGACAGAGCAAAGCTCTGACAATCAACGTTGGCGGTCTGGGTGACATCACTTCCCCGGAGATGCTGGAGAATCTTGTTGAAGTGCCCGCAGGGGACTCCTACTCTCTTTATCTGCCTTTCCCCGCTGGAGAATATTCCGTTCTCAATGCAAGGATAACCGCTGCAGTCCTGCAGGAGGACGGCAGTTACAAGGCGCAGTACAGCGAAGTCACAAAACAGACGGCGGAGTCTGCAAACCTTACCTGCCAGATTGGCAAATACTATGAAATATCTCTCAATGCAGATACTTTCCAGAACGGAGTCGCCGGCGCCGGTACGCTTGACAATCCGTTCATAATAAGCAATGCCAGTGACCTTTCTTACATCGGAGGAATGGTAAATTCAGCCAATGAGGCTACAAGAAACTACTTCCGTTCAGCCTGCTACAAACTCAACTCCGACATAACCCTGACCTCGGACTGGACCGAGACTCTCGGAGGGGCGTCCTATTCAGACACTCCTTTCTCCGGAATGATTGACGGTGACGGACACAGCATCAATTTGCAGGGAACCAACAACAGCAAACCTCTCTTCGCTGTCGTCAAGGATGCGGTAATCAAGAATGTCGTTCTGAACGGTGACTTCACCCAGTCTGCTGAAGATTCATACGGATATTTCAGCCCCTTCTTCTACGAGGGACAGGGCCGTACCTCTATGGTGTGCGTAATTTATAACGGTACCGTTTCAACCGGTAAGGCTGCGGGTACGACTGTCCTTTCTGTCTTCGGCGCAGTCAAGGGAAATCCTTTCCTTGCCGGAGCATATTCGGACTCCAAGATGAAATCATATGACACGTCGGATTACGGTCCCGATGATTATTGCCATCTGTATGCCGTTCTCAGCTCTGGCAGCGGAACAGCACCTTACTCAGCATATGGCGTTTCCGCCAAGATTTCTCCGATTGAAGAGAACTGGTATTATGTACACGGGGAAAATATCAACACTCCCGATGTCGAACCTTATAACAGCACCCCTACGGCCGATGACGTCGTCGCAGAACTGAATGCGGCCATAGCAAGCTGGAATTTCGACCTTAAGTTCAATCCTTCCATTTCAGAGTCGGATTTCGCCAAGTTGTCAACATCGTTCAAGTATAAGAATGATAATGGCACCCTTTCTCTTTCGGATGACAATGAATAATTGATTGTAAATAAAAAAGAAACAAGATAAACAGATATGAAAAAGACATTGATTTTTCTTGCAGTGGCGCTCGCATCGGTCGGGTGCACGAAAACGACGGTCGTTTCTGACAATGCCGGCAACTCTGACAGATCCTTGGGCTTCAGCGCTTTCACCCATAAGTCAATGACCAAAGGCTCAATAGATGACCTCGAAAGCATAGAAGCCGCACGGACGCAGTATATTATGCAGTCATACCAGATGACAACAGTCTATGCCGATGCCGGTTCAATCGCAAAACCTTTTTTCCAGGCGAACTTCGGTTACGGACTCAATACTGTTGACTACCCTAATGACTGGAATACGGAAAATACTCGTTACTGGCCCAAGGAGACTGTGACCGAGAACGGTATAGTCGCAACCAATTCCTTGAGCTTCTTTACGTTCGGACCTGCGTCTGCCACCATCACCTACAACCAGAACAATTACAGCGGACATCTTGACAGGACATTCCCTACACTGACCGTTACCGTGGCCGACAATAATGCGGAACAGCTTGACATCCTCGCCGCCATGACGGAATTCAAGACCTACTCCGCAGACCTTACCGGACCTGATGCCAACAAAGTGGATATTGACTACAACCACATCCTTTCAGCGGTGACTTTCGCCGCCAACACAAAGGATACCGTTGTGTTCCATATCAAGGAAATCAAGGTCGGTGTCAAGCCTCAGGTGACAGATACCATTGACGTGCTCCTTCCCACCGGCACATACGGTTTCAAGGCTGACAACGCCAAGGGAGAGTGGACAGGCCAGACGGGTACGCCCAAGTCTTATGAAGTGGGCCTGAAGGAATATCCCGAATCTGACGGATTCGTTCCCGTGGATTCCACCGACCATTCTGCAAACGTTGTCATCAATGCCGATGACCAGGTTCTTCTGCTCATACCTCAGAAGATTGAGGAGGAAGGCGCATACTTCGCAGTAACCTATGAGGTGTATGACAATGAGGGAACTCTTCTTGATGCGGAAATTACTAAATGCGCGCCTCTGTTCGCCACCAAACTCTCCGAATGGCTCACAGGCAAGAAGTACAACTATATCTTCACGCTGAGAAGGGACATCAACCATCCCATAGAATACACCGTACAGGTTGAAGACTGGGAGGAGCAGGATGTCATTGAGCAGTTCGAGGGTCAGTACATCTCTGACAGGGACCTTCCCGTTTACGTTGACGGTGGAGATGAATTTGACACCGATTGGTAGAATTGTCTTCAAAACGACAGATTCCATTTATGAGAGCTAAAATTTTCATTTATGTAGCCCTTGTCACCGCTATGGTCTCATCCTGTACGAAGTATTCCGGGATGAGGCCCGGTGATGGGGAATTCTGCCGGAGCATAGTGGCGACAGTTGCCGGGCCGGGAACCGGAACAGACACCAAAGCCGTATTCGATACCGTTACAAAGAGCATCTCCTGGGAACTCGGAGACAAGATAGTAGTCGATGGCGCAACTTATATGAGAAAAGGAGAAACCAACGTTTTCGACTATTACAGCGGAGGCGTGACCACTGGCGAGGAGGCGCAGGAGGCATATTACCCCGCGTCGCTCTATACCGGTGGAACGGGAGCATCTTCGGCCAAGTACAGCCTTCCGAACAATTATGAGTGGGACAAGGACGCCCCCAAGGTGGACTTCGTTCCTATGGCTGGCAAGGTGAAGACCAACGCCGTGACCTTCCACGCCTTGACCTCGGTCTTCAGGGTAAGGGTAAGGAACAACTATGGCTCCGTCATCTATCTCTGCGGTTTGTCCATTTCAGCGGACAAGGCCTTGAGCGGAGATTTTACCGCAACGTTCGATGAAACTACGGGAGAAGTGTCTTCCGTGGTGTTCGGACAGAGCAGCAAGTCAATGTCTTTGACTGTCAAGGGGCTGAATGATGTCACTACTGCTGAAGAGGGACGGGAAAAGGCTATTGCCATTGCTGACGGTGAGGAGTACAGCCTCTACATTCCTGTTCCCGCGGCTCAGTACGGCGCAATCAACCTGAAAGTCACTGCCTTTGTCGAGAAGGATGGCCAGAATGTCCTGATGTATAGCAATTCAAGCAAGACAACGGGAAATCTGACCTGCTATATCGGCAGATACTATGACATCAGTTTCAATGCTTCAGAGTTCGAGGAAGGTGTGTCCGGAACGGGCACCGTCGACGACCCGTTCCTGGTGGACGGTCTTGGCGCCTTGAACTATATCAAAGGGATGGTGACCTCAGACAACACTGCCGTAAAGCAATATTTCTGCGATGCCAGCTACAGGCTCGAGGATGACTTGACCCTTACCGATTCGTGGACGGAGACAATGGCGGAGACAATTTCCGGCGGAGTCGCCTTCTCCGGGATGTTTGACGGTAACGGCCATACTATTGAGGCAGGCGGAGGAGAGAATACCAGACCGATATTCTGGGACATCAACGGAGGCGTCATAAAGAACGTCATCCTCAAGGGCGTTTTCACGCATAATAACGGAGGATGCCCCCTCTATTGTCCGTTCTTCTATTCTTCAATCGGACGCACGGTACTTGTCTGCGTTGTCTTCAAGGGAACTGAAACTTGGGCTGATGGCGGTACTGGGCTGAGCCTGTTCGGCGCGGTACACGGTGATCCCCATCTGGTGGGAGCATATGCCGAGGCCAAGGTAAGAGGATTTGCCGAGATGGGAGATGACCTCACGACACAGGACTCCGAGGCCCGGAACACGGAATCGTACCTGTATCGGTATATGTTCTCCGATACCTTTATGTCCAGAGACGGCTATTACCCCTACTATGTCAACGGCGCGGTAGCAAAAATCACCGGCGTTGACAGTCTGGACTTCAGCGGAGCGAAAATAGTCCACGCCTGGACGGAGAACGACCCTCTCGCCACGAAGACGGAGGTCTATACTCCCACGGATGCTGACATAGTTGAAGAACTCAACCGGGGCATCTTGGAATGGAACCGAATTATGAGGACAGACTCTCGTGTCTCCGAGATTGACGTCAAGAGATTCAGTACGTCTTACAAATATGAAATTGTTCCCGGAGAGGGAATTACTCTGGTCCAGAACAATTGACGCACTCTTTTTTTCAAGCAGGCGGGCCGAAGGTTTAGACCTCCGGGCCCGCTTGCTTGTTTCTCCTCCGCGAAGTAACAGTCTGTTTCCATCGTGTTCTTCAGAAGAATGACTTATATTTGCAGAAGGTTAAAAGAATTTGAGATATGAAAGACAATGGAGGAAAGCGCAGGGACTGGTTCGGGTACCTGATGAATTTTGTCGCGGTCTGCCTCGGCATAGCCATCACTTTCGCCGGGCAGGGTCTGATTAACAGAAAATCTGAGAAGAATGAGGTCAAGAGCAGTCTGATGCTGGTGAGAAATGAATTGCAGGACAATCTGTCCTATATCGAATTCTCGGATTCGGTGCTGACGCGGTTTTCAGAGGCGGCCCGTTTCCTTATCAGGTACGAGGGCCGTTATTCCCAGGCTCCGGAAGATTCTATGGCCGTGTATTGCAATGTTCCTCTCACCGCCTTTGAGATATCCCATTCGGAGGATGCGCTGGAACTGTTGAAGAACTCCAGTCTGTTCACCAAAATCAAGGACCTGGACCTGTCGCTGGAAATCATTCATACCTACGGGGCAATCTCTGACGAGATGGCTGTGGTGAAATTCTATCACGAGCATAAGGACAAGTACCTCGAGTCTGCAATGGATTCCAATGTCAAGAATATTCTGGCAAATGACAATATAACGGCAGAACAACTTTGGGGCGCCATCACCGCTTCAAGGGAGGGGAGACAGTTCCTCAGGGAGTTGAGCCGGCTGCAGATGATGCACGATTCCTCCTATGCCCGAAACACCATCAGAAGCACCATCGAATCCATCGACAGGTATATCCAACGCTGAATTCCCGGGAAGGTTGACAGGATTGACGCGACGCCCGGACGGGATTACTCGTCGAAATGCTTCGCGAGTTCGGGGAGCATCCGCTCGTAGGCGGGACGCCAGTAATCCCAGTTGTGTCCTCCGGAATAAACCCTGTATATATGGGGGAACTCTATGCTTTCAAGAAAATCGTGAGTCATATCGTTGAACAGGGAACATATAAGGTCCACGTCTCCACAATCCATAATATATTCGGGAAGGCGGTTGTAATCCTGTTTGGTGTACCCTTTGGTGTTGAAGATGTCTTCTATCGATGGGACCTTGTCGGTAAGCCCGGTCCAGTCCGCACCGTTTACGGCACCGCTGAATGAGGCGCAGTAACAATATTTCTCGGGATATTTGAAGGCATAGTACGATGCTCCGTAACCGCCCATCGAAAGACCTGCAATGGCGGTGTGCTCCCTGTCGGTAAGTACCGGGAAATGACTTTCTATGTAGGGCTGGAGCTCTTTGGTGAAGAAACTCTCGAATTTGAGTTTCGGATGGTCATTGAATACGGGAAGTCCCGACCAGTCGAGGTCGTCCACGTAGAAGGTCAGGTATGCGTTCGGCATAACGATTATGAACGGCTCAATCACTCCTGCGTCCACTGCCTTCTTTGTCAGTTCCACGACGTCTCCCTCATCCTGCCAGGAATAGTTGTCCCCTGCCATTCCGTGGAGGAGATACAGGACAGGATATTTTTCCCCCGAGGTCCTGTAGTCCGCAGGAAGAATCACATTGAAAGGGCAGTTGTAATCCTTGTTGGTAATGAATTCTGATTCAATGACAATGTCATTTACGCTCTTGGTCTCATAAGGTTCCAGCCATTTGGCTATTTTTTCACAGGACACAGCGCCGGCAACAACTGACAGGGCCAACAATAAAATAACGGGTTTTCTCATAACTAATATACTTTCGACTTGTCAGGACATTGATTAATCCTACAAAGATATTCATATTCCGCGAAAAACGGCAATTTGTAAAACAGTATTTGGGCGCCAGTGCTGGTATTTGAAGATAATCAAACTCCAGTTTGCCGCTAATGATGCACCATAGACACAATACACAGAACGGGATGAACATCCACATCCCGATTCTTTTGAACTTGTAGGGAAGGAGATAAGTACTTTTCATTGCTGTAAATATTTAATTAAGCGCAAAGTTAAGTATATTTTCCTAAATGACAAGTATGCTTTACATAATTATATGCAAAACACATTTCATTAGCAGACATTACTGTATCTGTCTGCCACCTGGAAACATACATGGATAGGCGGCTTAGGCATATCAAGACAACAGTTATTATATTCTACCCCTCAATTGAGTTCTATAATTTGGATAATTTATATAATATCTATATATTTGCATCGTATGAGAATTATTACGAAAGAACCGTTGCGGTTATATGCGGACAAGCATCCTGATTGCAAGACAGCAATACAGGAATGGATAGCAAAAGTCGAAGAGAGTCAGTGGAATAGTTTTGCCGATGTCAGGCAGACTTTCGGTGATGCAGATATGCTTGGAAATCAGCATTATGTTTTTAATATCCACGGGCATCATCATAGGCTGGTTGTAGTCGTAAAATTCTTCAATCACACAATCCTTGTAAGATGGATTGGCACGCACGCAGAATATGATAAAATAAAAGACGTTACAACATTATGACAAAGATAGAATCCAGAGAACAGTATGAGTGGGCACTCAGCAGAATTGAAGCATTGGTAAATGACGTTACCGAAGAGATGCCT
>JAKSKF010000024.1 GCA_024401825.1 Bacteroidales bacterium
CCGGGAAAGTCGGGTCACCTGGACAAAAAGCAGGATGATTTGTCGGTGATTTTTCAGTCACCAGGGCTTTTCGGGCGATGACAGTGCAAAAGTCAAGCGCGAGGAGAGCTCTTGCGGCGAGCTCCCTGCAGCGCTTGGCCTTTAGCCGCCGGAGGTCTCGTGGCGGGAAGACGCTTGGCTGAAAGGCCCTTGGCAAGAACAGCTCTCGGCTGAACCGCTCTCGGCTGACCGGCTCTTGGCTGACCGGCCCTTGGCAAGAACCGCTCTCGGCTGAACAATAAAAACCAGACAGAGACCGACCAAAACTGCTTTTGGCCGGTCTCTGTCTTTATGGTGTCGCCACCCTGTTTCAGAAGGTGTCGGGCTCGCTGACCTCCTCGGCTGGAGCGGGAGTCTCCTCCTGCTGTCCGAAGTTGCGGCGGGGCCTGTCTTCCCTGTGGCGCTCGCCACCGTGACGTTCGTCCCTGCGACGGTCTCCACCGTGACGTTCACCGCCCTGACGACGGTCGGAAGAACGGCGTTCTCCACGCTCGGGGCGGGGTTTGCGCTCAGGTTCCACATAACCTTCGGGCTTCTCGGTCAGAGCGCGCATTGAAAGGCGCATCTTGCCGGTCTTGGCATCTATTTCAAGGAGTTTGACGTCAACCTCGTCTCCTACGGACAGAACGTCCTCCACCTTGTCGGTCTTGGTCCAGGCAATCTCACTGACGTGCAACAGACCTTCCTTGCCGGGAAGAATCTCGATGAACGCGCCGAATTCCAGGATGCTGACCACCTTTCCGTGGTAGGTCTGTCCCGCCTCGGGAACTGCGCAGATACCCTTTATCCAGTCCAGGGCCTTCTTCATTGCCTCGCCGTCGTTGGAAGCCACGTCCACAACTCCTTCGGTACCGCCGTCGGGAAGAGGTTCCTCGGTGATGGTGATGGTAGTGCCGGTTTCCTTCTGAATCTTCTGGATGGTCTCTCCGCCCTTTCCGATAACCGCTCCGATGAATTCGGCCGCGATTCTGATTTGCTCGATTCTGGGAACGAAAGGCTTGTAGTCCTCACGGGGCTCGCTGATAGTCTTGAGCATCTCTCCCATAATGTGCATACGTCCCTGGCGGGCCTGCTCCAGAGCCTTCTCCAGAACTTCATAGCTCAGGCCGTCCACCTTGATGTCCATCTGGGTCGCGGTTATTCCGTCCGCGGTACCTGTAACCTTGAAGTCCATATCTCCCAGGTGGTCCTCATCTCCAAGGATGTCGGTGAGGATGGCATATCTGTCATTGGGACGCTCGGCGTCAGTGATGAGTCCCATTGCAACGCCGGCAACGGGTTTGGTAATCTTTACACCCGCGTCCATCAGCGCAAGGCAGCCGCCGCACACTGAGGCCATCGATGAAGAACCGTTGGACTCCAGTATATCGCTTACAATACGGACTGCATAGGGGTTCTCGGGCGCCGTAGGGATGACGGGCTTGAGGGCGCGCAGGGCAAGGTTTCCGTGACCTATCTCGCGGCGGCCGACACCTCTCTGGCTCTTGGCCTCGCCTGTTGCGAAAGGAGGGAAGTTGTAGTGCAGCACAATCTGCTGGTCGTCCTGGATGAGGACCTCGTCCGTCTCCTTCATATCCATCTTGGTTCCGAGCGTAACCGATGCGAGCGACTGAGTCTCACCGCGGGTGAAGATTGCGGAACCGTGCGCGCAAGGCAGATAGTCAACCTCGCACCAGATGGGCCTGACCTGGTTGCAGGCGCGTCCGTCGAGACGGCAGCCCTCGTCCAGAATCATATTGCGCATCGCCTCCTTCTCCACAGCGTGATAGTAACGGCTGGCCAGGGTGACCTTGGCGGCATATTCCTCCCTCTCCACGATTGAATCTCCGGGTTCGGGTATGGTCGCAAGGAATTCGTCCTTGATGGCTCCGAATCCATCCTCCCTCTCGTGCTTGGGCTTGGCGCTCTTTGCAAGGGCGTAGCACTTGTCGTAGCAGAAATCGTGAACCGCCTTCCTGAGCTGCTCGTCCTCGGGGTCGTGGGGATAGTCCCTCTTGTTGACGTCAGTCCCGAGTTCGTGCATAAGTTCCTTCTGGATGCGGCAATGTCTCTTTATCTCCTCGTGGGCGAACTTGATGGACTCGAGCATATCGTGCTCGCTGACTTCCTTCATTTCTCCCTCGACCATCATTATGTTCTCCTCGGTGGCGGCCACCATCAGTTCGAGGTCGGCCCTCTCCATATCTGAGAAAGTGGGGTTTATGACGAACTTCCCGTCAATCCGGCAGACCCTGACTTCAGAGACGGGTCCCTGGAAGGGGAGGTCTGAGGTCGCGAGCGCGCAGGAAGCGGCAAGACCCGCAAGAGCGTCGGGCTGTATGTCCTTCTCGGCAGAGATGAGAGTCACGTTCACAAATACCTCAAGATGAAAATCTTCCGGCCAGAGAGGCCTGATGGGGCGGTCGATGAGGCGGGAAATCAGAATCTCATAGTCTGAAGACTTGCCTTCTCTCTTCATGAATCCGCCGGGGAAGCGACCCGCTGAATAATATTTTTCCTTGTAGTCCACGGTAAGGGGCATAAAGTCCGCACCGTCCTTGACTTCTGTCGCTGCAGTGACTGTGGCAAGAAGCATTGTGCCACCCATCTTCACCACTGCCGAACCGGCCGCCTGCTTGGCGAGTTTTCCGGTTTCGATTTCAATGACGCGGCCGTCCGCGAGATTGATTGTTTTCTTGATTACGTTCATTATTGTTTTCCTTTACGTCTCTTTTCAAAAAAGGGATGGCACCGCTCCGGGTGCCACCCCTATGATTTCCTATCTTGATTATCGGCGGAGACCCAGCTCCTTGACGATTTTTCTGTATCTCTCTATGTCAATCTTCTGGAGATAGTCCAGAACCTGACGTCTCTTACCTACGAGACGGAGGAGCGAACGGCGTGTCGCAACGTCCTTCCTGTTCCTCTTGACGTGCTCGGTAAGATGAGCGATACGGTAGGAAAATAAAGCAACTTGACTCTCAGGAGAGCCGGTGTCCTTATTAGACTTTCCGTACTTCGCGAAAATCTCCTGCTTCTTCTCTGGCAGCAAGTATTCAGCCATAGCAGTGAAAATTTAAAATGTTAAGTGATTGACCACCGTGGTCAAACGGAGGGCAAATGTACGAAATCTTTTTGTAAATACAAAAGGCCCTTTGCAAAACACCCGAATATGGTTATATTTGAGAAATCTGTTCAAGAAAAATCAATGAGGTTATGAAGATAGGCATCTGCTCGGACCACGCGGGTCTCGATTACAAAACCAGAATCATCAGTTATCTGCTCTCAAAGGGGTATGACGTCTGCAACTTCGGAACCGACAGCCCTGAAAGTTGCGACTATCCGGATTTCGCCCACGCCCTGGCCGCGGCGGTCGAGTCCGGGGAAGTGGATTGCGGAATCGCGCTGTGCGGCACAGGCAACGGTATGGCTATGACGCTCAACAAGCACAAGGGCGTCCGCGCGGGACTGGCCTGGGGAACCGCCATCGCCGGGCTTTGCAAGCGGCACAACAATGCCAACGTGCTTGTGATGCCCGCCCGTTTCATCAGTTATCAGATGTGTACCCGATGCATCCGCGCCTGGCTGACCACCCCCTTCGAAGGAGGCCGTCACCAGCGCAGGGTTGAGAAAATCTGACCTCCCCACAGAGCCGGACCGGCGCCCGGACCCCGCAGGCGCATAACCTTGCTCAGGCTTCGAGCAGGGCAACCGCATCCTCTATGCTCAGCGCTTCGCAGATGTCGAAGCCGCCGTTGCGCGTACGTCTGAGCGAACTGAGGAAGGCGCCGCTCCCGAGCGCTTCGCCAAGGTCGCGGGCAAGGGCCCTGATATAAGTTCCTTTGCTGCAATCCACCCTTATCCTGGCCGTCGGCAGGGAATAGGCGCTGATATCCGCCACGTGGATTTTCCCGTTGCCGGGGGCGTTGCACGGCGGTGCGGGCTGTTCAGGCGGGAGTCCCGACACGGAGCGCTCAATGGCGGTCCCGGCCGGGGTGAGTGGCATCGATGGCCCGAACGAGGCGGTCCCGAACGTGGCGGACCCGGCCGGGGCGGAACTCCCGAACGTGGCGGTCCCGGCCGGGGAGCCCCCGTCCGCACCCTCCGTAAACTCCTCCAATTCAATCCCGTAGATATTGATAAGGTTGGTCCGCAGCTCGTCTCCGGCGCTGTGGTCGAAAGCCTTGCCCTCAAGCCGGGCCTGCTTCAACAGTTTTCTGGCAGTCCGGTAGGCGCGCACTCCGTCCACCGACTTCGCGCTGAAAAGAGGCGCAACCTGCTCCTGCTCGCCCACAAATCCGGGAAGTACCTCCAGCAGACTCTCCCGCGAAACTCCGTCCAGGGGGTAAAACGAGTCGATTTCTTTCTCAAGGTCATAGGAAGGCGTGGTGGCCCCGAACGTCACCTCCGCAAGATATTGCTTCGCGCTGGCCTGAAGAGCCTCGGCCCTGCGTGTGGCAGGCCCTATGCAGACAAGCAGGAGCCCTGTCGCCAAAGGGTCCAGCGTTCCTGCGTGCCCCACCTTCAGATTCTTCTTGCCGAACCTGCGGACAGCGGCGTACTTGATTTTCCGTACGACGTCCGCGGACGTCCAGCGGTAAGGCTTGTCTATCGGAAGGACTATACCCTCGTCAGGCATCACGCCTTCCGCCAAAAAGCGCCAGTCCGTCATCCTGCCTGTGAATTCAGCGCTTTTGCCGCCGCTTCACAACGGGCGAGCGCCTCGTCGTGGCCGATGAACCGGATTATGTCACCTATCCCGAGTCCGCTTCCGGAGCCGCTGAGCATCAGGCGGATGCAGTTCATAATCTTGCCCATCGGCAACTCCTTCCGCCGTATCCATTCCTCAAGTTCCTCTCCGGTCCTGCATTCCTTGCAGGCCTGCAGCGCGGGAACATAGTTCTCTTCTTTCCAGAATTTGGCGACATCCTTCCCGGCATATTCCGCAGGCGCCTTGAACAGGTACCACGCAATGTTCCAGAAGTCGCTCACAAAGGTGGCTCTCTCCTTTATCAGGTCCACAATCTCCACAATCTTCTTCTCGTCCGCCTTCACCCCTTTCTCTTCAAGTTCCGGCATCCACATCCGCGCCAGTTCCTCCGGACTCTCCAGCCTGAGATACTCCTTGTTGAACCATTTCGCCTTTTCAGGGTTGAACTTCGCCCCGGACTTGATGACCTTCTCTATGGAGAAGCTCTCCACCAGTTCCGGCAGCGAGAAAATCTCCTGCTCCGTTCCGGGATTCCAGCCGAGCAGGGCCAGCATATTGATGAAAGCCTCGGGGAAATAGCCGTCCTCACGGTATCCGTGGGAAGTCTCGCCCTCCGGGCTGGTCCAGAGCATAGGGAACACGGGGAATCCCAGTTTGTCACCGTCCCTCTTGCTGAGTTTTCCGTTGCCCACCGGCTTGAGCAGCAGGGAGAGGTGCGCGAATCCGGGTCTTTCCCACCCGAATGCCTCATACAGAAGGTAATGCAGGGGGAGGGAAGGGAGCCATTCTTCGCCGCGGATTACCTCGGTCACCTCCATAAGATGGTCGTCAACGATGTTTGCGAGGTGATAGGTGGGCAGTTCGTCGGCCCTCTTCCAGAGCACCTTGTCATCCAGAGTCACGGTATTCACCTCGATGTGGCCGCGGATAAGGTCGTCCATCCTGACAGTACGGTCCTTGGGCATCTTGAAGCGCACCGTCCAGTCTGTCGTGTCCCTGAGCAGGCGTTCGACCTCATCGGCGGGGAGGGTGAGGGAATTCCGGAGATTCTCCCGGGTGCTCCAGTTGTAAATGAAGGTTTCTCCGCGCGCTTCGGCTTCGGCCCTGGCTTTTTCAAGTTCCTCGGACGAGTCGAAGGCATAGTAGGCCCAGCCTGCGGACACCAGGTCCTCGGCATATTTCCGATAGATGGGTTTCCGCTCGCTCTGGCGGTAAGGCGCGTGAGGATGCCTCTCGCTGGGCACGCTGACCATATTCCCGTCCTTGTCCACACCTTCGTCGGGATAAATCCCGCACCAGCGCAGGGCCTCGATGATATACTTCTCCGCTCCGGGTACGAAACGGTGGGAGTCCGTGTCTTCAATCCTGAGGATGAAGTCTCCTCCTTTCTGCTTGGCGAACAGATAATTGTACAATGCCGTGCGCACGCCGCCCATATGCAGGGGGCCCGTAGGCGAGGGCGCAAATCTTACTCTAGTCCTTTTCATTACTTTATCCTCCTGATTGCAGGTGTGTTTTCCAATGTTGAGATATCCTGTCCCTGACGCACTGTCAGGGCAGGGGGTACGTCCGGGTCGAAATGGAAGGTCCTGACATTCCCCTTGATGTTGAAACCTATGTGATAGTCTTCCTCTTCGGTGTCGAATGCGGACCTGTCCACATAGGAGGCGATGGACTTGTACACAAAGTCGGAGTCGATGGGAATCAGGTTGCCCCTCCTGGTGTCGGGGCCTATGAGTTTGCCCACCTTGAATCCGGTTGCGATGGCCGTGATTCTGATGGTGTCGTCAGCGTCGGGAGCGTCATTGTAGATGAGTCCGCGCTTGAAATTGTTGTTGCCTCCGGTGTACTCGTCAATGAGGTCGTTGATGGCCGCATAGTCGTCTGTCGACAGACCGTTCTGGTTCTTCGCCGCGGTGATGTTCACAAGCACGTTCTTGGCGGTGGTGAGGTCGAAATCGTTCAGAAGGGGAGACTCGAACGCCTGCTTCACGGCATCCTGGATGCGTGTCTTGCCCTTTCCCTCACCTATTCCCATAAGCGCCATTCCGCTGTTGCGCATCATAGTCTTGACATCCTCGAAGTCAACGTTGATGTAGCCCGGCTTCTTGATGATTTCTATGATGCTCCTGACGGCCGTGGTAATCACCTCGTCCGCCTTGGGGAACGCGTCGTGAATCATCAGGTTGGAGAAAACCTCGAAGATTTTCTGGTTGTTGATGATAAGGAGGCTGTCCACGTTGCGCTCAAGTTCGTGGATGCCGTCTATCGCGCGGACCATCGCCTTGTCCCCGTCGTTCTTGAAAGGCAGGGTGACAACCGCCACCGTCAGTATTCCGCGGTCCTTTGCCATCTTGGCTATGACGGGCGCCGCTCCGGTTCCGGTGCCTCCGCCCATTCCCGCAGTGACAAACAGCATCTGCGTGTTCTCGTCCAGGACATTGCGCTCAATCTCCTCCTGGCTCTCCAGCGCGGCGTTGCGTCCCTTCGCAGGGTCCGTTCCCGCTCCGAGGCCGAGGCCGAGCTGGATTTTCACAGGCACTGGACTCTTGCACAGAGCCTGGGAATCAGTGTTGCAGACCACAAAGTTGCAGCCCTGGACCTTCTGCCTGAACATATTGCTGACGGCGTTGCATCCGCCGCCGCCCACTCCTATGACTTTGATGATGGAGTCGGACGAAACCCAATTCAAGGGTGTCACTTCATTTATTGCGTAATCTCCCATAGCTTTATTCCATTTCTTCGTATGACTTGCCTATTATGGATGAATCCCAGATTTCGCCTATGGCAACCCCGATTCTGGACCCCCATTTCACCAGGAATCCGGGCTTGTTCTCTTTCTCCCTGCCCTTTGCCCTGACTTCCGTCTTGGGTTCCGCTTCCGTCACGGGGGCGAAGATGTCTCCCGTCTCCTCCTTCTTCTTCCGTCTTTCGCCCACCTCATCCGTCTCCTGCTCCGGCATCACTTCAGCCCCGTCGGGAACTCCGGCTCCGTCCTGCGCGGTCTCTTCCTCCGCAGCGCCGCTCTCCTCAGCCCTTGCTGGCGCGGGAGCCGATTCAAGGCAATTCAGGTAGGGGTCGTCCTTGCACGCCAGCAGCATAGCCACCGACGTGGTGGAGGAAAGGGCCCCGAATCCCTCGCAGTCCGCCTGCGAGAACGCGCTTGTGTGGGGGAATCCCAGGCGCACGTTGTACCCGGACTCGTCCTTGATGAAATTCACGCAGTTCAACAGGTTCGCTCCTCCTCCCGTCACCACCAGTCCGCTGCGGAGCCTGTCGGCGTACCCGCTGCTCTGGATGAGGAAGAATATGGACTGGAGGATTTCCTTCATCCTCGCGGTGATGATTTCGGACAGGTATTTCACGGGAAGTTTGTGGCTGCTGCAGAGTTCCTCGTTGTTCAGCATAAGAATCTTCTCGGACATAGTCTGGAGTTTGTCGGGCTGGCAGGCTCCGAACGCCAGCTTGATGTTCTCGGCCAGCGCCCCCTTGATGTTGCACTCCATCTTTATGTCGTTGGTGACTATCCCGCCTCCGAATGGGATGGACGAGTAATAGCGCAGGATGTTGTTCTCGAATATGCTCACGGAGGTCACTCCGCAGCCTATCTCGATGAGCCCCACGCCGTTCTCCAGTTCCCCCTCGTTGAGGACAGCCCGTCCCACGGCGTCGGGAGTGAACACCTTCCCCGCAATCGCAAGGTCCAGCAGGCTGCTTGCCTTGAAGATGTTGTCAACGGGCTTCTTGGCGCCGATGAATATCCTGAAGTTGCCGTCCAGCCGCTCGCTGCACACACCCACGATGTCTTCCTCCGAGGCGTGAATCATATCGTCCGTGCTGAACGACTGCGCCACGGCCCCGTAGATTTCCTCGCGTTGAGGGTCCTCCAGGGGATATGAGTCCAGCGTGATGTTCTTCAGCGCGTCCACCTCGTCGGAGGAGATGCAGCTGTAAGGGTCGCTTCTCTCAATCTGTGCGGGGGAGCTCTCCTGCCTTACGGAACCGCGGGGCATATTGGTGATGAGCTGCCTGATTTTGATTCCAAGTTCATTCTCTGCGTTTTCCACGCTTTTGCGCAGGCTTTCGGCCGCTTTCATCGGGTTGAAGATGCTGCCGTAGCGTATGCCGTCGGAGGGGGTCTCCCTGTAATACAGCACCTCGGTGTTCTCTCCCGTGACTTTGGCGACCGTAAGGGCTATTTTGGAAGTGCCCAGGTCTGCAAGTGCCAAATAACGTTCTTCCATATATCTATTTCGTACAAATTATCTGTCCTTTGTATTTCACGCTCACTTTCCTGTAATAGCCTTCACCTTTGGCCGGCAGTATGTGAGTGTAGTATTTTCCCATTCGTTCGAATTTGTCCGCGGCCCCGTCCGGCCGGCCGAACAGGAACAGTTCCGTCCCTTCCCTGGGCACCATCACCATATCGCCTCCCGGAAGGACGCTGATTTGGGTGACGTTCTCTTCCCAGGGCGTGTCCTTCATCGTCTCCAGCATATCCAGGGTCTGCATCAGCCATCTTTTCTTCTCCGATTCGGCCCCGTCCTCCGTCGGAAGTTCCCCGCCGAACTCAATCGGAAGGTCTCCGTCTATGACGGGAAGGTCCAGGCTGCACCTTCGCGACGCCTTGAAAAGATGCCCGTCCCTGTCGGAATAGAAACATCCGCCGTCCTTGAGGAACCTCACCACCGGAGTCCTCTGTTTCAGCGAAATGTGCAGAACCGCGTCCGGAGTTGTCCATACCTGGCTCTTGAGCACCACTCCGCTTCCGTCCAGCGTCTTCTCTATGGCGCTCAGGTCCAGTTCGTCCAGTTTCCTGCCCACACACTCGCCGTAATCCTCGCGTATGCGCAGCATCACCTGCTCGTCCTCAATCAGGCGGAAAGGCTCGTCGATGCTCAGCTTCACGGCCCTGCAATTCATCTTCGAGCGTTCTCTCCCGTCCAGAGAGCACACCGCGGCGAGTCCGGCCAGAATCAGCAGGACAAGAAATATGGAAACTATGTCGGAGCCTTTCAGTTTCATCTTTTCTCAAGCATTTCCGAGATTTTATCCGTAAATCTGTCTATGTCTCCGGCGCCGAACGTCACCAGGACCTGAAATTCCTTCTTCTCCAGCAGCGGCATCAGTTCATCCTTCCCGATGAGGGTCTTCTCCGGCGCGGTGACCTTGTCGAATATTATCCGGGAGCTGACTCCCTCTATGGGAAGTTCCCTCGCGGGATAGATGTCCAGAAGGACCAGCTCGTCAACCAGACTCAGGCTCCGCGCGAATTCATCCGCAAAGTCGCGGGTCCTGGTATAAAGGTGCGGCTGGAAGACCGCGGTGAGTTTCCTGTCCGGGAAAATCTGTCTGAGCGACGATATGGTGGCGCCCAGTTCGGCGGGGTGATGGGCATAGTCGTCGATGTAAACGACCCCGTCCCTGTTGAAGCGCTCGTCCATCCTGCGCACGACCCCCTGGAAGGTGCCGATGGCCTGACGGACTATCTGCGCGTCAACTCCGTAGCAGAGGCACACCGCGGCCGCGGCGATGCTGTTCTCCACGTTCACCCAGCCCAGCGTTCCGACCCTGATGTCCTCCAGGATTCCTCCCGGATGCACGAGGTCGTAGATATAGTGCCCGTCGGGCTCCAGTCTCAGGTTCGAGGCGTGGAAGTCTGCGCCGGGGTCGTCGAAATGGTAGCTGAACACCTTGGCCGACACTTCGTTCCGGCCTATGGGAAGTCCCAGTTTCAGGACAAGTGTCTCGCTGACCTGCGAGGCGAACTCCCGGAAGGCCCCCTGCATATTCTCAAGAGTGCCGTAGATGTCCAGATGGTCTGCGTCCATAGCCGTGATGGCCGCTATGCTGGGATGGAGCTGGAGGAAAGACCTGTCGAATTCATCGGCTTCCGCCACCACCACGTTGCCCTCGCTCATAAGCATATTGGTGCCGTAGTTCTTGGAAATTCCGCCGAGGAATGCGGAACAGCCCCTGCCCTGCTGCATAATGTGGGCAATCAGTGTTGAAGTGGTGGTCTTCCCGTGCGAGCCGGCAACCGCGAGGCAGGACTGCCCCCTGGTTATCTCGCCCAGCGTTTTGGAACGTTTGATTACGGTATATCCCTTTTCCCTTGCGAAGCGCAGTTCGCCAAGTTCTTCGGGAATGGCGGGGGTATATACCACCAGAGTGCCGCTTATGTCCGCGGGAATCATCTCCGGGCGGTCCTCATAGTGGACTCGTATGCCCTCGCTCTCCAACTTGCGGGTAAGGTCGGAGGGAGTCCTGTCATATCCGCTGACGTCGCAGCCCTGGAACTTGAAGAACCTCGCTATGGCGCTCATCCCTATGCCGCCTATACCTATAAAATAAACGTTTCGGTATTCTATTTTCATAAGAACTTTTTTTATCCGTCCTCAAATAAGTTTGTATGCCTCGTCCGCAATGACCTGGGCCGCATTCTCGAGCGCCAGGGGAGCGATGTTCTTTTCCATCGAACTGATTTTCTGCGTGTCGTGGACTGTCTCCACGGCGGTCCGCATCAGAAGTTCGGGGGCCTCCTGGTCACGCACCAGCAAGGCTGCATCCCTGCTAACGAGGGCCATCGCATTGTGTGTCTGGTGGTCTTCGGCGACGTTGGGGGAGGGAACGAAGATGCAGGCCTTGTGAGCGGCGCACAGCTCCGACACCGAGGATGCCCCGGAGCGGGACACAACCAGGTCGGCGGCGGCATAGGCAAGGTCCATCCTTGCAATGAAGTCAGTGTGCCTGATGTTCCGCAGGTCCCTTCCTGCCGCGGCCTGCTGCTCCATAAACCTGTCAACCCCCTCCTTGTAATACCGTCCGCACTGCCAGAGCACCTCCACGTCCTCTCCGCCCGGGCAGCCTGCGCCTATCCAGGCGCGCATAGACTTGTTCAGGGTACCGCTTCCAAGGCTTCCGCCTATTATCAGGATATGCTTCTTTCCGGGGGTGAAACCGTAGAAACGCAGGCCTTCCTCCCTGGTTTCAGGGCTCGCGGGCCCTATTCCCGCCCTTATCGGATTTCCGCTCTTGACAATCTTGTCGGCGGGGAAGAACTTCTCCATCCCGTCATAGGCAACGCAGATTTTCCCTACCTTGCCGCCCAGAATCCTGTTCGTGAGTCCGGCGAATCCGTTCTGCTCCTGAATCAGGGTGGGGACTCCCTTGCGGGTGGCCTTCCACAGAAGGGGAGCGCTCGCATAACCTCCCACGCCTATCACGATGTCCGGCTTGAAGGCGTCGATGACCTTCCCGGCCTTGTGTATGCTCGCAAGCACCTTGAAGGGAACCTGGATGTCATTCAGGATGTTCCTCAGGTTGAGCTGTCTCTGAAGCCCCACTATGGGAAGTCCCACTATCCTGTATCCCGCCGCGGGCACCTTCTCCATTTCCATCTTTCCTTCCGCTCCTACAAACAGTATTTCCGTCCCGGGGTTGAGTTCCCTGAGCTTGTCCGCTATCGAGACGGCGGGAAAAATGTGACCTCCCGTGCCGCCTCCGCTTATTATTGCCCTTATTGCCTTGTAGTCTCCCATAATCTATATCATTTCATTGTCCGATTCAAATGCGTCAAGGTCGTCCAGACCTTCCCTGACATCGTCGTCCCGTCCGCTGAGAAGGGATTTCGCTTCATTTTCCGCGCTTTCTATCCTGCGCTGCGCAATCCTGCTGAAACTGAGGATTATACCGAATGCCCCGCAGAAGCACAGGAACGAACTCGTCCCGTGACTTATCAGAGGCAGGGTCTGTCCCGTCATAGGTATGATTCCCGCGTTCACGAACATATGGAGGAATGCCTGCAGGGATATCAGCAGAACCAGCCCGGCCACGCAGGTCTTGGCAAAAGTGTCATCGTTGCAGTGCCTCACTATCAGCGAGCCCCTGGCCAGCAGCGACACATAGAGGAAAATGACAATCAGGGCTCCCAGGATGCCGTATTCCTCCACTATGAAACTGAACATGAAGTCTTCGGCCATATCCGGCACCATATATCTCTGCGTGCTCTGTCCGGGCCCTTTGCCTATCGGCCCTCCCTGCTTGATGGCTATCCTTGCGCTGTACTGCTGGCGCAGCGTGTCCAGTTGCCTCTGTTTTTCTTCCGGGCTCCCGGCGGCCTTGTACCTGGCTTCACGCTCCTCCAGACTTACCCATCTGCTGCCGGAACTGGCTGTCCCGAGTCTCTTGAACACCGCGCCGTCCGTAAACAGGAAAAGCCCGTAGCACAATGCCAGGACGGCAATCCCGGACAACATCAGCCGGAACATATCCTTAAGGCTGCCTCCTCCTATCAATATGGTGAGGAACATTATGAACCCGCAGAACAGGGTGGAGGAAGTGCCTCCGGGAAGCATCAGTACGCAGGTCAGGAGGAAGGGCAGATATATGTAAACGGCGCTTCTGGCGCCCCTTCCCTCCATCCAGGAGAATGTCTTGGTGCGGGCGAGCCTGTCGGCGAGCCGGAGTTTGCCGACTCCCGTCTTCACCGCCTCCGTCGCCCAGGCGAGATAGAGGACCATCAGGACCTTCACAATCTCCGCCACGAATATCTGCTTCCCGCTCACCACGATTACACGTCGGGCCCCGTATATGGCTCCGCTGTGGATGAATCCGTCCCTGGGACCGAAGTCCAGGAACAGGAGCAGGGCGAGGCAAATCAGGAAACTGTACCTTGCGATGAACCTGTAGAATTTCAGCGATTTTATGAAGTAGCAGCCGAATATGGCGGCCAGCCCTATGGCGACCACCTTAAGTTGTCTCACCACCATATCCAACCTCGTCTCTCCGCCGGAGAGAAGGCGCGACGTGCTTGAGAAGATGCACACGATGGATATCAGTATGAGCATAAGCACAATAATCCACACCACCTTGTCTCCTTCCAGGCGTTCTATCATTCCCTTTCTCTTGTGTCCGGCGTCAGTCATATTCCAGTCGGTGTCTGCTTACAGGTTCCTGACCGCTTCCTTGAACTGTTCCCCGCGGTCCTCATAACTCTTGAACAGGTCGAAACTTGCGCAGCAGGGGCTCAGCAGCACTACGTCTCCCGCGCAGGCCATCCTCTGCGCCGCCTTCACCGCCTCCTCCGCGCCGGCCGTGTCCACAATGTTCGCGCGGCCCACGACATCCTCGAACGCCGCGTGAATCTTGCTGTTGTCAACGCCCAGGCACACTATCGCCTTCACCTTCTCCCTTACAAGAGGAAGGAGAACGCTGTAGTCGTTGCCCTTGTCCTTCCCTCCGACAATCCATACCACCGGCCTTGTCTGGCATTCCAGCGCATACCAGGCCGCGTCTATGTTGGTGGCCTTGCTGTCATTGATATACAGGACGTCCGCAATGCTCAGGACAGGCTCCAGACGGTGTTCTATGGGGCTGAAACTCTTCAGCGAACTGCGAATGGACTCGTCGCTTATGCCGCTGGCCTTGGCCGCCAGCGCCGCCGCCATAGAGTTGTAGATGTTGTGCTTCCCGCCCAGGGCGAGGTCTTTCAGGTAAAGCTCGCTCTCGTTCCTGTCCACCTTCAGCACTATCCTTTCCCCGTCCAGGTACGCTCCTTCCTCCAGTTCCCGTTCCTGGCTGAAAGGCAGCATCTTGGCTTTCACGACTATCTTGCTCAGGTGTCCCACGGTTATGGCGTCGTCCGAGTCGAAGATGAAACAGTCCTCGGGCCTGAGGTTGCGGGTAATCCGGAACTTGGCCCTGATGTAATTCTCCATATTGTGGTCGTAGCGGTCCAGATGGTCGGGCGTTATGTTGGTTATGATGGCTATGTCCGGCCGGAAATCGTATGCGTCATCCAACTGGAAACTGCTGATTTCCAGCACATAGTAGTCGTGCTGCTCAGTGGCCACCTGATATGCGTAACTCTTGCCTATGTTGCCTCCGAGACCCACGTTGAGCCCGGCGTTCTGAAGCAGGTGGAATATCAGGGAAGTCGTTGTGGTCTTGCCGTTCGACCCCGTGACGCAAATCTTCTTTGCGCTGTCATATCTGGCGGCGAACTCAATCTCCGATATTATGCCTGTGCCCTGTTCCCGGAGTTTCCTCACCATAGGGGCGGAAGAGGGGATTCCGGGGCTCTTGACAACCTCGTCGGCGTTGAGTATCAACTCCTCGGTGTGCCCGCCCTCCTCAAAGGGGATTTCCCACCGGCGCAGGGTCTGCGCGTATTCGTCCCCAATCTTTCCGTTGTCGGACAGGAAGACGTCGAATCCTTTGACTTTCGCGAGCACGGCGGCGCCCACACCGCTTTCAGCTCCTCCCAATACAACTATTCTTGACATATTCTATCTGATTTTCAAGAGGGCGAGAGTCGCTACGCCCAGAACGATTCCAATAATCCAGAAACGGCTGACGATGCGCGGTTCCGGTATGCCTTTCTTCTGATAGTGGTGGTGCAGGGGAGCCATCAGGAAGACCCTCCTGCCTTCACCGTACTTGATTCTGGTATATTTGAAATAATATCTCTGAATGAGGACGGAGGCGCTCTCCGCGAGGAAAATCCCGCAGAGCAGGGGGAGCAGCAGTTCCTTGCGGACCAGCACCGCCCCGACTCCGATTATGCCTCCGATGGTAAGGCTCCCCGTGTCTCCCATAAACACCTCGGCCGGGAAACTGTTGTACCACAGGAAACCCAGCAGGGAGCCGGCGAACGCGGCCATATACACCGCCACTTCTCCGGAACCGGGAATGTACATTATATCAAGATAGGCGGCATTGTTGACGTTGCCTCCGACATAAGCCAGCACACCCAGGACGAGCCCCACGGTCACGGAAGTGCCCGCGCTCAGGCCGTCCATCCCGTCGGTCAGGTTGGTTCCGTTGGAGCAGGCCACTATGACAAGGATTATGACCAGCATATAGATTCCCCAGGTGCAGTAAACCCCCGCCTGCCCGCGGAACGGCGAGAGCCAGGAATAGTCGAATTCATTGGCTTTCACGAAGGGGATGGTGGTGACGATGTTGTCGGTCTGTATGGCGGGGCTGAAGCACATCGCGACGGCAATCAGCAGTCCGAGCGAGAACTGCGCTATGAGTTTCTTCTTCTCTGAAAGCCCGTTCTTGTCGTGCTTGAACACCTTGATGTAGTCGTCCGCGAAGCCCGTCGCCCCGCACCACAAAGTGGTGACGGCCAGCAGTATGGTGTATATGCTGGAAAGGTTGCAGACAAGCAGGGCGGCGCCCAGGATGGAGACAATTATGATTATTCCTCCCATAGTGGGTGTGCCCGCCTTCTCCATCTGTCCCTGAAGGCCGAGGTCCCTGATGGTTTCTCCAACCTGTTTGAGCCTGAGGCGCCGGATGATTCCGCGTCCCGCTCCCAGGGAGATGAGCAGCCCGAACACCGCCGCGAGCATTGCCCTGAACGACAGGAAGTTCATAAGATGGATGCCGGGAAAGTCAATCCCCGAATCCTTCATCCAGTTGAAGATATGGTATAGCATAGTCAGTCTTTTATTGTGTCAAACGTTTCCAGGACAATCTCTTTCTCGTCGAAATGAAGCTTCTCCCTGCCCAGAATCTGATAAGTCTCGTGGCCCTTGCCGGCCAGCAGTATGGTAGAGGAGGCGGGACTGAGGGTGATTGCGGCGCGGATGGCTTCCCTCCTGTCCGCAATGCAGACCGTCTTTGCCAGTCCGGCGGGGCTCAACCCCTTCCTTATGTCCTCCATTATGTCTTCCGTCCGTTCGCTGCGGGAGTTGTCCGACGTTATGAAAATCCTGTCGGCGCCCCTCTCCGCAATGGCTCCCATTTCCGCGCGCTTGCTCCTGTCCCTGTCGCCTCCGCAGCCGAACAGGCACACCAGATTGCGCTCCGGAGCAACGTCACGCAGTGTCTTCAGCACATTCTGGAGCGCGTCGGGCGTGTGCGCGTAATCTATTATTACACAAATGTCCCGGGGCCCTTTCAGGTTCTCGAGCCTTCCGGGTGCGCTCTGCAGCCTGCTTATCTCCAGCAGGGCCTCCTCTGCGCCCAGCCCGAGCGCGAGCGCCGTGCAGTATATGGCCATAACGTTGTAGGCATTGTGCCTGCCCACCAGTCTCGTCCAGGCCTGGGTGCCGTCTATGTCCAGGAGCATACCCTCGAAACTGCGTTCCAATATCCGGCAGTTGTGGTCCGCCACGCTTCCGCAGGAATAAGTCATAATCCTGGCCGCCGTGTTCTGCACCATTACGGACCCGTTGCGGTCATCCGCGTTGATTATGGCCCAGGCATCCCCGGGAAGATTGTCGAAGAACAGTTTCTTGCACCTCAGATATTCCGCAAAGGTTCCGTGATAGTCCAGGTGGTCGTGGGTGAGGTTTGAGAATATCCCCACCTTGAACTCGAGCCCCGTCACCCTGTCCTGCTCCATCCCTATGGAACTGACCTCCATGAAGCAGTACTCGCAGCCTGCCTCCACCATCCTGGCCAGAAGCGAGTTGATTGTTATGGGGTCGGAGGTGGTGTTGTCCGTCTCGAGCCTTTCGGAGCCCACGTAATTGGCTATGGTTGAGAGCAGTCCGCATTCGTAGCCGAGTCCCCTGAACAGATTGTACAGGAGGGTTACGGTGGTGGTCTTTCCGTTGGTTCCGGTTATGCCCGCCAGTTTCAGTTTTCCGGAAGGATGCCCGTAGAAATTGTCGGCGCACAGGGCAAGGGCCCTGCGGTCGGCGTCTATGACAGCCTCCGCTCCGGCTTCAAGCGCCTTGTCTATGAAGTCGTGGCCGTCCGCTGCGGAGCCCTTGACAGCAAGGAACGCGCAGCCCCTGCCCACCTTGCGGGAGTCGCAGCTTATTGCCTCTATCTCGGCCTCGGGATTGCCTTTCAGAATCCTTGCGCCGGTGTTTTCTATGATTTCCGCCAGTTTCATCTCAGTTCAATCATTACAGTTTCTCCGCTCTTGAGCCTGGTCCCGGGAGCAGGTTCCTGAGCCGTCACGTGCCCCGTCCCGCAATGTCTGCATTCCAGGCCTTCCGCCTCTGCCAGGGCAATTGCGTCCCTGAGTCCAAGGCCTTGGAAATCAGGCGCTTTCACCTCTCCGTTCACGACTTCCGCAACCCTGTCTCCTACAGTCGTTTCCATTGACGGAACCGTTCCCGCTTCCGGGATGGAAGGACGCCAGTACGGGTCAGTGTCGCATATCCTGTCTATCACCTCGCGCACCGTCGCCGCAGGAATGGTCCCTCCGAAGTAAACCTTGTCGCTGAAGTACGAATAAACGGTGCATATTATGCTGTACTGCGGGTCTTCCGCAGGGAAGAATCCCACGAACGTGCCCTGGTATTTCTTCTGTCCGTCCCGGTTGGAATATCCTCCGGAATCCAGGGCCACCCTTGCCGTTCCGGTCTTGCCGGCAACCTGGCACCGCGCGCCCCTGAGCCTGGTGGCTGTTCCTTCCTCCACCACATACTTGAGAGCCCTTACAAGCGTGTCCGCCGTTGCCCTGGAACAGATGGACTTCTCCAGGACTCCGGGCCCCAGAACCTTCTGTGTGCGGTTTCCTCCGGAAATCGAGTCCACCAGATAGGGCTTCATCATCCTTCCGCCGTTGGCTATGGCGTTGTAGAAAGTCAGAATCTGCAGGGGAGTCTGGTCGACCGCATATCCGGTGGCCGCTCCGGTAAGGTCCGTCCTGCTCCACATTTCAGACTCCGGGTTGGGCAGTGCAGGAGCCGCAAGTCCCTCTATGTCAAACTCGAAGGCGTCTCCCAGATGGTAGGATTTCAGCTTTGCTATGTAGTCCTTCGGGCGCTTCCCGTAATGCTTCACCGCCAGATACCTGAACATATAGTTGGAGGACACCTTGAACCCTTCGATTATGGGTATGGACGAGCCGTGGGCCTTCTCGTAGGAAGTGATGTGCGTGTCGGGCTCGTAACCGTATCCGGGGAGCACGCCCCTGTTGGTCGGAATCCTGTCCTGGAGGCTCTTGACGTGCCCGTCTTCCAGCATCGTCATAAGACAGCTGGTCTTGAACACGGAGCCGGGCTCTCCCTTCCTGCCTATGGCGAGGTTGGAAATCTCTCCCAGAGGCCCTCCGGTCTTCTCCCTCAGCAGGTTCACCATCGCTCTGATGGCTCCGGTCCTGACGTCCATAACCACGAGGCATCCTCCTTCAAGATTGGGGTCCTCCTCTATGTTGCGCCTCAGCGCCTTGTCTGCAAACAACTGGAAATCAATGTCTATCGTAGTATGAACGTCCAGCCCGTCACAGGCCTTCACAAAACTCGTGTCATATCTCTGGACGTGGCCGAAATCCGTCTTCTCTGTCCAGAATTCTCCGTCCGTGCCGCTCAGCGCCTCGTCGAACTTTCCTTCAATCCCCACATATCTGTTGCGGACCTCGCTGTTGTCCCTGACGAATCCTATGGTCCTTCTTCCCAGAGTCCCGAACGGATAGTGCCTCCTGTTCCGGGTCTGGGCTATCAGCCCTCCGCAGTTCTGTCCCATATTGAATATCGGCAGTTTCTCCATTGCATACAACTGCGTGATATCCAGCCCTTCGCACAGTTTCATATAGCGCGAGCCCCTTTTCCTTCCCCCGGTCAGGAGTTCCTTGTAGCGCGCCGCTGTCTCCTTGCCCGTTATCCTTGCAATTCCCCGGCACAGCAGGTCCAGCGAATCCCTCCACACGTCGGCTTCCTGCACGGTGCAGTCCACGAACAGGGTGTATTCCGGGTAGGTCATCGCGAGCGTCCTTCCGTCGGCGGACAATATCCTGCCCCTGGCGGCCTCCACCTTCACGCGGCGGGAGGAAGGGGTGAGTTTCTTCTCTATCTCCGGGTCGGGGTTGAAGTCGAGTTGAATCATCACCAGCCGGAATATGAGGAAAACCGATGCCACGAGCATCAGCAGGTAGAACACGTAGAGGAGTATCCCCACGCGGTCCCTGTAACTGCCGTTTGAATCTGTCTTTCCCATAATCCCTTTATTCTGTGTCAGTCCTGTTGTTCTGTGCCAGTCCCTTTATTCTGTGTCAGTCCCTTTATTCTGTGTCAGTCCTGCCGTCCGGGGCGTCGGCCAGTCTTACGGCGGGGTTCTGCGCCGGAGCGAGCCTCGAACCCATACGCTCCAGCGTCTTCAACGTCATTTCCCTGCTTTGACGCTGTTCCAGCTTGAATTTCTTGATGGTTTCCAGAGTCCTGAGGTCCCTGAGTTCCTTCTTGTTCCTTTCCACCCGGTTGAGCGTGCTGTCTATGCTCAGGCTGGCCCAAATCACCGCTCCTATCATAAGGAAGACGAACAGGACCTGGCGGAAATAGCGGGCGAGTCCCAGCCTGACCAGGAATTCTCCTTTCAGGATGGCAGAGAGGCTGTTGCCAAGGAATCTGAATATCTTCTTTATCATAACGGGCGTAACTGTTTCATATTTTGCGTGCCACGCGCAGTTTCGCGCTGCGTGCGCGGGTGTTTCCCGCAATCTCTTCCCCACTGGGTTCCACCGGTTTCCGGTTCACCGCTTCCAGGGGGGCGCAAACCCTTCCGAACACGTCTTTCCGTAGTTCTCCGCCGGCATTTCCGCTCCGGATGAAGTTCTTCACCATCCTGTCCTCCAGCGAGTGGTAGGTGATGACCGCCAGGACCCCGCCCCTCTTCAGCGAGGCCGCGGCCCCGCAGAGGAATTTCTCCAGAGAGCGCAGTTCGTCGTTGACCTCAATCCTCAGGGCCTGATATACCTTTGCCAGCACCTTGTGGGCCGCATTGGAAGGCAGGGCGGCTGCAATCGCATTGTCCAGGTCGGAGGTGGAACGGATGGGCGCGGCCGACCGTGAGTTCACAATCAGCTGAGCCATCCTCCGTGCATTTTCCACCTCGCCGTAGAGTCTCAGAATTCTTTCCAATTCTTCTTGCGTATAAGAATTGACAATGTCGATTGCAGTCTTTTGTCCCTGCACGTTCATTCTCATATCCAGGGGCGCTCCGTACCTGAAGGAAAAACCGCGTTCCGCCGTGTCGAACTGGTGGGAGGACACGCCGAGGTCCGCAAGTATGCCGTCAAGTCCGTCGGGCGCCTGCAGGAGCGTATAGTTGTGTATAAAACGGAAATTATTGTGAATCAACAGGAAGCGGGGGTCGTCGATGGCGTTGGCCAGCGCGTCCTCGTCCTTGTCGAAAGCCATCAGCCGGCCCTTTCCGGAAAGCCTGCCCAGGATTTCCCTGCTGTGGCCCCCGCCGCCGAAGGTGGCGTCCGCGTAGAATCCGTCCCGGTTCAGTACCAGGGCGTCGACGCTTTCTTTCAGGAGTACGGGATTGTGGTATTCGCTCATTGCAGGACCTTCTCAAGAATTATTCTTTGGAGAGGCTTTGGGCAATGGCAACATATTCATCAGTAGGGACCTCGGAGTCATCGAACTTCTCTGCGGCCCAGATTTCCAGCTTGTAGTTGATGCCAAAGAAAACCACGTCCTTTTTCACGCCGATTGCGTTGAGAAGTTGTCTGGAGATGGAAATCCGCCCGAACTTGACGTCCGGCTCCACTACGTCGCAGCCGCGCATATACTGTCGCCAGAAACGCACGTGCCTGGGGTTGTAAAAGTCGAGCCCTTTGCGCATACTGTCCGCTTCAAGCTCCCACACGCTGTAGGGCCACATTTCCAGACAGTCGTCATAAAGACTCTTCTTGATGACAAAACGGCGGTCTGCGCCCTCCGGGAGCATACTCTTGAACGGCGCGGGGAAGACTATCCGCCCCTTGTCGTCAATTTTTGAAGTGTATTCTCCTATGAAGGTCATCATAAGCCGTCAAAAACATTTCTTATACGCAATCGTGTGCAAATATAGGAATTATTTCCATATTGTTACACCTTTATCCAAAATTTTCCACATCAATTTTTAAATAAAAAGGTAAAAAATCGTGTTATATTTGTTTGGAAATAAAAAAATACTTATATTTGCTCGTTAAAATTTGCGAAGAAAGATTTGAAACCATTAATAACTTTTTAATCATTCATTTAACATCATGAAGAAATTCTTTAAAATTTTGATGGTGTTCGCGTTGCTCGGCGGCGCAACACTCAGTTGTACAAAGGATTACTCTCAGGAGGTTGTGGACCTTAAGGCTCAGGACGAGAACCTTAAGGCGCTCATCACTTCCTTGCAGAGTGCCCTTGGTGGTGTCAATCAGACTATCGAGACCTTGAAGGCAAACAAGGTTGACGTTTCAGTCTTTGAGGCCTACAAAGCGGAACTCACCGATGATTTGGCTGCACTTGAGGCTGCGATAAAAAAAGCTCAAGGTGCGGCAGATGCCGCTGGGGCTCTTGCGGCCGAAAATAAGGAAGCAATTGATAAGCTTGCGTCCGACCTTTCGGATCTTTCCAAGTTAGTAAACACCCTTCAAGCCAGAATGGATGGAGCCGAGAAGGCAATTGCAGAATTGAAAGCGGCCTTGGAGGCAGAAGTCGCAGCCCTGAGAACAAATATAGAAGATCTGGGTGCGCAACTCAAGAAATACACTGATGAACAAATTGAGGCCCTCCGGAAATCCCTTGAAGAGCAAATAAAGCAATTACAAACGAAGATAGGCGCGCTTGAGGAAATGGATGCGCAACTCTCTGAAGCTATCAAGGCAAATGCGACTGCCATCGAAGAAATCCAAGGTGTCCTCAATGAACTTCAGACTCGGTTGAATACGCTTGAGGGTAAGGTTGAAGAGCTCACCGGCAAGGTTGCTGCTCTTGCAGGACGTATCCAGAGCATCGTTGCCGACGCTCCCGTTGATGCCAACGAAGTAAGCACACTCGTTTGGGGTGGCGCGCCCGAGTTTACGGCAAATGAAAGCGCGGCGAATGGCCCTGCATCCCAGACTATTACCCACGTTCATATGACCTTCACCATAGTGCCTAAGGAATGTGCCGAGGCTCTCAACGTGGAAAATGTAAAACTCGTTGTTACTGAAGGACTCGACGTCACTCGTGCTCCACAGGCTGACCTGAATAAGGAATATGTTCCTGCGCAGGTGGATGTTGAGAAAATTGGAGGCAAGGTAACCGGTAGGGTTACGGTTCACGCCAACATCAAACCAAAGAGCTCTGCAAATAGTCCTGCAGAATCCGCTTACTGGGTTGCTCTCAAGGTTAATGCCCCT
Source organism: Bacteroidales bacterium (assembly GCA_024401825.1). Taxonomy (GTDB): domain Bacteria; phylum Bacteroidota; class Bacteroidia; order Bacteroidales; family UBA932; genus Cryptobacteroides. Next base: position 22,803 of record JAKSKF010000024.1, read on the forward strand.
GACGAGCAGAACGGCGATTACTATAAGATGAGCCAGTTTGTAAAGGCTACGGAAAATGATGAAGTATACAAACTCTTCGATTACGTTTCCTGGTTCTGTGAATCACGTAAAGTCGATAGTCCGGTCCCGGAGAGGATTGTTGATATGCGTTGGCAGCCCAACGTTGAGAACGGCACTCCTAAGCCCGTACAGACAGATATGAATTACAGTAAATCCGATCTCTTCAGAGAATACGAACTTCGTTTCATTATGCCTGGCGGAAGCAGTATGTCTGCCGCTGAAGCAGGTGCGCTTTTCGGAATTACGAAAGTTGACGTTGTGCCTTCCGGCGTTTCTCCAGCGTGGTTTGACGCCAAATCTATTCCTGTGACCAGCGGTGACTTGACTAAGATTCTGAGTTTCAACAAGAACGGCAATGTTGTGGATTTCAACGCCGCATTCCTTCTTGGAAGTACGACTGTCCAGAATCGCGAGTATGTAGGTTCTCAGGCTAAATACCACTTTGGCTCTTCTGACAAGGGTGAAAATTGGGCGATGATGATTGGTGACTATCCGCTTCCCGGTTATGGCCTTCTCTATACCGCCAATATTATAGGTAACACCGTTCACGCAGACGCTACTCCTGACAAGCTTGATTACAAGTGGGATTATGAGCACTTTGCAGTGACGCATCCTGAATGCCATATATTCGAGAACTGTACTTGGAACTTCACGCTGATGCCTCTTGAGATAGCTGCTGTATCTTGGCGTTTAACCGATTCCATCTATACTAAGGGCTCCACCAATTTCTTCCCTGGTCGCCAGGCGGGAGTTACCACGGCTACAATCGATAAGGTTGCTCAGGATTTGTTCGACTTCACTCTGACAAACATTCCTTTCACTGCAAAAACTCAGGAACTCTATGCTGCCTACCATAAGACTGACAGGAACGCAGCCGGCAAGGTTTACACGACCTACTCAACAGAGATTCCTTTCACCGTTGAGCCCAGGCACGATGATGTGAAAAAGGAGCTTTCAGAAGTGATTACTCCTAACCAGACAAATGGAGGAACAATCGAATGTGATGTTTTGGCTGCTGCTTTCGATGATTTTGCCGCCGCGCCTGAAAAGTGGAATGGTTCACACACCAGCTGGGGAAAGGCTAAACTCTATCAGGCATTTATCAGTGCAATAGCCGCTGCTTATCCCGGTGGATGGCATCCCTATCGAATCTATAAAGATGGCAGTACTACAGATATCGCGGGTACGATAGGAAATAATGTTTCGCTCGTACCTGCTAACAGTGGCAGTGTTGACAATTCATATATTAGTTATGGGGCGAATACCTTTGCGTATGATGCTACATACAAGCTTGTATTCACAGCAACAGTATTCAATGTGCCGTTCACCTTTACAGTTACTCTGACAACCAGCCCTTGTCCTTTCGAACTCGTCACCACTCCTCTTGTCAAGAATGATACGATAGTTCTTCAGGGACGTTCTCAGTGGGTTGCTGCCGACGATGAATATCAGTTCACCTTCGAGCAGATTCACTTCAACAAGTATCTGGAAGTTGACGCGAATGGCTATACCTCTTCAGAGGATATTAAACTTAAATTCACAGATGGCAAACTCTACCGTTACGCTGAGAGTACCTCTCCCACCACAGCTTATGGTACAGTTAATTTCAACTCCCTCGGTACAATGAGAAGAAGTACCACTACCAGCACATCCGGCAATTATACGTTCGTTGAAGAAAGCAATGGAGTACTTGACTGGAATACTATGGGCGCCAATGCATTCAAGGGTCGCAAGATAACCGTTAAGGCAAATCTTATGGTCGGCGACCAAACTGTTCAAAGCAAGACTCTCGTTCTCGTTACAGAAGAGCCCATCCTCAAGCTTACGACTACAAAGGCTTTTGACCTTCAGTTCACACCTGGTGAAGACCTGGTAATAGACCTCTATGAAGCACTCAGTGTCAAGGGTGTTTACCACAGCCCTGAGGTGAAGTCATACGAAAAGGAACTTCTCTACGAACCCTTTGATGGAAATTGGGCCTTCCATACCGAAGATGTTAAGACACCTTCTTACGCCGCTGTGCTTCCGACCATCGCTCCTGCTGCAAGCTGGACGGTAACTCTCAACGGCCAGACTTGGGCAATCACAGAAGGAGTTCATTATACAATCGCCGGCAATATCCTTACTCTCAAAAAGGATAACAACTCCGGAACGTATAAGATTACTATTCCTGTTACTCTGAATTCTTGTCTTGACGGTAAGGCATCTGGATTCGCTGATTTCAAGAAGATTTCTCAGTACGCCGAAATTAATATTACAGCAACTCGCCTCTAATATTAGTCTCTGATTAAAACGGGGCGCACCAGTGCGCCCCATTTTAAACTTATACCTTATATATATTATATTATGAAGAAACTTTATGCAATTATTGCCTCTGTTCTTGTTTTCGGTTCAGTAGCCGGCGCGCAGGATACTTTCTATCCCGGTTGGTTCTGGGGCCTCAAGGCAGGCGCAACATATTCTTCCGGCGAGGCGCATCAGTGGACTGACCTTCTGAGTTATCCCACTATCGCTGCAAACGTCGGTTATCAGTTTTTTCCCTGCTTCGGTGTTCGCGGTGAACTTTCCGGCTTCGAGTCAAAGGGTACCGCCCTCAACCCCGTAGGAGAAAAGACCTATAAGTTCAACTACGCTTCCCTGAACATCGATGCGGTGCTTGACATCTGCAACATCTTCAAGTTCAAGGCTGCACGTGTTGTGAATCCTTATATCTTCCTGGGTATCGGCGGAAACCTCCGTTTCAACAACAACGGAGTCACCCCTGCCGAACTCCCGGTTGACAATTACTACTGGAACAAGACTACTCCTTCTTTCACAGGCCGTTTCGGTGGTGGAATCGATTTCCGCGTATCACCTGCCGTTGCCATCACTCTCGAAGTTGCTGACAACATCTACACGGACAAGTTCAATTCCAAGATTGGTACCGCTCTCGGAAATCTTGAGTGTGACCAGAACATCGTAGGTCTCCTCGGTGTCAAGTTCACCTTCGACGCCGCCAACAAGGCAAAGGCCGCCGCTGCCGCTGCCGCTGAGGCCGCTGCCGCTAAGGCTGCCGCAGAGGCTGCCGCTAAGGCTGCTGCTGAGAAGGCTGCCGCTGAGAAGGCTGCCGCAGAGAAGGCCGCTGCAGAGAAGGCTGCAAGAGAGAAGGCTGAGAGAGAAGCGAGGGAAGCTGCAGAAAGAGCGAAGATTGCCGCCCGCAAGGACGCTCTCGAGAATACTCTTGACGCAGAGACCCGCAGCATCTACTTCCTCATTGGCAAGTCTGTAATCCGCAAGAGCGAGGCTTCCAAGATTGACATCATTGCCAATGCAGTCAAGACTCTGGATTGCAATGTGCTCATCAAGGGCTATGCAGACAAGGCTACAGGTAACGCCAAGATTAACCAGACACTTTCTGAGAAGCGTTGCGCAGTTGTTGCCAAGGCTCTCCAGAATGCCGGCGTTCCCGCTGACCGCATCAGCACTGAGCCTTTCGGTGACAGGGAACAGGTTTCTGACATTCCTGCAAAGAACCGTGTTGCCATCAGCATCCTCACAGACTAATCATCTGTTCACTTCATAGAAAAAGGTCACCCTCCCCGGTGACCTTTTCTTTTTCCCTCTTGGTGACCTTTTCTTTTTCCCCGCCTTTTGCTTCTGCCCCCTTTGCCCCTTCCCGCCCCTTTGCTCCTTCCCGGCTGGGCCCTTTTACACCCCTTTGCTCCTCGCGCCCCTATTCACCTTCCCTCCTGGGCCCTTTTACACCCCTTTGCTCCTCACGCGCGCCCCTATTCACCTTCCCTCCTGAGCCCTTTTCCCCTCCGGCTTTTCACCTTCCCGCCCCTATTTGACTCGTCCTGATTTTTGTTTACAGATTATTAGACTTTTGATGTCAAAGTCCTG
>JAKSKF010000025.1 GCA_024401825.1 Bacteroidales bacterium
AATCCGGTGCTCTCATACAAGTCGCCGGTTTTTTGTGCGGAATCACAAACGGGGGAGGGATTGAACTGGCCCCGAAACGAAGTTCGTTTACGCCGTCTAACCAATCCTGTTTCATCCGCGCAGGCGGATGAATCAAACGCATACGTTGCCATCCAAATCCATCAAAAAATTATCACGCCCTCAATAACTTTCTGTATGAGGAATTTAGAATTAATTATGTTTGCGATGCATAATAATCGGAAGCAACTATGGAATTTGTAGACCGGATTGAAGAACAGAGTAAACTGAAAAGACTTCTTTCAAAGAAAGAGCCCGGATTTGCTATCTTTGTCCGGGAAATAGGATAAATATGAAGAATACTATGACAAGCAACATATGGCTGATTTTCGCGCTGCTTTCAGCGCTGTTCGCCGCTCTGACGTCCATCTTTGCCAAGGTGGGAATCGAGGGGGTGAACTCGAATCTGGCAACGGCACTCCGCACCATCGTGGTGCTTGTTATGGCGTGGGGAATGGTGTTCGTCACCAAGTCACAGGGAGGAATCGATGCCATCAGCACCAGAAGCTGGGTGCTCCTGATTCTGTCGGGACTCGCTACCGGCGCTTCGTGGCTTTGTTATTTCAAGGCACTGCAGATGGGGGACGCCTCAAAGGTCGTTCCGGTCGACAAAATGAGTATCGTCATAACAATAATCCTTGCAGTAATCTTCCTTCACGAAACCATTACCGTAAAAAGCGCGATAGGGTGTCTTCTGATAGCTGTGGGGACCCTTCTGATGGTGCTGTAGTCATTGAGGGCAAGTTGGATATGTGATATGAGTCAGGTATGGATAAGTGCGGCGGGCCTGAGCCTCGCCACAATCGTCGGAGCCATTCTGGGTTTCATCATAAACCCACAAATGGAACGATGCCGTATTGGGCTACTGTGCGGGCATTATGCTGGCGGCGTCCACAATCGGCCTCATCGTACCGGCAGCAGAATCTGCAGGACTCGGCATTGCTCCTGCCGCTATGCTTGGATTATGATTATTTCAGATATACAACGTATGAAGCGCTTATTCACCATTGCGGCTGCACTTCTCTTCCTGGTGGGCTGCAAGCAATCAGACAATCAATCAGTCGATATGAACCCGGATTTTCTCAAAATCGCTACCGACAGGTATTCGGTACGCAGTTTCAGCTCCACTCCGGTGGCTCAGGACACCATAGACCTCATACTGCGCGCAGGTCAGGTGGCCCCCACCGCCGTCAATTCCCAGCCTCAGAAGATTTATGTCGTCAAGTCGGAGGAGAAAATGGCCCTCCTGAACGAGGCCTCTCCCTGTATGTACGGCGCGCCCCACTGCTTTGTGGTCTGCTACACCGACGCCAACGCAGTGAAACGCGGCGAGGGCACTTACGGAGAGATTGACGCCACCATAGTCCTCACACATATGACCCTCGAAGCCGCCAGCCTGGGAATAGGCAGCTGCATCGTAGGTTATTTCGATGAGGGGAAAGTTCGCTCGGCCCTCCGGATTCCCGACTCCGTCCATCCCGTCCTTCTGCTTCCCTTCGGGTACGCCTCTCCTGACGCTCTCCCTTCCGACAGGCACGCTTCCTACCGTGACTTGACGGAAACGGTGGAGTACCGCTGAGTCACTTCCTGTTCTGTATCATCAACATAGTGATGTCGTCGTTCTGGGCGGCTTTTCCGGTGTGCTTCTGCAGTGCCTCGTAGATGCGCTCAATCCGGGCGCCGGCATCGAGCCCCGGAATCCTGAAAGTCCGGTCCACGGTTTCAAGCGTAGCGGCGTCTCCGAAAAGCGCCTTGCCCGTATCTTCGGCTTCTGTCACGCCGTCCGTGTACAGGAAAAGCGCGTCCCCACGGTTCAGGTACACCTCTTCGCTGACAAAGGGAAAGTCTTCCATTATGCCCATCGCGATATTGGCTTTCACGTCCAGGAACGATGCCTTCCCGTCTGAGGCGCGGAACAGGATGGGGCGGTTGTGCCCGGCGTTGCAATAGTCCAGTCTGCCGGTTTCAGGGTCGAACACTCCCAGGAACATAGTGCAGAACATAGAGTAGAAATTCTTGGACGCAAGCAGCGCGTTGGTTTCAGTGACAATCTTGCGGGCGTCGTCTTCCCGGCGTGTGATGTTGAGGAAAAGAGCCAGCGTGGTCACCATATAGAGGGATGCGGACACTCCCTTGCCGGACACGTCCCCTATGCAGAAGAAAAGTTTCCCGTCCCTGCAGAAGTGGTAGAAAAGGTCTCCTCCGACCAGTTTGGCCGGCTTCAGGAAACCCGACAGGCTCAGGCCCAGGCAGTCTTCCGGCAAAGGGTCCCGGGGAAGCATCCCGTTCTGAATCAGCGATGCCGTGCTGAGGTCCTTTTCAATGCTGGCTTCGGAGATGAATATCTTCTGGAAGCGTCTGAACAGTCCGGTGAGAATCAGGGATATCAGCAGTATGCATACCAGCGCAATAATCGTCGTACTGAAAAGCATATGGTCCACTCCTCCGAAGATTTCATCCTTGGGACATTCTATCGAAATAATCCATCCTGTCCTGGTCACGGGCGCGAAGTAGTATATGAAATCCTTCCTGCCGTAAGAGAGTGAAAAATTTCCTGTCATCCCGAGGGACATCTTGCGCTTGACTTCGTCGGTGAATGCGGCATTCTCCTCTTCGAAGTCTGACACGTTCTTCATCAGATAGCCGGGGTCCGGATGGGAGATGAAATTGAAGTTGCGGTCAAGCAGGGCAACCTGCGCGTTGGGATACGGAGAAATTTCGGCGCACTTCCGGGTGAAGGCCTCGGTGTCGATGTCCACGGCAATCACGGCATATACGCTTCCGTCGCGGAGTACCGGAACCGAATAGCAGGCAATCACGTGCCCTATGCTGGAATCCTGGAAGGGGCTCGCCCAGTAGCCGTGCCCGAGTTCGGAAGTCACCTTATACCATTCCCAGTCGAAACTGTAGGTCATCTCCCCGAGGTCGTGGCTCAGAAGTTTACCGCTGACGTTGGTGACATAGGGAGTGAATCCGTATTTGCTCTTGACCTCCGGATAGACGGAAGGGTCGAATTCTATTGCTATTCCGCAGACTGCGGGATTGGCCGTGACGAATTTCGTCATCGCGGCGTAAATCTTCTGCGGGGACGCCTTGGGCAGCGAGTCCGACAGAATTATGCAGGCGTTGCCGGAATCATCGGTCACCAAATCCCCGAACAGCATGCTTCCCAGCGAATGGGCCACTGTCTCGATAATGTTCAGGTTGCCGTCTATGAACGCCTGCAGATAGTCCACGTCTCTGGACACTTTCTTGTCAACCTCTTCCGTCACCTCCTGTCCGGAGATGAACAGGCTGATGCCGAAACCGGTTGTGAGCACTATGCCGCCTATCAGCACGATGTATAGGGTGAGGTCGAGGAATGTCTTTTTTCTGCGGGCTTGTTTCATAATAGGTCCGTTTTTTCAGGGGACAGGGTCATAGCCGCTGCCTCCCCAGGGATTGCATCGAAGTATTCTTCTGGCGCTCAACCAGAACCCTTTCAGGGGTCCGTGCTTGCGGAATGCTTCCAGCGCGTATTGCGAGCAGGTGGGAGTGAACCTGCAGCACGGCGGCTTGAGCGGGGAAATGCACTTCTGGTAGAACTTTATCAGAAGCACGAAGGGGAAAACCAGTATGTTCCGGACCCAACCCATAATCACGCCTTTCCGGAAATGAATTTCAAAATCTGTCCTACGGAAGAGTGGATTTCGTCAAATCCTGCAGTTTCCTTTGAATTGTAAACGATGAGGACGTCCACCCCCGTTCCGTCCAGCACCCCCTTCTGCAGACGGTAAGACTCGCGCATGCGGCGCTTCAGAAGATTGCGCCTGACGGCGCGCTTGAAGAGTTTCTTCGAAACGGAGACCATAACCCGAGGGCCGCTGACAACTTCCGTGTCAGCTGCGTCCCGGCAGTCTTCCCTGAGCCGCCAGCAGAACTTCAGCATCCCTGCGCTGCCCCAGTGTCCGGCATCAAGAAGCATCCCGACACTTTTCTTGCCGGAAATCCTTTCCTTCTTGGGGAGCGTATGGATTCTGGGCGCGGGCATTCTGCCTATATGTTTTCCTGAAGGTACAGTTCTATTGTCCTCGCCGCGGAAGGCGCTTCGGGTGAAGGACCCCTGAAGGCAATCTCCAGCCCGGCTTCCTCCATTGCGCTGACTATGTTCTTTCCGTATGCGATGAACTTGATGTCACCCTGTGAGAAATCCGGGAAATTCTCCTGGAGCGACTTTACGTCATAGGCATTGTAAAGCACTACGAGTCCGTAGTCGGACAGACTGACGCTGTGAAGGTCCTGGGCGACGCTCTTGAGGAGCACCGCCACGTCGTAACTCAAGCCTGCGGCCGAGAACAGTTTTGTGACAGTCCCGGAGTTGGCGTTGTCCGACGTCGTGATGAGAAATTTCTCATCCTTGTGCTTGCTCCCCACTATGTTGACGAGGGATGCCGCGCTGCCGTCGCCGAAGAAAATCTTGCGCTTCCGGTAAACGATGTGCTTCTGAAGATACATTGCGACGACTTCCGTGGTGCAGAAATACTTCATAGTCTCCGGAATCTTGATTCTGAGCTGCTCCGCAAGACTGAAGAAGGCGTCTATTCCCAGCCGTGAAGAAAATATGACGGCGGTGTATGCCGAAAGGTCTATCCTCTGAGCCCGGAATTCAGCGACACTGAGCGGTTCAATCTTGAAAAAAGGCTTGAACTCAACCTCCACGCCGTATTTGCGGGAAATTTCGTTGAAGGGCGCGAGGTTGGAAGGAAGCTGCTGGGATATGAGAATTTTCTTCATAAGAGGGCGAGTGACACCAATGCTCCGGTGGGTATGATTTCAAGCCCGCAAAGATACAAAATACTTCCCAATAGCGAGCAATATTCGCGGAGAATCTGCTGGCTCTTGACCATATGGAGGAGGAAAAGCAGGGCGAAAAGCACCGTGAACATAGTCCTGATGGAGCCGTCTGAAGCGCCGCATATCCCCATCAGGAAGGAAACCGCAAGACCGAAGATGGAGAAAATCAGGAACACGTTCACCCAACCCTTGGTGACGGACTTCCAAACGTCCAGACCGCATCGCCTCGGCCGGGGGAAACGTACCAGAAGATTCCGGACGTAGAAATAGAACACCAGTGTCAGCGCCAGCAGAATGGCCCTCCAGATGTGGCTCATCCCTGCCAGGAATTCGGGGCAGACCAGGCCCGTCTTGTCTGCGTTCAGGCTCAGGGGAAGCATAATGAGCAGGGCGAGGAGCTTTCTGCTGCGGACGCTGCGCTCGTCGTGCTCGAGATTGAAGCCGGCGTTACGGTTCACCAGCGACCTGCCCATTGCGGGCAGCAGCTTGAGGAATCTTCCCAGGTTGACCAGCAACAAGATGCCCGTGAATACCAGGAGTATGGAAATAATGACGGTCTCCGGATTGTTGCCGGCCACGGGCTGCACGCTGTCGTCCACTACGGAAGACATCTCGAGCCTTCCGCTTCTGAAAGCCTCCTCTATGGGCCGTATTTTTATCGACAGAATCATCAGTTGCCCCTTTTGGCGTTGTAACCCATTTCCAGCAGCAGGGAAGTCACCTTGTCCCTGAAGTCACCCTGAATGGCAATCTCCCCGTCTTTGGCGGTGCCGCCCACGCCGCATCTGGTCTTGAGGGTCCTCGCAAGTTCCGACAGGTCTTCCCCGGAGCCCTTGAAACCCTGCACCAGCGTCACCTGTTTGCCGGCCCTCTGCCTGCGGTCAATCCTGACGGTCAGCCTCTGCCGGGACGGTTCGGGAGTATCGGTTTCCTCCTCCTGCTTCGCTGTCCTGTATTTGAAGTCCGGATTCGTGGAATATACCACGCCGAGTCTGTGTTTCCAATCGTTTTCCACCTGAAGAACAATTTTTGCAAAGATAACGATTTTAGTTCTTATCTTTGTAAGATATCATTTGGTTATGGACAATAAAAAATTCAATTTGATGAACAGAATCTGCGCCGCGCTCTCCCTGGTGGTGTCCGCGGTCACATATCTGCTCACTATGGAACCTTCGGCATCCTTCTGGGATTGCGGAGAATTCATCGCTTCATCCTACAAACTGGAAGTGGGCCATCCTCCCGGAAACCCTATGTTCCAGCTGATTGCCAGGTTCTTCACTCTTTTCGGAGACAATATGCACGCGGCAGTTATGGTCAATGCGATGAGCGCTGTCTGCTCCGCCCTCACCATTTTCCTGCTGTATCTCACCATAGTCTTCTTTGTCAGGAGAATCAGTTCCAATCCTGTGGCAATCTGCGGTTCCGCCCTGGTCGGAGCACTGGCCTACTGCTTCTCGGACACTTTCTGGTTCTCCGCCGTCGAGGGTGAGGTCTATGCAATGTCCTCCCTTTTCACGGCCCTGGTGTTCTGGGCAATGACCAAATGGTACGAACAGGCCGACAGCCCCCGCGCCAACCGCTGGATAGTGCTGATAGCGTTTCTGATGGGCCTCAGCATAGGAGTTCACCTGCTGAACCTGCTGGCCATCCCCGCCCTGGTGTTTATGTTCTACTATCGCCGGAGGGAGGACAGACCGTTCAAATTCAAGGAACTGCTCAAGATTTTCCTGATAGGCGTGGCCATCCTTGCAGTCATTCTGTTCGTGATAGTGCCCGTCACTCCCAAGTGCGCGGCGTACTTCGACCTCTTCTTCGTGAACGTGCTGGGTCTTCCCTACAACACGGGAGCCTCCGTCTTTGTGCTTCTTCTGCTCGGGACCTGCTTCTGGGGCCTGTTCAGGACGATGAAGAAGGGCCTGGTGTTCTGGAACACGGCTCTCCTCTGCCTTACGGCCATACTCATAGGATTCTCCGTGTTCAGCGTGTGCGTCATCCGTTCCTGCGCGAAGACTCCCACCAACGAATACCAGCCGGACAATGCCTTTACGCTTGTCAGGTATCTCAACCGCGAGCAGTACGGCAGTTCGCCCCTGATTTACGGACAGTACTACGGCGCGCCGTATGACATAAAGGTGGATACCTACTGGGCCCCTCTGAACGGCAGGTACAAGAAGTCCAACTCCCAGATGGAGGCGGAATACAAGAAGGAAGGCAAGATGCTGTTCCCCAGAATGTGGAGCACATCCCCCGACGGGCGCCACGAGCGTTTCTACGAGAGATACACGGAAGGCAAGGGCCACAGGGTGGCGGGGTCCGACGTCCCCAAACCGAGTTTCGGGGCGAATCTGGCCTTCTTCTTCGATTATCAGTTGAACTGGATGTACTGGCGCTACTTTATGTGGAATTTTGTAGGCCGGCAGAACGAGATACATTCCCCCGACCCCGGTGACCTGCTTTACGGCAACTGGGAGAGCGGAATAGGCTTCATAGACAGGATTCGCCTCGGCGACCAGTCCGACGCCCCTTCGTGCCTGTCCGGGAACAAGGGCAAGAACCACTACTATTTCCTCCCCCTGCTCCTGGGCCTTCTGGGCCTCTTCTTCCAGTTTGACAGGGACAGGAGAGGATGCTGGCTCATATTCCTTATGTTCTTTATGACGGGCATCGCCATCGTGATATATCTTAACCAGCCTCCCTTCCAGGTCAGGGAGAGGGACTACGCCTATGCCGGCTCGTTCTACTTCTTCTCCGTGTGGATAGGTCTGGCGGTTGCCGCCATAACCGACTGGATACGGAAGGGAGACGACGGCAAGTCGAAGGCGGTGGCGGCGGCCGTCACCGTGGCGTGCCTGTTCGTTCCCGCCCTTATGGCCGCCCGCAACTGGGACGACCACGACCGTTCCGGAAGGAAAACCGCGGCTGAAATTGCGGGCAACTACCTGAACTCTGTGCCCCGCAACGGCATACTCATCACTCACGGAGACAATGACACCTTCCCTCTGTGGTATGCCCAGGAGGTGGAGAACGTGCGTCCCGATGTTAGGATAGTCAACACTTCCCTGCTCGGAACCGACTGGCACATAGACCAGATGAAATATGCGGTGAACGAGTCCGCTCCGCTGCCCCTCACGGTGGGTCAGGAGCAGTATCTGTACGGTACCAACGATTTCATCCCCATCAGGGACGACGACGGAGAGGTCAAGGACATAAAGGATGTTATGGCGGTGTTCAGGCATCCCGCCCTCAAGACTTCCTACGGCAACTCCCGCGTGGACTACATCAATTCGCGCAGAATCCGCATTCCCGTAAACAAGGAGAACGTCATCAGATGCGGAATCCTGGATGAAAGGTATGCGGACCGGATTCCGGACAGCATAGTGTTCACAATGTCCCCCGACAAGCATATGATTTCCAAGGGGGAACTCTTCCTTCTCGACTTCCTGAGCAACTATCAGTGGGACAGACCGCTGTGTATGCTCAGTATGGGAGGGGAACTCAACGTGGGCCAGAAGGAATATCTGCAATACCGGGGCCTGAGCTGGATGCTCGTTCCCATAAGGAGTTCGTCTTCAACGAATTCTCCGGGATTCGCCGACGAGGTGGAACTCCACAGGCTGGTGAACGGGGAATACAAGTGGGATGCGCTCGCTTCGGACGGATACTTCATAGATTACCAGAACAACTACACCTTCCTCGGCGTGGTGGGAATCAGGTCTGTGTATCACAACTGCGCCACCATCTTCCTGAAGACCGGTCATCCCGACTGGGCTGCCGAAGCGCTCGATGTCTGCATGAACTCCACGCGCAACTACGACCTTGTGACAATTCCCATCGGAATCGCCACCAACGATTATATGATGGTGCAGATTATTTCCGACTACTTCCTTCTGGGACAGGACGAAAAGGCCGGGAAACTGGCTGAAGCCTATTACGGGGAACTTCTTCCCGCAATCAGGTTCTTTGTCAGGTACTACGCCCTGTACAAGAACGAGTCCGAGATGCTGCTGAACTGCGCCGGAATCCTCGCCCAGACAATGAAGGAAAACGGCAGGGAGTCCTTCGCCGAAAAGGTGGAGAAAGACCTGTCGGAAGCCATCTCCGGCTTAAAGAACTAGTCTGACGAAAATGGATAGCGGGAGAACTTTGCCGAATCTGTCATTCAAGGCGAGTTCCCCGCTTTTCATATTGCCCTGCGGGACAGAGCCGAACGCCTGCCTTACGAGAGTTTCCCCGAGCGCGGCGCTGTAGCCGTTTGAATACAGGTTGAGGACAATGAATCCGTGCTCCGGGTCAAGAATGCCGGATACGGCCCTCAGAAGTTCGAACAGGCACTCGTCCAGTTTCCATTTCTCTCCGTCGGGACCGTGCCCGTACGCGGGAGGGTCCAGGATGACGCCCTGATAGAGCCGACCCCTTCTGGCTTCCCGTCCGGCAAATTTCATCGCATCTTCCACCACCCATCGGATGCCGTCCAGTGAACTGCTCTCCATATTTCCCCTGGCCCAGCTGACAACCTGCCGGACTGAGTCCAGATGGGTGACGTCAGCCCCCGCGGCCTTTGCCGCAAGTGACGCCGCCCCCGTATAGGCGAACAGGTTGAGGACTTTCGGGGTCCCTTCCAGCGCTTTCACGCTGCGGTAGATGAACTCCCAGTTGGGCGCCTGCTCCGGGAAAACTCCCACGTGCTTGAAGGAGGTGAGCCCCAGCCTGAGCCTGAACTTGAGCCCGTCCTGGAGCCCGGGGTAGTCTATGTGCCACTGCCCGTCCATCTTCCTGAGCATTTCCCAGGTCCCGCTGTCTTCCTTTCCCGCCTTTCCGAAGCCTGCTCCGGGGCGGAATCTGGTATGGGTCATCCTGTCCCATTCCTCCTTGCTCATATCGGGGTCCCAGAGAGCCTTCGGCTCAGGGCGCTGGAGGACATATCTGCCGAAGCGTTCGAGCTTTGCGCCGTGTCCGCTGTCCAGCAGTTCGTAGTCCTTCCACTTCTTGTCGGGGAATTCAATCATAGTGCAAAGATATCGATAAAATTGTTAACTTTGTAATCCTCGAAAATATTCAAACCAGCAATAAAATTATGCAACAGCTTATTGACAATTACGATTTCAAAGGCAAGAAAGCCATCGTGAGAGTGGATTTCAACGTCCCTCTGAATGAAAATTTCGAAATTACGGACGACACCCGCATCCGCGCGGCAATCCCCACTCTCAAAAAGGTGCTTGCGGGCGGAGGCTCACTTATCATAATGTCACACTTGGGACGTCCCAAGGGAGTCGATGCGAAATTCTCCCTCAAACACATAGTCGCGCACGTTTCGAAGTGCCTCGGAGTTGAGGTCAAGTTCGCCCGGGACTGCCAGAAGGCTGATGCCGAAGTGGCCGCCCTCAAGCCCGGCGAGGCGCTCCTCCTGGAGAACCTCCGTTTCTATGCCGAGGAGGAGGGCAAGCCCCGCGGACTCGCCGAGGATGCCACCGATGAAGAAAAGAAGGCTGCAAAGGCCAAGGTGAAGGAAAGCCAGAAGGAATTCGTCAAGAAGCTCGCTTCGTACGCTGACTGCTACATCAACGACGCGTTCGGCACCGCTCACCGCGCTCACGGCAGCACGGCCCTCATAGCGAAGTACTTCCCCGATGACAAGATGTTCGGTTACCTGATGGAAGGTGAGATAAAGGCCATCGACAACGTGCTCAAAAATGCTCAGAGGCCTTTCACCGCCATCATCGGAGGAAGCAAGGTGAGCAGCAAGCTTGCAGTCCTTGAAAATATGCTGGAGAAGGTTGACAACCTTATCATCGGCGGCGGTATGGGTTATACCTTCGTCAAGGCGAAGGGAGGAAAGATTGGAAATTCCCTTCACGAGGACGAACTGATGCCCGAGGCTCTCTCGATACTTGAAAAGGCCAGGGAGAAAGGCGTGAACGTATATCTTTCCGTACAGACCGTCGTAGGCAACGAGTTCTCCAACGATTCGCCCACCCAGACGGTTCCCGCGGACAACATTCCGGACGGATGGGAGGGAATGGATGCAGGCCCCAAGTCTCTCGAACTCTGGAAAGACGTCATCCTGGGCAGCAAGACTCTTCTCTGGAACGGTCCCGTGGGCGTGTTCGAACTTCCCAACTTCGCCAAGGGAACCCTCAAGATTGCCGAATATCTTGCGCAGGCCACCGAGAACGGCGCATATTCGCTTGTCGGAGGCGGAGACTCCGTGGCGGCAGTAACCCAGATGGGATTTGCAAAGAAAGTCAGCTATGTCAGCACGGGCGGAGGCGCAATGCTTGAGGCCCTTGAAGGAAAGGACCTTCCCGGCATCGCAGCCATACGCGAATAAGCCGCAAGGCCTATACGAATCAGCGATTCCCTGCAGCCGCAGGGAATTTTTTTATGTATGACATGATTATCAGGACTACCCCGGTGACGATGAACGGGATGGAGAGAAGCTGGCCCATATCCAGGGTCATGGACTGCTCGAATCCCATCTGGGGCTCCTTAATGAATTCGATGATGAACCTCGCCCCGAAGCATCCCACAAAGAATAATCCGGAAAGAAATCCCCTGTATATCTTGTTCAGTCTGTACTTGTAGATGCAGAGCATTGCCAGTCCCAGGAGGAGGTATGCAAGCGCCTCGTAAAGTTGGGTGGGGTGTTTGGGAACGGTTTCCCCGTTGCGCAGGAAGACAAAGCCCCAGGGAAGGGAAGTAGGGTCGCCGTAAATCTCCGAATTGAAGAGATTCCCCAGCCTGATGAAGCATCCTGCAAACGCTACCGTAAGACACAGCCTGTCCAGAATCCACAGGAAGCCGAAGTCGTACTTTCTCCCGTAATGGCGTGAGAACCACCACATTGCGAGAAGGAGTCCTATGGCTCCCCCGTGACTGGCGAGTCCGCCTTTCCAAGGTTGGAAAATTTCCCAGAATCCGTTCCAGGAGCCGAAATAGTAGCCGGGGTCATAAAAGATGCAGTGACCCAGCCTGGCTCCCACGATGGTGGCAATCAGCAGGGTGTACAGCAGGGGGTCCATTATTTTCTCGCTGACCCCTTCCCTGCGGCAGAAACGTACGAAGAGATAGTACCCCAGCACGAATCCCGCAACAAACAGAAGCGAGTACCAGCGGATGGCAAACCCTCCTATCCTGAAGATTTCCGGCGCCACATTCCAGTTGACAGACAACAAGTCGGACATAACGGTTTATTGGTGAAGAATATCTACAACCTTTTTGAATATATTGAACATTTCGATGACATTTTCCTTGCGTCCGTGCCGTACCCAGACAAACAGCAACCCGCTCAAGGCTCCGGCGAAGGTGGCGCCGTAGAATTCGACCTCCGAATCGGTCATTGTCTTATCGCCTGCAAAATTGTACAATTCGGGGTGCATTCTTATGGATTTGACAATCAGTTCGATTTTTCCGCTTTTCTGAATGCTTTCCAGAAGGGAACAGTGTTCCATCCAGAAATTCAGGAAAAATAAAGTCAGTTCATCCTTAGAACCGTTCCTCCTCTTGAGAAAACCTTCCGTTGCCTCCTCAATAAGACTGTCACATAAATAAGCCAGGACGTCAACAGGTGAATCAAAAATCCTGTAGAATGTTCCACGACTCACGCCACTCGCCTCTGTCAATTCACTTACGTTAATCTGCTCGAATTTTTTTGTAAGCAGAATTTGGTTCAGGCCGTCACAAATCAATTTGCTTGAACGAAGGACACGCTTGTCCTTTTTAATCCGGTACATAATGTCAAAAAAGTGTTATTGGTTTTAGGTTATGCAAAGATGATAAATTTTTGTATAATATGCAAGAGAACGCGGTGAGGTACGAATTTTGCAGTATAAATCAGTCCTTTTTATGAGATAAAAATATGATTTTTTGTGTAGTATCTGCCGTTTTGGCAGTCCCTATTGCCCAGGAGCAGGCTCCGACCGTGATTACTTTGGAGCAGGCTCTTGAAATCGCTCTCAGCGAAAACGTTTCCGTCAAGGTGGCGGACAAGGAGATAGAGCGTACCGAATATGCCAAGAAGGGCACCTATGCGGGCCTTTTCCCCCAGATTGATGCGTCCGGCTCTTTTCAGAGAACTCTTCAGAAACAGAAAATGTATGTGGACATCCCCGGAATGGAGGATGGAATGGAGGTGGGACGCTGGAACAGCTGGTCCGGAGGAATCAGCGCGTCTATGCCCCTTGTGAACGCCCAGCTTTGGAAAAGTCTGGAGATTTCCGGACAGGACGTGGAACTGGCTGTCGAGAAGGCGCGCAGTTCCCGGCTGGATATGGTGACCCAGGTCAAGAACGCCTACTATGCCGTGCTTCTTGCCAAGGAAGTGGGCGACGTTTACCGGAGCGTCTATGACAATGCCAAGGCAAACCTGGAGCAGACGGAAAAGAGGTACAACGCCCAGAAGGCTTCCGAGATGGACCTGGTCCGCGCAAAGGCGAACCTCGCCAATGCCGTCCCGAACCTCTACGACTCCGCCAATTCCATCGCCATAGCTCTCTGGCAGCTCAAGGCGGTCATAGGTATGAACCTTGACGAGGATATCGACGTGTCAGGTTCGCTTTCCGACTACTCGTCCCATATGGAGCGGGACCTGAGCGGAACCGACAACCTGACTCTTGAGAACAACAGCACCCTCAGGCAGCTCAGCATTCAGGGAGAACAGCTCGCAAATGCCATCAAGGCACAGCAGTATGCCTACATCCCTTCTCTGGCGCTGGCCTTCAACTACGCGCTGACGGCAACTGACAACTCCCTGAACTTCAGCGAGTACAAATGGTCTCCCTATTCAATGGTGGGACTGAGTCTCAACATCCCCATATTCTCCGGCGGGCGCAGGCTCTCCGCAGTCAGGCAGAGCCGGATACAGATGGAGGAGCTTTCCCTCCAGAGGGAAGATGCGGAACGCCAGCTCAAGATAGGTCTCAGGCAATGTGTGAACACGATGGAAACCAGTATGAAGAGTTTCCAGTCGGCGCAGGATGCCTGCCAGACGGCGCAGAAGGCGTACAGCATCGCCCAACGTTCGTTCAATGTGGGAAGGAGCACGCTCACTGACCTCAATGACGCCCAGCTCGTGCTGGTACAGTCCCAGCTCAACGTGTCCCAGTCCATATACACTTTCCTTGTAGCCAAGTCAAACCTCGAGCAGATGCTCGGAAACGATTTCACTGAATAAGAATTATGAAGAAGACATTTATATTACTCGCCGCTCTTGCCGTAACGTGCAGCTGCGGCAACTACAACAACCGGGAGACAACTGCCGCAACGGCCGAGGTGGTGTCCAAGGTGGAAACACAGGCCGCTTACTATCAGACCATTGTTCTGGACCAGGTATATTCTTCCACGGTTCAGGCTTTTGCAGTCAACAACATCGCGCCCCAGAGCGTCGGCAGAATCCGGAACCTGGGCGTCGAGGTCGGCCAGTTCGTTTCAAAGGGCCAGACGGTGGCCACGATGGACGAACTCCAGTACAGCCAGGCCAAAATCAAGTATGAGAACGACCTCAGGGAGTACGAGCGTCTCAAGGCGCTGCTTGATGAAGGAGGCGTGGCGCAGTCGGACTATGACCAGATAGAAATGGCCTTGACGGTCAGCAAATCCACTTTGGAGAACCTCGAGCAGAACACATATCTGCGTTCTCCCATTTCCGGGGTTGTCACGGCCCGCAACTATGACAAGGGGGATATGTACTCTATGGGTATGCCCATATACACGGTCCAGCAGATAACTCCGGTCAAGCTTCTGGTTCCCGTGTCCGAGTCGGACTACTCCAAGGTCAAGGTGGGAACTGAGGCCACCCTGACCGCCGATGCGCTTCCCGGCCTTGATTTCAACGGCAGGATTGTCCGTTTATATCCCACAATCGACCCCGCCACACACACTTTCAGCGCGGAGGTGAACGTTGCCAACTCAGGCAGGGAACTCCGTCCCGGGATGTTCGCCCGTGTAAAACTTGACTTGGGAAGCAGCCGGAACATAGTCGTTCCCGACGCCGCGATAGTCAAGCAGCAGGGCTCCGGAAGAAGAGCGGTGTTCGTTCTTCGCGAGGACGGAAAAGTCCAGGAGAAGATGGTTCGCCTGGGTCGTCACATCGGAGACACTTATGTCATAGAATCAGGCCTTGAAGAGGGGGAAAAAGTGGTTGTCAAGGGCGCTTCGACCCTCAAGCAGGGACAGAAAGTAGAGGAGATACAATATGAGCGTAATTAGGACAGCGGTCAAGCATCCCGTCACCACCGCATTGATATTCATTGCCTTTGCGGTGTTCGGCGTGTTCTCCCTGAGCAGGACAAGCATCGCCCAGTTCCCGGATTTCGATGCCAATGTCATTATGGTGATGTCATCCTATCAGGGTGCCAATGCGCAGGATATAGAGACAAACCTCACCAAGATTCTCGAGAACACCCTCAACGGTGTGGAGAACCTGAAGAAACTGAACAGCCAGAGCAAGGAGAACGTTGCCCTGCTGACTCTTGAGTTCGAGTATGGAACAGACATAGAAACGGCCACGAACGATGTCCGGGACAAGTTGGATATGGTGAGTCAGGTTCTGCCTGACGCCGCCTCCAAGCCCGTCATCTTCAAGTTCAGCGCTGACGATATGCCCATTATGCTCCTGTCGGCCCAGGCCGACGAGTCGCTTCCCGGCCTCGAGAAGATTCTGGACGACAAACTGTCCACGCCTCTTGCCCGTGTGCCCGGTGTGGGAACGGTATCCGTCATAGGCGCGCCTTCCCGTGAGATTCAGGTATATTGCGACCCCAACAAACTCGCCGCCTACGGACTCAGCGTCGGGACCATATCGAACATAATAGGCGCCGAGAACCGCAACCTCCCTTCCGGAAACATCGACATAGGTTCCGACACCTATACCCTCCGCGTGGAAGGCGAGTTCGATGACCCGGAAGTGATGCTGGACATCGTGGTTGGAGCCGTGAACGGCAAGACGGTATATCTCAGGGACGTCGCCACAATCAGGGACGGCTCCGAGGAACGTGAGCAGGAATCCTACACCGGAGGAGTCCGCTCCGCGAGAATCACCATACAGAAGCAGTCCGGAGCCAACACCGTGAACGTCATTCGCAGGATAAAGAAGGTCCTTCCCGAAATCCAGGCCTCCCTTCCCGCGGACGTGAACATCACCACCATCGTGGACGGTTCGACCAACATCATCAACTCCATAAACTCATTGAAGGACACCATTATGATAACCTTCATAGTGGTTATGCTGGTGGTGTTCGTATTCCTCGGGGACTGGAAGTCCACAATCATCATCATCCTGTCCATCCCCATCGCCCTGCTGGCGTCTCTGGTCTATCTTTACGCTACGGGCAACACCCTGAACATAGTGTCGATGTCGGCCTTGTCCATAGCCATAGGTATGGTGGTGGACGACGCGATAGTGGTGCTGGAGAACGTCACCACGCACCTTTCCCGCGGCGAGAAGCCCGTCGAGGCCGCCGTGCACGGAACTTCCGAGGTGGGAATCTCCGTCATCGCTTCCACTCTGACGATGCTCTGCGTGTTCCTGCCCCTGACTATGCTTTCAGGAATGGCCGGAATAATGTTCCGCCAGCTGGGTTGGATAGTCAGCATCATTATGATAGTGTCAACCACCGCGGCGCTTACCCTCGTGCCTATGCTGTGCTCCAAGTTCCTCAAGGCCAATCCAAAGCACGGAAAACTCTACAGGGCTTTCTTCACTCCCATAGACAAGGGGCTCTCCAGCATCTCGCGCGGTTACGCCAAACTCATAAACTGGGCCACCGGCCACCGTACGGCAGTCGTCCTGGCGGCAGTTGCGGTATTTGTCGCCGTACTTGCGCTCCTGGGTCCTTCAGTGAAGACGGAGTTCTTCGCCCGCAGCGACAACGGAAGGCTCAGCATAACCCTGGAACTGCCCCGTGGTACGGCGCAGAACGTCACTTCGGACTTCGCGGCAAGGGTTTACACGGAAATTTCTGAAAAGGTTCCGGAAATCAAGGTGTTCAACTACTCCTTCGGACAGGCCGATTCCGACAACACCTTCGCCAATATGCAGAGCAACGGTACCCATCTGGTGTCTATGAACATCAACCTGGGCAGCGTGGACACCAGGGAAAGGAAGACCTCCGAAATAGCGGACCAGATTCGTGAAATCCTCACGGGATATCCGGAAATAAGGAAGGCCGTCGTGACCGAGGGCGGCGGTATGGGTATGGGCGGAGCCTCGTCCGTCGACGTCGAAATCTACGGATATGATTTCCGGCAGACGGATGAACTGGCAAGGCAACTCCAGTCCAGAATGCTCCAGTCCCCCAAATATTCCCAGGTTACCCTCAGCAGGGACGAGTACACGCCCGAATACAGGATAGTGTTCGACAGGACTAAGCTCGCTCTCAACGGGCTCAACTCATCTACCGCGGGAGCCGCCTTCAGCGCGGCTATGAGCGGTTCGGTCACCTCGTACTACCGTGAGGAAGGCGAGGAATACAAGATTCGCGTGCGCTATGCTCCCGAATTCAGGACCAGCGCCGAGGACCTCGGCAACACCATAGTGTACAACGCGGCGGGAGCGCCTGTCAGACTGAAGGAAATAGGAACGGTAATCGAGACCGAAGTGCCTCCCACCATAGAGAGAAAGGACCGTGAGCGCCTTATCACCGTCAAGGGAATAGTTGCGCGCGGCGCAGCCCTGTCCGAGGCGGTGGAACAGGCCAAGGAAAGCTTGTCCCAGGTGGAAGTCCCGTCCAACCTTTCCGTCGTCATTGCCGGCGACTATGAGGACCAGCAGGAAATGTTCGGGGATATGATAGTCCTGATGCTGCTGATAGTCATTCTGGTATATATGGTGATGGCGTCGCAGTTCGAGTCCTATATGTCGCCCTTCGTCATTATGTTCTCCGTGCCTTTCGCCGTCGTGGGCGTTGTTCTGGGTATCGTGGTGAACGGTACTCCTTTGGGAGTGATGGGTATGATAGGTCTCATAATACTGCTGGGTATCGTGGTGAAGAACGGTATCGTGCTCATAGACTACACCATCCTTTGTCAGGAAAGGGGAATGAAGGCCCGCGAAGCCAGCGTGGTGGCTGCGGAAAGCCGTCTCCGTCCTATCCTGATGACTACCCTGACCACCGTGCTGGGTATGGTTCCTATGGCCATCGGCACCGGAGAGGGTTCGGAACTCTGGCGTTCTCTCGGTCTGGTGGTATGCTGGGGTCTGACGATATCGACCCTGGTCACCCTGGTTCTCATCCCTACCATATACTGCTCATTCGCTACCCGGAGGGAGCGCAAGGCGGAAAAGAAGAAACTCTCTGAAAAATCAGAATAACTGCAAGCACTATGAAGGCAATATTCATATCATACAATCAGGCATACAACGAGGAGATGGCGGAACTGCTCGCCCGGTTCGGACAGAGAGGTTTCACCAGATGGCAGGACGTCCAGGGCAGGGGAAGCCGTACCGGAATCCCCCGGATGGGCAGCCACGCCTGGCCGGAAATGAACAACGCGATTCTTTCCATTCTTGACGATTCCCTGGTGAATGACGTCCTCGCGGCCCTCAAGGCCAAGGACGAAGAGTCTCCTGACCTGGGGCTCAGGGCATTCGTGTGGAATATCGAAACTATTTACTAACTTTGCGTTTATGGAAATAACAGTAACAGATTCCAATATCAACGAAATCATCTCCTCTTCCAAACTGGTGATGATTGATTTCTGGGCACCCTGGTGCGGCCCCTGCCGGTTTATGCTGCCTACCGTGGAGCAGATTGCCTCCGAATGGGAGGGACGCGCCGTCATTGCCAAGTGCAATGCGGACGAATGCGGGGACCTGGCCGCCCGTATGGGCATCCGCAATCTCCCCACCCTGCTCTTCTTCAAGGACGGAGAACTTGTCGACAGGCTTGTGGGAGCGCAGACCAAGGCTCAGATAGTAACCAAACTGGAAAATTTGTAAAATGAAAAAGATTGTATCATTTGTCGTCTGCGCGCTTCTCGCCACGGCATCATTCGCCCAGGGGCAGTTCGGCATCATCGGAGGCCTCACTTCCTCCCAGTCAAAAATCAGCACTGCTTTCAGTGACATAAAGGCGGGAACGGCCAACCAGTATCACGTGGGCATAACCTATTACCAGCCCCTTGCGCTGGGCTTTGCCATCCAGCCCGGAATAGAGTACAACGTCAAGGGAGCCAGTTTTGAGGAAATCAATTTCAAGACCGGCTTCGTCGAGGTTCCCGTCCAGGTTCAGTGGGGCGTCAACCTGTTCTCCATTATCAGACCTTTCGTCATGGCGGAGCCTTTCATAGGATATGCCGTCAGCAACAACGTTTCCAGCGCCGGTGTCACCCTTTCCGGATGGGACAGCGTCAAGAACCGTTTCGAGTGCGGAATAGGTCTCGGAGGCGGTATCCAGCTTTTCAAGCACTTCCAGCTCACGGTACGCTATTTCTGGAATCTCGGAACTCTCTACACCGCAAACCTCGGCTCCATAAAGACCACTCTTGCGGAGACAAAGTGCAGCGGCGTCAAGTTCTCTGCCGCCATTCTTTTCTAATCTGATATGGCAAACAGAAAGGCGGTGATTTTCTGCTCCGCCAACAGGAACATAGATTCTTTGTTCGAACAGACTGCACGGGAAGTTGTACGTGCAGTCTGTTCGGCAGGATATGACATAGTGTCCGGCGGCACTGAAAAAGGTACTATGGCAGTGGTGGCCGGTGCGGCGATGGAATATTCGGGGCATCACAAGGGTGTCATCCCCAGATTTATGGCGGAGTACCTCACGCCCGATGCGGACGAGGTGGTATGGACCGACACGATGTCCGAGCGCAAGACTGAAATGAGGGCCGGCACCTGTCTGGCAATAGCCCTCCCCGGAGGGATAGGCACCCTGGACGAACTTATGGAGACGCTGACTCTGGCCAAGCTGAAAATATATCCCGGAAAAGTGGTGGCGTACAACGTCAACGGTTTTTACGACCCTTTGCGTGAAATGCTTGACCATCTGGTCGAGACAGGAATGCTGTACAGGGAAGACCGCGCTCTGATAAGTTTTCCGTCAAACGTTGAAGAACTCAGGGAACTGCTGTGAAAGGAGAGGAAATAAGAGCATTTCTCGGAAAGGACTGGACGAGGGTGCAGGAACTCATACGTTCCGCGCTTTCTTCCGACATCCGTCTTCTGAACCGGGTTAACCGTGAGGTGCTGTCCCGTTCCGGCAAACAGCTGCGCCCTATGGTCTCTCTCCTGATGGCAATGGCCTGCTCGCAGGATGGACACGTGACGGAAAGCAGTCTCAGGTATGCTGCTGCGGCGGAACTGCTGCACAACGCGACCATTATGCACGATGACGTTGCGGATGGCAGCAAGACAAGGCGCGGGGCTCCCACCGTGTCGGCGAGGATAGGGGAAAGGGCGGCGGTGCTTCTCGGTGACTTCTGGTTGTCGAGGGCCGTCTCGGAAGTGATGGATGCCTCTCATCACGACAATGTGGCCAGGCTGTTCTCCAAGACCCTGAGCGACCTGTCGGAAGGGGAGATGCTCCAGCTCCAGAAGTCGGAGGATGCGGATACCTGCGAGGAAGACTATTACAGGATAATATACTGCAAGACGGTTTCACTGTTCGAGGCTGCGAGTGTCTCAGGAGCCATTTCGGTGGACGCGACCCCGGAAAGGCAGGAGGCGGCGGCAAGATATGCGGGGGCCCTGGGAACGGCTTTCCAGATAAAGGATGACATCCTTGACTATCAGGGAGGCGAAAGTCTCGGGAAACCTATGGGAGTGGATATCAGGGAAGGCAAGATTACCCTTCCCCTGCTCGGAGCGTTCCGCAATGCTCCTTCCTCAGAAAGGAAAATCAGGAAAAAGTTGGCCGGAGGCGGACTTTCGGCTGATGACTGTGAACGGATAATGGCCTATGTGAAAGACAACGGGGGAGTGGAATACGCTTCATCCTGTCTCGACAGGTATATACTCGAGGCGGAGTCGGCGCTCGATATTTTTGAAGATTCGCCTCAAAAAGACTATCTTGTGCAGATTGCCGCTTTCAACGCATACAGAAAAGTATGAAATTCGCCGAAATAGAGGCCAATGACGGATTGTGCTCCGCCCTCGCCGGAATGGTGGGTTCGGGGAAAATTCCCCACGCCGTCCTTCTGCACGACAGTGACGGAGGGCAGGGTGTGGCCGTGGCCATCGCATTTCTGCAATATCTCTACTGCGAATCCCCTTCTCCGGATGATTCCTGCGGGCTCTGTCCTTCCTGCAACCGTGTTTCGAAGTTCATCCATTCCGACGTGCACCCGGTTTTCCCCCTGACTTCAGGGAACACCTCCCGGGATTTTCTGGACCGGTGGAGAGAACTGGTTCTGGGCAACCCCTGTTTCACCGAAGAGGATTTCAACGAGGCTATGGGAATCGAGGGAAAGTCCTCGGTGATAGCGGTGCCGCAGGCCAGGGAAATCCTGGATGTCCTGAGTCTGAGCGCGCTCGAGGGGGGATACCGTTCAATCCTTATTTACCTCCCGGAGAAGATGAATCAGGAAGCCGCCAACAGGCTGCTCAAGATTATCGAGGAACCTCCGCAGAAGACTCAGTTCGTCCTCGTGACCCACGCGCCGGAGAAGGTCCTGCCCACCATAGCGTCGCGTTGCCAGAGACTGCGGGTGCTTCCTTCCGGGAAGAATGTCGGGAAAACCAACGATTCTTATGCTGAACTTCTGAAGGACCTCCTGGACGCGCTCGAGGCCAGGGACCTTTGCGCCGCCCTCGATGCCGCTGACTGCATCAGCGCCCTGGGCTCGCGTGAAAATGCAAAAGCTTTTTGTAAATTTGCGGCGGAAAGCCTGCGAAACGTCTTCGTGATTCAGCAGGGGCTGGACGACATTGCCGTCAATCCCTGCGAAGAACAGTACCGCTGGGCTTCCGGTTTCAGGAAGACTTTCGCAAGAGAGGCGCTCTCCTCGTTCAGCCGGGCAGAGAATCTGATAGAGAGAAACGTAAACCTGAAGATAATTTTCACGGAACTTGCCGGGAAACTGTATATAAAAAGGTAAAGTATGGACGGAACTAACGAATCGATAAAATATGACTGCTTCCGTGGTTGTACCGTTGAGGAAAATCCCGAGACGGGAGAAAGCGTGTGCACATACCGGGAGGGGTGTTGCAAACTCAAGGATTACAACTGGCAGAGAGGAGACGTCCAGGGAACGCGTCTGAACC
The DNA here is from genome assembly GCA_024401825.1 of Bacteroidales bacterium. Lineage (GTDB taxonomy): Bacteria > Bacteroidota > Bacteroidia > Bacteroidales > UBA932 > Cryptobacteroides. The sequence goes on from JAKSKF010000025.1 coordinate 22,088, forward strand.
TGTATGAGGTGCGTTTCAAGAACACCAGGAAGGCGATTTTCCGCAACGACACAGCCCAAAGTGTCCGCGTGGGCGATATGGTGATAGTGGAGGCCGCCAACGGCCAGGACCTCGGAATCGTGACTCTGGAAGGTCCCATCGTGGAGCGCCAGATGAAGTGCAAGGGCATAGACCCTGCGCAGACGGAGTTCCGCAAAATCATCAGGAAAGCAAGGCAGAATGACGTTGAGAAGTGGCTGGAAGCCATAGCCCGAGAGCACGAGACAATGATAAAGTCCCGCAGGATTGCAGCCGAGATGGGACTGGATATGAAGATAGGCGACGTCGAGTTCCAGGGTGACGGCTCCAAGGCGATATTCTATTATATTGCGGACGGGAGGGTGGATTTCCGCCAGCTCATAAAGGTCTTTGCCGAGGAATTCCGCATCAGGATAGAGATGAAACAGATAGGCGCGCGTCAGGAAGCCGGTCTCATAGGGGGATTGGGCGTGTGCGGAAGGGAGTTGTGCTGCGCCAACTACATCACCAGTTTCCAGAGCATATCCACTTCGGCGGCAAGATGCCAGGACCTGTCCCTGAATCCCCAGAAACTGGCGGGACAGTGCGGAAAGCTCAAATGCTGTCTCAATTATGAGGTGGCCGCCTATATGGATGCCCATTCCCGCATTCCCCGTGTGTCCGAGCCGCTCGAATTCGAAGACGGACTCGCTTATCTGCGGAAGACGGACATTCTTTCCGAGACAATGTATTTCTCTTATGACAAGACTTCCGACGCCGACCTTTTCCCGCTCAGCGCCGCGGATGTCAGGGAAATCATACAGATGAACCGTAACGGTATCAAGCCTGAAACCCTCAAGGCTCCCGACTCACCTTCGTCTCCGGAATTCGTGACCTCTGTCGGGGACGAAAGCATATCCCGGTTCGACACGCCCCGCCGCAAGCGCTCTCACTCCAACAGGCATTCACGCCAGCAAAAGAAGAAGAGCGAATGAACCCTCTCAAGCTTCTGGCTCTTGCGGGAGCGCTTTGCACAGTTCTCAGTTCCTGCCACGTCCCTTCCTCGGAAGAACTTTTCATCCGTTCGGACCAGATGAAGGACAGTATGTATGTGTTTCCTGTCAAGATGGATGACGGGACAAAGGATTATACTGTGTCGTTCTACACCATAATGGACCGGAAGGGAATCACCTCACTTCCCCTTGCCGTCAGGTGGGTGTCTCCCAGCGGAAAGGTGTACGTGGAGAACGTGAGTATGAAAGTGGGGGACAGCAAGGGGGACATCCGGCTGTACCGTTCCAATCTTGAGCCGTACGAATACGGAGTGTGGGGGCTGAAAATCAAGGTCCTCAAGGATATCCCCGGATTCAGGGGCATAGGAGTCATCTGCGAACGGAATTCAAAGGAAAATGGGACACGACAAACTCCGTAAGTTCGCCGAGAACGAAACTTTCTCCTGCCTTCTGCAGCCTTCTTCGCGGGAACTCCTGGCGGAAGGGTATTTCAATCTCAAGGACCATCCGGTCAAGGGGAACTGGTCCGGTTTTCTGGGACACGACGGCCCGGTCGTGCTGGAATTGGGTTGCGGAAAAGGGGAATACACCATAGACCTGGCCAGGAGGGATGCCGGACGTAACTACATAGGCGTTGACATCAAGGGCGCCAGACTCTGGAAAGGAGCAAAATACGCGATGGAGAACAAGTTGGGGAACGTGGGCTTCCTCAGGACCAGGATTGAGTTCATCACGGCATTCTTCGCCCCGGGCGAGGTCGAGGAAATCTGGCTGACCTTCTCCGACCCGCAGCTCAAGAGCCCGAATTCAAGGCTCACCTCCCCTGTTTTTCTGGAACGGTACCGCAAGTTTCTCAAGTCGGGCGGCGTTGTGCATCTGAAAACGGATTCAAGATTTCTCCACGAATATACAAAGGCGGTGTGCAGGGTCAACGGTCTGGAGATTGTGGCCTGCACCGCTGACCTGTATGGCCATAATTCTGCTGAAGGTGGTGCCGCCGGTGGCTGCCCACCCGAAGCCGGAGCCGTTGGGAGTGCCGGAGGTTCTGTTGGGATTGCCGTTGGTGCTGTTGGGGGTGCCGCTGAAGGTGGTGGTGCCTGCGCTGGTGTTGGGGGTACCGCTGAAGGTGCCTGCCCACCCGGAGCCGTTGGCGCTGGCGCCGTTGGGAGTGCCGGAGGTTCTGTTGGGAGTGCCGCCGGTGCTGTTGGGGGTGCCGCTGAAGGTGGTGCTGTTGGAGCCGGAGCCGTTGGCGCTGTTGGGAGTGCCGGAGGTGGTGGTGCCTGCGCTGGTGTTGGGAGTGCCGCCGGAGGGATAGTTCCGGCAGTCCGCGACGGGAATACCTTTGAGGGGTTGTCTCCCGACAGTCTCGACCCCGTGGTCCGCGAGGTGAAGACTTTCTATGAACAGATGTCCCTGAAGCAGGGGTTCGACATCACCTATCTGTCCTTCAGGCTCGATTCCGGGAAACCCCTGCGCTCTCCGGAGGACCCCTCCGAGTTCGATTCCAAGCTCTGGCGTTCGCTGGAGTCTCCCCGCCACTTCTTCGGGCTTTAGCCGTTTCGGGGCACCTGGACATTTGGGAAGATGGATTTTCTTTGAAAAGTATTGGGTGGACATCTCGGGTGATGCCACCGGAGGTCATTTTTTCCGGCGGCGGTGCCGGGATATCGGCAGTTTCCTCTGTCCATATCCTGCCTCACCTGCCTCCCCGCAATCACGCTTCACCTGTCGGCTGAACAAAATCGTCCAAAACGTTCATCTCGATGCAAAATTCTGCCCTGAAATGAACAAAATCGCCAATTTTGTTCACGGAAATCCATCAAAACGCTTTTGGAAATAATGCTGTTACGGTCTGAATGTCCATTTTGAGGAGACGGCATATCTGCTTGTTGCCGGCATTGAAGTCAAAGTGCAATTCCTTGGCGATTTCCATTTTGTCTTTGAAAGATATTGCATTAATGGATTGTCCTCCGTGCCGTTTGGAACAAATCATCCGAATATGCCCGTACAAGTCGTCATCGGTATAGAATAAGTTTTCGCCTATGTCTTTTGCGATGTCCTTTGAGGATTCGATGTTTCGGGAAACGCTGTGAAAATAATGTCTGCTGTTCCTGAAAAATGATTCAGCCCTGTCTATTGCGCAAAAGCATAAGGGTGAAACATAACCATCGACAAGAATTACCTTCTCCATTTTGTCCAGGAGCGCACTGCAAAACATCTTCCGTTTTTCTCTGCAGGTGGATTTTCGTCCGGAGTCTTTGAACCTGGACTTTGCTTCTGTGTTAAAGAAGAACCGGTTTGCTCCCCATTTATACGTGAATACATTCTCGTTCGGAGATACAACCGAGCCATTTCTGTTAATATATGAAATCACATTTCTGAGATTATCCAGATTCCCGATATTAAAAATCTTGAAATCCAACAACTTGATGTCATTTTGCGAAGTCTTTAAATCCGGGTGGAATGACAATCTTGATAATAGCGTCTTAACGAACACTTGTACAGATTCCCGGTTCCCCTCTATCGCAAAATGAAAATGATTATGCATAATCTCAAATGTGAGAATACGGATATCCGGAAGTGAAAATGCCACAAACGCCACAATATTCATTGCGACTTTGAATTCATCTTCGTTGTGAAATAATACGGGATGATTCTCCTTGGAACAAACGTGGAATAACGTTTGGGCTTCCACAAATCTTAACTGGCACATGTCCTCCAGCCTCAAAAAATCTCTTCTCTCCATATCTGCGCCAATATTCAAAAACTGTCCGTCCAGAATAAGCCGGCCATCTCGAAGCCTTTGCAGTCCTGTCGGAAACAACCGCCGGATGCAAATGTATATAAAATTCCGGATATGCCAGTTCCGATTTTTAAGACAGACGCCTGAATAACTCTGCTTGGAGGCGCGGGCAAGAAAGAAGTCCGACGGTCAAACCCACGGCGGGAAGAGATAATTGCTGCCTTGCCTGTCCCGTAGGCTGAACAAAAACGGCCAAAACGTTCATCTCGAAGCAAAATTCTGCCCTGATATGAACAAAAACGCCAGTTTTGTTCAGGGGACTTCGGCGTTCCCGTCCTCGGCATCCCCGTCTTCGCTTGCCGGACTTCGGCTGCCCCGCTCCTGCCGTTCCCCGACTCGTTTCCTCTGCCCTCTGTCCTGTCCCGCCGTTGCCTCTGCCCGTACTCAGCCC
>JAKSKF010000026.1 GCA_024401825.1 Bacteroidales bacterium
CACTGCTCCTCGAACGCATCGGTCATGCCCGGCACGAGCGACTGGAACTTGAACGGAGTCCTCTCCCAGCCGCCGCCTCGCTGCTGCCTGCCGCGCCCCGACTGCAGCCCGCTGTCCTGTCCCGCCATTGCCTCTGCCCGTATTCAGCCCCGCTCCTGCCGTTCCTCGACTCGTTCCCTTTGCCCGCTGTCCTGTCCCGCCGTTGCCTCTGCCCGGCGACCCAGTTCTCAGACTCTGTGGAGATATTCATTCCCAGCCCTTTACGGTTCTACCCAGTGGATTCTGACCCCGGAGCGTTCCATCCCGCGGAACCAGGTCATCTGGCGTTTTGCGAACTGGTGGATTGCCGTTGCGAGTTTCTGTCGCATCTCGTCATAACTCATTTCCCCCAGGACGTACAGCGTGACGAATTTGTATTCCAGGCCGTAGGCTATGAGTCTTTCGGCGGGGATGCCGGAGTCCAGCAGCCCTCGGATTTCATCTGTCAGCCCTTCTTTGAGGCGGGCGTCCAGGCGGGCGTCTATCCGGGCGTTGCGCGCCTCCCTGCTCACAAGAGTGCCTATGAAGAACGGGTGCCTGACGGGACTTTTGAAATCTGCACTGTGGGCATCTCCCGAGTCGCTCAGCGGCTTTGCCGTCCTGAAATCGTATCCGGCTGTCACGGCGTTGATATAGAGTCCCGTGCCTCCGCACAGGATGGCTCTCCCTCCGCGTTTGCGGATATCGGAGAAAGCCTTCAGGAAGCCCTTCTGGAACTCATAGACGTTGTATCTGTCTCCCGGTTCCGCCACATCTGTCAGATGGTAGGGAATGTCTCCGTATTCCCCGAGGTCCTTGCCCGTACCGATGTCCATACCGCGGTAAACCTGCCGCGAGTCCGCCGAAATTATTTCGCAGTGCCCGAGTTCCCGGGCAATCCTGACCGCAAGGGCCGTCTTGCCGGAAGCCGTAGGTCCGAGGACCACAATAAGGTCTATGTCTCCGGAAGCGAGGCTCCGGCTCAGGAAATTCAGGTCAAGTTCTTCGGCCTGAGGCAGTTCGGCGGGTATGCTCCTGGACTGACGGGACATAGGTCTAATCTCTTTCCAGTTCCCTGGCGATGTCGTTTTTCTTTATGGTTTCCCTCTTGTCGAACTCCTTCTTTCCCCTGGCGAGCGCTATCACCAGTTTGGCGTATCCCTCATCGGAAACATACATCTTGGACACGACTATGGTCAGGCCCTTGGTCTTGACGGCCTGGTGAAGGTGGCGCAGCTCGCGTTTCGTCAAAAGGAGCTTTCTGTCCCGGGCAGGGTCGTGACCTCCCCAGGATGCCCAGAAATAGGTGGCTATGTTCATCCCCTTCACAAAGAGTTCGTTCCCGACAAAGTAACAGAAAGCGTCCTGCAGTGACACCTTCCCCTGCCTGACGGACTTGATTTCAGTGCCCACGAGCACGATTCCCGCAGTGTAGGTCTCCAGAAACTCGTAGTCGAAACTTGCGCGCTTGTTTCTGATTTCTATTTTCTGACTCTTCGCCTTGGGCATAATCTATATTCCGTAAACTTTTCTGATATCGTCCACCGCGTCCAGTTTTTCCCAGGTGAAGAATTCCACTCCGTCCTTCACGAAGGGCCTGCGTCCCATATGGCCGTATGCTGCGGTGGGCTCGAAAATCGGGTTTTTCAGACCGAACCTGCGGACGATTGCCGCCGGCCTGAGGTCTATGAAAGAGGGTATCCCGGCCGCTATCCGGGCATCTTCAATCCGGCCGCTGCCGTAAGTGTCCACAAATATGCTGACAGGCTCCGCCACCCCTATCGCATAGGCCAGTTGGACCAGACATTCGTCGCACAGTCCGGCAGCCACGAGGTTCTTGGCTATGTACCTGGCCGCATAGGCCGCGCTGCGGTCCACCTTGGATGAATCCTTGCCTGAAAAGGCTCCTCCGCCGTGGGCCCCGCGTCCGCCGTAGGTGTCCACGATGATTTTTCTTCCGGTCAGGCCGGTATCTGCCGCGGGTCCTCCGATTACGAATTTCCCGGTGGGGTTGACGTGAAGGATGAAGTCATCTCCGAACAGGGATGCGGTGCTTTCGGGAAGGCTTCTGACGAGTCTTGGAAGCACGATTTTCCGCACGTCGTCTTCAATCCTGAGTCTCATCGCCTCGTCCCTGTCCCCGCCTGCCTCCTGAAGGAACCCGGGAGCCTCGAATTCATCGTGCTGGGTACTCAGGACTATGGTGTGAACCCTGAGGGGCCGGTGTTTGTCAGTGAACTCGATGGTGAACTGGGCCTTGGCGTCGGGACGGAGGTAGGGCATAGGGGAGTTCTCCTCGCGGCGGATGTCGGCAAGGGCGCGCAGAAGCCTGTGGCTCAGGTACAGGGCAAGCGGCATATAGTCTTCCGTGTCACGGCAGGCGTAGCCGAACATCATTCCCTGGTCTCCCGCTCCCTGCGACATCTCTTCCGCGCGCTTCACGCCGCGGTGTATGTCCGCGCTCTGTTCGTGTATGGTGCTGATTATTCCGCAGGAATCCGCGTCGAATCCGTATTCCGCCCTGGTGTAGCCGATACGGCGGATTACGCGGCGGACCACAGCGGGAATGTCCACGTAGGCGTCCTCCGAACTGACTTCTCCGCCTACCACCACAAGCCCCGAGGTGCAGAATGTCTCGCAGGCTACGCGGGCTTCGGGGTCCTGGCGTAGGAATTCATCAAGGATTGCGTCTGAAATCTGGTCGGCCACCTTGTCGGGATGGCCCTCGGAAACTCCTTCCGAAGTGAATAGATGGTTCATAACTTTTAGCATTTTTTAGACGAGGTTGCAAGCATACAAATCTGTCCTCGTGCGATTCGCCTGCAAAGGTAGTAAAAATTGTTTAAAACTGTCTGTTGATATCTTGTTGAAAACTCGTTCAGAAATCACGCGCTCTTTGAGTATCTTTGCAACGCGAAAAAATTATTCAACAAGTTTTGTTTATGAAAAAAACACTCAAAGTTCTCCTGTCGCTCCTCGCGACGGTGCTTTTTGTCGTGTCTGGCTACGCCCAGGTAACGACATCCTCAATGAACGGCCGTATCACCGACCAGACCGGGGCTCCGGTTGTAGGTGCGACTGTCGTTGCAGTTCACACTCCTTCGGGCACGCAGTACTACGGTATTGCCAATGAAGGAGGAAATTTCTTCATCAACGGTATGCGTGCCGGCGGTCCCTACACCGTGGAAATCAGCTGCCTGGGCTTCCAGCCTGTCACGGTGACGGACGTCACGATTCAGCTCGCCGAGCCTTATGCCCTCAAGGTCACCCTTTCTGACGACACCCAGATGCTTGACGCCGCTCTCGTGATTTCAGAGGCCGCTTCAAAGTTCGCCGCAGAGAAGACGGGCGCAGCGACCAACATCAACAACTCTCAGATTGAGAGCCTGCCTACAATCAGCAGGAGCATTACCGACGTCACCCGCCTCTCTCCCTACGGAGGAAACGGAATGAGTTTCGCAGGCGCTGACGGACGTACAGCCAACTTCACCGTGGACGGAGCGAACTTCAACAACAACTTCGGTCTTTCATCCAATCTTCCCGGCGGCGGCAGTCCTATCTCAATCGACGCCATCGAGGAACTCCAGGTTGTGATTTCTCCCTTCGACGTACGTCAGACCAACTTCATCGGCGGCGGTGTGAACGCCATCACCAAGAGCGGTACCAATACGTTCAAGGGCAGCGCCTACATTTATCACCGCAACGAGAATTTGCGCGGCGACGCCGTTGACGGCCAGCAGATTTCAGGCGCCCGTGAGAAGGACCGCAGCACGACCTACGGCGTGTCCCTCGGAGGCCCCATCGTAAAGAACAAGCTCTTCTTCTTCGCAAACTTCGAGTACACCAAGACTCCTAAGGTAGTGAACCGCTGGAGAGGCTCTGTGGACGGAAAGGCCGATGCGGACAATTATATCTCCCGCACCACTCTTTCAGACTTGGAGACCGTTTCAAAATTCGTGAAGGAAAGATACGGATATGACACCGGCTCCTGGACGGATTTCCCCGCTGAAGACAGCAATATGAAGGCCCTCGCCCGCATAGACTGGAACATCAATAACAACCATCACCTCGCCCTCCGTTACAACTACACGCTCAACAGGCCCTGGAGAGAAACCAACAAGACGTCTATGGACCCCAAGGCCGCAGGCCGTTACAAGAGCGCCCGTATGTCCGCGAGCTCTATGGCATTCGCCAATTCCATGTATTCAGAGGACAACCTGGTTCACTCCGTATCCCTGGATTTGAACAGCCGCCTCAGCGACCAGGTGTCCAACCAGTTCCTTGCCACCTTCTCAAAACTTGACGACGTCCGCGGAACGAACTCAAGCGAGTTCCCCTTCATCGACATCTCCAAGGACGGTGACAACTATATGGCCCTCGGCTATGAGCTTTTTTCCCTCAACAACGGTGTTCACAACAACGTTTTCAACGCCAAGGATGACGTGACAATCTACACCGGCAGCCACAAGATTACCGCAGGAGCCTCTTACGAGTATCAGATGGCTGACAACGCTTACATCAGGAACGGTACCGGTTACTATCGCTACTCTTCACTCGACGACTTCCTGAACGGAGCCACTCCCAATGTAGTGTGTCTTACCTACGGCTACAACGGAGAGACTGCCCCCGCAGCCCGCGTTCAGTTCCACAAGGCCGGTCTCTACGCCCAGGACGAATGGAGCGTCAACGACAACTTCAAGCTTACCTACGGCCTTCGCCTGGACGGACTGTTCTTCGACAACAAGGACCTTATGACCAACAATGCCATCAAGGAACTTGATTACAACGGCCGTCATATCGACACCGGCAAGTGGCCCAATGCAAACATTACGGTTTCTCCCCGCGTCGGCTTTGTATGGGACGTCCTCGGAGACAAGAGCCTCAAGGTTCGCGGAGGTACCGGTCTGTTCAGCGGCCGTCTTCCTCTGGTGTTCTTCACCAATATGCCTACCAATACCGGTATGATTCAGAACCAGGTTCAGCTTTATGCCGGCAACGTGGCGAATTATGGCTTTGATATGAGCGTTTTCGACGGCGGACTTGTAACCGATGCCAACGGAAAGGCCACTGCCGCTGCTCTTCTCGAGAAGCTTGCTGGACTCGGATTCCCTACGACCATAGACCCTTCCAAGGGTGTGGTTCCCGCTTCCGTACCTGCGGTAGACCCCAACTTCAAGATGCCTCAGGTTTGGAAAACCTCAGTTGCCGTGGACTATGCATTCCCCACATCATTCCCGTTCTCCATTACGGCTGAAGGTATCTTCAACAAGACAATCAACGGGGTTTGCCTTACCGACTGGAGCATTCCCGCTATCGACGGGTTCGCAAGGTTCAACGGTGCTGACAACCGTCCCATCTATCCTTCCAACTTCAGGCAAAATGTTCCGGCGTATGTCCTCACGAATACAAGCAAGGGATACGGCTGGTCAGCAAACGTCACTCTCAACATAAGCCCCGTCAAGGGTCTTGACATTATGGCGGCCTATACGCATACCGCTTCCAAGGAGATTACCGGTATGCCCGGCTCCGATGCAAGTTCGGCTTTCAACGGAATCGCTTCCGTGGACGGCCCCAACTACATCCAGCTCCACAATTCCCAGTACGTTACTCCTGACCGCTTCGTACTCGCGGCAACCCATCACGACAAGAGCGGAAACCACTACAGCCTCATCTATGAGACCTGGAGGGGAGGATACAACTACACTTATCTGATAGACGGTGACATGAACGGAGACTCCGACCTGAACAACGACCCGCTGTACATCCCCACGGACCAGCAGGTTGCAAACAATCAGTTCAGGTTCGTAAGTCAGGACGACCGTGACCGCTTCATGGCATATGTCCACAACAACGACTACCTGAGCAAGCGTCAGGGACAGTATGCCGAGGCTTACAGCGTATATTCTCCCTGGGTTCACAGGCTCGACTTCAGCTACAAGCACGACTTCGTGCTTTCCTCAAAGGACAAGTGCAAGACTTCCAACATCATCCAGCTTTGTCTTGACGTCAAGAACGTGCTGAACCTCTTCAACAGCTCCTGGGGTGTCTCCAAGTATATGAACCCCGTCTGCGTTGACGGCAAAGGCACGGGCGACCCTCGTATCCTGAAGTACGAAGGTGTTGACGCAGAGGGATATCCCACCTTCTCTACACGCGCCGGTGTTGACGGTACGACACAGACTTTCGTGCCCAACCACGACCTCGGCCAGTGCTGGAACGCTTCAATCGGCATCAAGTATCTTTTCAACTAAGATTATCCGATTCATAATGAAGGGGGCCATTGACGTGGCCCCCTTTTTTTGTCTCCCTGTGTTCAAAATTTTCATACAAACGTATTTTTTTCATATCTTTATAGTTTGAATTTTTAGGTATGAAAAAGATTATCTCAGCTCTGGCATTGGCAATTATGGTTTCCTGTCAATCAAACAACCCCTTCCTGACGGAATGGGACACCCCTTACGGCATTCCTCCTTTCGACAAAATCAGTGAGGAACATTATATCCCCGCAATCGAGGCGGGCATCAAACAGCAGAACAGCGAGATTCAGGCAATCACGGACTGTCCCGACGAGCCCACCTTCCGGAACACCGTCGTCCCCTTCGACTGCAGCGGAAGCATCCTCGACAGGGTTTCGGGAGTCCTTTTTGCAGTCAGCGAGTCCGACGCCAACCCCGAGTTGAACGACATAGTGGACAGGGCGATGCCTATGATAGTGGAGCACCAGAGTTCAATCTTTATGAACGAGAAACTCTACGAAAGGGTCAAGGCCGTGTACGAGTCCGACCAAAGCGGGCTCACCCGTGAGGAGCAGATGATACTGAAAGACCTGTACGAGTCTTTCGAGGAGAACGGGATAGGACTTGACGAGGCCGGACGCGAGCGTCTGAAGCAAATCAACAGCGAGCTTTCCTCCCTGGCGCTTGATTTCGGAAACAACCTCCTGGACCAGAGCAACGCTTTCAAGGCCGAGTTCGGATTCAGCGTTGCCAACTATTACGACAGGATGGCGTCCGAGCCGGACCGCGCCCTGCGTGAGAAGATATTCAGGGGTTACAGCCTGCGCGGCAACAACGGAGACGACAAGGACAACAAGGCGAATATCCTGCGCACGATGGCGCTCCGTATAGAGAAGGCCAGGCTGTTGGGTTACGAAACTCCCGCCGCCCAGATTCTTCACGACAAGATGGCAGGTGACCCTGAGACGGTCGATGCGTTCCTGAGCGGGATAATGGACGCCGCGATGGTCCGCGCGCGGGAAGAACTCCGCGATATGCAGGAGTTTATGGACCGCGACATAGCGGAAGGCATAGTTCCCGAAGGTTCCAGAATCGAACCCTGGGACTATATGTACTACGCCGAGAAGGTGCGCAAGGCCCGCTATGCCCTTGACGAGGCTGAGGTTATGGAGTATTTCCAGATGGAGAACGTACGCAAGGGAGTGTTCGCTTCCGCCACCCGCCTGTACGGCGTGACATTCGAGCCCATAACCGGCGTGGCTCTCTACAATGACGAGGCCGAGGCCTTCAAGGTTGTGGATTCCGACGGTTCCCTGGTGGGAGTAATCATAACCGACTATTATCCCCGTGACAGCAAGAGGGCGGGCGCCTGGATGACCAATTTCGTCAACCAGTGTGAGGGTGTCCGTCCCGTGATAGTGAACGTGGGCAACTTCAACAAGCCGACGCAGGACACTCCTTCCCTCCTTACCATAGACCAGGTGGAAACTATGTTCCACGAGTTCGGCCACGCTCTCCACGGGCTGTTGAGCCGGTGCAAGTACAAGTATCTGAGCGGAACCAACGTGAAGCGTGACTTCGTGGAGCTTCCTTCGCAAATCAACGAGAACTGGGCTTTCCAGCCCGAGGTCCTCGCCAGTTATGCATTCCACTACAAGACAGGCGAGGTAATCCCCGCGGAACTTGTGGAGAAAGTGGTTGCGGCGTCCAACTTCAATCAGGGCTTCACCACAGGCGAACTCTGCGCGGCGTCCATCCTGGATATGAAATGGCACGAACTGAGTTCTGTCGAGGGAATCGACGTGGAGGAATTCGAGAACAGCGTATGCGAGCAGATGGGGCTCGTGTCGGAAATCATCCCCCGCTACCGCAGCACCTATTTCAATCATATCTTCGGTTCCAGCGGATACAGCGCCGGTTACTACAGTTATCTTTGGGCCGAAGTGCTGGACAAGGATGCCTTCGAACTCTTTTTGCAGAAGGGAATTTACGACCCTCAGACCGCGATGAGTTTCCGCCGCAACATACTCGAAATGGGCGGTACGGAGGAGCCTATGACTCTTTACCGGAATTTCCGCGGGGCTGACCCCGACGCGACTGCGCTTCTGAGGGCACGCGGACTTAAATGACACTGAATGATGAACAGAAAAGTACTCTTGATGATTCTTGACGGTTGGGGCGAAGGTCGTCACGACAGGTCGAATGCAATTTATACACAGGGACAGCCTTTCATAGACTCCCTGAGGGCCAAGTATCCCTTCAGCCACCTGAATGCCTGCGGCGAGTACGTGGGCCTTCCGGACGGGCAGATGGGCAACTCCGAGGTCGGACATATGAACCTGGGCGCAGGCAGGGTGGTCTATCAGGACCTGGTGAAAATCAATATGGCCTGCAAATCGCACACGCTTCAGCAGAACACGGAAATCAAGGCGGTGTTCGACTATGTGAAGAAGAGTGGGAGGAAACTCCATTTCTTCGGTCTCTGCTCTCACGGCGGAGTCCATTCCTCACTCGACCACCTTTATGAGTTCCTTTCCGACGCCGCCGCGATGGGCCTCAAGGATGTTTACGTCCATTGCTTTATGGACGGAAGGGACACGGACCCCCGCAGCGGACTCGGCTTCGTGAAGGAACTTGAGGGGAAGATGGCCCTGACCACCGGCAGGGTGGCTACGGTCTGCGGACGTTTCTATGCTATGGACAGGGACAAGAGGTGGAACCGCATCAAGGAGGCGTACGATATGCTTGTCGAAGGCAAGGGCGCCGAATTCCGGAGCGCCGCCGAGGCGATAGAGGCCTCCTACGCGCAGGACATCACGGACGAATTCATCAAGCCTGTGGTGATAACGGAAGGAGGAAAGCCCCTGGCCAGGGTCGAAGAGGGGGATGCGGTAATATTCTACAACTTCCGCAATGACCGCGCGCGTGAACTTACCGCGGTCCTCACGCAGCAGGATATGCCCGAAGAGGGAATGCATACCATTCCCCTGTATTATTGCTGCCTGACACCCTATGACGCGTCATTCCGGGGTCTTCACATACTCTTCGACAAGGAGGTCGTGAAGGATACGCTGGGAGAGACGGTCGCCAAGGCGGGCAAACGCCAGCTCAGGATTGCCGAGACGGAAAAATATGCGCACGTAACCTTCTTCTTCAACGGTGGCCGCGAGACCCCGTTCGAGAATGAGGACCGTATTCTTGTGAACTCGCCCAAGGTGGCGACCTATGACCTCCAGCCCCAGATGAGCGCTCCGGAGGTTACGGAGAAACTCGTGGAAGCCATCAACTCGGGAAAGGAAGACCTCATCATCCTTAATTTCGCCAACGGCGATATGGTCGGCCATACCGGAGTGTACGAGGCAATCTGCAAGGCCGTCGAGTGCATAGACTCCTGTGTCGAGAAAGTGGTGAAGGCCGCGCTGGCTCAGGATTATGCGATACTGCTGACAGCCGACCACGGCAACGCGGACTACGCGGTGAACGAGGACGGCACACCCAACACCGCGCACTCGCTCAACCAGGTCCAGTTCATAGTCATAGGCGAACCTTCCGTCACCTCCGTCAAGGACGGCGCCCTTTGCAACGTGGCTCCCACCATACTCAAACTTATGGGAATAGCCAAACCTGAAGCCATGACCGCGGAGCCTCTCATCTAGAAATGAGATTCTATGAAGAACAATTCCCGTCAGAGCAGGCGCCAGAGGCATAATCCGCGCAAGAACTGCCCCGAGTTCATCGGAAAGGTTCAGATGACCCGCGAGGGGAGCGCGTTTGTGCTCATTGAGGGACAGGATGACGTGTTTGTCAGGACAGCCGCCACCCGCAATGCCCTGAACGGGGATACAGTGAAGGTTTCGGTGACCAGGGAAGGTACCCGCCAGGGCAGGAGGGAAGGCCGCATCACCGAGATTGTGGAGCGTTCCTCCAGACCCTTCGTCGGCATACTTCATCTGGTGGATTCCCGCGCCTGGGTGCTTATGCAGAGCCGTTCGATGCCCTATGACATAGAGGTTGACCTGCAGCAGGCCCTGGACACCGGCGCGCGGCACGGGATGAAGGTCGCTGTCGTGGTGGACCATTGGAACCGCAATGAAAGCGCTCCCGCAGGCCATGTTGTTGAAGCTTTGGGAGAGCCCGGGGCCAATGACACGGAGATGCACGCCATCCTGGCGGAGTTCAACCTTCCGCATCGCTTCAGCAAGGCTGTCGAAAACGCCGCGGACAGGATTTCGGACAAGATTACCCGTGAGGACCTGAAAGACCGCAGGGATTTCAGGGACACCCTCACTTTCACCATAGACCCTTCCGACGCGAAGGATTTCGACGACGCCCTTTCATACAAGGTTCTTCCGGACGGCAGGATGGAAGTGGGCGTACACATTGCGGACGTGTCCTGGTATGTCAGGCCCGGCACCCCTGTGGACAAGGAGGCCCGGGAGAGGGGGACGTCCGTCTATCTGGTTGACCGTACGGTTCCTATGCTCCCGGAGAAACTCAGCAACAAGCTCTGCTCCCTCCGCCCGCACGAGGCCAAGCTCACCTTCTCCGTGGTGTTCTGCCTTTCTTCCGACGCCCGTGTCATCAGCCGCTGGATAGGACGTACCGTGATTGAGTCGGATTTCCGCCTTGATTACGACCAGGCCCAGGCCATAATAACGGGAGATGCTCCCAAGCAGACTCCCAAGCCGCTGAAGGAAGCCATAAGCGCTCTCCATTCGCTTGCGTCCAAACTCAAGGAACAGCGTTTCCGCAACGGAGCCATAGACTTCGACCGTCCCGAGATGAAGATTGAGGTGGATGCGCAGGGCCGTCCCGTGAACGTCTTCCAGAAGTACAGTCAGGAATCAAACTGGCTGATAGAGGAATTTATGCTTCTGGCCAACAGGACCGTGGCCGAATTCGTGGCGACAGGCGGCAGGATGAACGGTACGCCGGACAGGAAGGCAAAGGCATTCGTGTACCGCGTTCACGGAGAACCGGATTTGGAGAAACTGGAGAACCTTCGCGGCTTTGCGGGGCACTTCGGATACAAGATGGGTGTGTCGAAGACGGGAAAGTCCGCTTCAGAACAACTCAGGGCCCTTCTGAACTCTTCAAAGGGAAAACCGGAGAACAAGGCTTTCGAAAATCTGGCTCTCCGCTCTATGGCCAAGGCTTGCTACAGCACGGAGAATATAGGACATTACGGTCTGGCTTTCAGCTTCTACACCCATTTCACCTCTCCCATCAGGCGTTACCCGGACACAATGGTCCACAGGCTGCTTTCGGAGTATCTGGCGGGAGGCAGGAGCCACAATTCGGAAAAACTGGAGAAGGAGTGCAGGTATGCGTCCGAACGGGAATCGGTAGCCGCCGATGCCGAGCGTACGAGCATAAAGTACAAACTCGTGGAGTTTATGCAGGATAAGATTGGCAGGGAATATGAAGGCAGCGTGTCCGGCCTGACCGAATGGGGTATGTATGTGGAGATAGACCCCACCGGGATAGAGGGAATGATACCTCTGCGGGAAATCCGTTCGGACTTCTTCGAGTTCGACGAGTCCCGTTACTGCCTGAAGGGAAAGCGCACGCGCAGGAGAATCAACTTCGGCGACAGGGTAAGAATCCGGGTGAAGAACGCCAACCTTGAACAGCGCCTGCTGGATTTTGAATTGATTGAAGATAATACGGATAGAGCAGATGTCTGAGAAGAAAAATTTTTTTGAGACAATGGCTTCCCAGGGGAAGTCCTATGTCGACGGCCGCGTAACCGAGGTCAAGTTGAAGGTCGTCAAGGCCCTCTCCCGGTCTATGTCGTACGTAGCCGGGATGCTGATTTTCATTCTGTTGGCCGCGGTGGGCTTCGGCCTGCTCGCCCTCGCCCTCACCCAGTGGCTCAACGGCCTGCTGGGTTCTCCTTTCGGGACTCTTGCAGTCGCGGGATTCTTCGTGGCGCTCGCTCTCATCGCATTCCTGCTCCGCAAGAAACTTTTCCGAAGCGGGTTTGTCTCTATGTTTGCGGGGATTCTGATGGACGAAGAATGCGGAATCAGTTCGTATTCCGACCTGATGAAGGCAGAACGGGAGAATCAGGACAGTCTCAAGGCTTGCAGTGATATGACCAGGGACGCGTTCAGGGACATCAGGCACAGGCTCTCACCGCTGAAACTCCTGTCCGAGCTGCTGGAGAAGAGCAATGACGTCATAGACAATGCGGGCGTAGTGTTCAAGTCGGCACGCAACCTCATCCGCAACATTACCGGCCGCGGATACAGATATGAGGAACCTGAAAATGACGCTGAAGACGTCGAGAACCAAAATGAAGAACAAGTTAACAATATTTGAAATTATGAAGAAAGTATTTTTTGCATTTGCTTCCATACTGTGTGTTTTCGGGACTGTGGGCTGCAGCAAGGGCCTGAATCCGGAAGAGAAGAGTGGGGACAAATACTTTGTGGAAGAAAGCAAGGTTTACCGTTATGAGACTCCTCAGGAATTCCTGGATTTCGTTGAGGCCACCTATTACCTGGACCAGATAGAAGAGGCTGGAATAATCCTGGGTCTGCTCTCTTCGGGAGACATATTGAGGATGGCCAACAAACTGTTCTTTGAAAATGTGACCGGAGGTCATATTTCCAGACTGTGTGTGGAGCGGCACAATTTCCTCTACAGGACCGTGGACGGGCAGGGGAATCCCATAACCCTCTCGGGGGCGCTGGTGCTCCCTCTCTCGGCGGACGGGAAACTCACTCATCAGCTGGACGACATTACCCTGAGTTCCCCCTGGTATATGGACCAGGATGAGTGCCCTACGGTGAAGGGAAACCTTGTGATGTACAGGGCTCTTTACAATGAGGCGGTCATCATTCCCGACACACAGGGGTTGGGAACCACCTACGGGGTTTACAAGGCTCCTTTCGTGGAATGGCCGCAACTCGCCCGCCAGACCATAGACTGCGAACTGGCGGCTCTGGAACTTATGGAAACCCTCAACGTAAGCCTGGCGAAGGGTTATCAGACAAAGGGAATGGCTATGTCAAAGGGCGCCCCCGTAATGATGACAGTCCAGAAAATGCTGGAGAATACGGAGCCGGCCGCAGTACGAGACCTCATACGTATGAGGTCAAACTATTGCGCGACCGGGCCGTATGACACCTATGGTATGTTTACCGACCTGGAAGTCTGGAATGCCCAGAAAGAAAAACTGTGGGCCCTCCTCCTCCTGATAAACAGCGCATACTACGGTCATCCCGACGTGTTCCGGGACTACAAGCTTTCTGATTTCTACAGTGACGAGTTCAACAGCGTCAAGGTAAGTGACGGAAAGGGAGGGGAATACACGCTGGCAGACAAGATGTCGGACAAACTTGGCGTGTCCAGCAAGGATTTCACCAAGTACGGCCTGGACGCTGCCGAAAAGATTGTAAACCCCAGATTTTTTGCAGAGGACGGCGGTTTCAACGAGTCGGACCCTCTGGTGGCGGCTTTTTTCAAGATTCTGAAGGACAATGATGCGGCCAAGGGCTGGTCTCCCAAGTGCAAGCTCCTGATGGAACACAGTATGAATGACGATGTCGCCTCATACAAGTATTCCTCACAGTCCTACAGCAACCTGAGAATGGATGAGCGCGGCCTTGTCAATTCCAATGTGACGCAGCATACGTACTATTCCTGGGACCACAGTACGGTAAGCGCCTTCGCAATAATCAGGATGGTACTTCTGGAGAATCCCGCCGAAGAGTCATTCATCGATTTGCTTGACGTGGAGTCTCTGCTGAACTCTCTTATGGAAAAACTGTTCGGCTAGGACATCGATGGAAAAGTTGGAAATTATGGCGCCTGCAGGCAACTTCGAGTGCCTGCAGGCTGCGATTCAGGGAGGGGCGGACTCAGTCTATTTCGGGGTGGGGAAACTCAATATGCGTTCCCACTCTGCCAACAACTTTGCGCCCGAAGACCTTGCGGAAGTTGTCGGAATCTGCAGGGAGAACGGGGTGAAGAGTTATCTGACCCTGAACATAGTCCTCTACCAGGAGGACCTTGAGCCTATGCGCAGGACTCTTGACGCCGCAAAGGAGGCGGGAGTGAGCGCAATTATCGCAAGCGATATGGCCGCAATCCAGTATTGCCGCCGAATCGGGCTCGAAGTTCACATTTCCACCCAGCTCAGCATTTCCAACGTGGAGGCCCTCAGATTCTACTCCCGGTTCGCGGATGTGGTGGTCCTCGCGCGCGAACTCAACCTGGAACAGGTGCGGGACATATATGACACCATAGAGCGCGAGGGGATAAAAGGCCCTTCCGGGGAACTTGTCAAGATAGAGATGTTTGCGCACGGAGCCCTTTGTATGGCTGTTTCCGGGAAATGCTACCTCAGCCTGCACGAGTACGGAGCTTCGGCCAACCGCGGCTCCTGCTACCAGTTGTGCCGCCGCGGATATGAGGTGACCGACCTTGAAACCGGAAATCAGCTGCTTGTGGACAACAAGTACATAATGTCGCCCAAGGACCTGTGCACCGTGGAGTTTATGGACAAAATCACCGGCGCAGGGGTCCGCGTGTTCAAGATAGAAGGCAGGGCCAGGTCCGCGGAGTACGTCAAGAAATGCGCCTCCTGCTATCGTCGGGCGGCGGATGCCGTTGAAAAGGGCGAATTCACTCCGGAATTGGCGCGGGGGCTCAAGGAAGAGCTCGCCCAGGTGTTCAACAGGGGTTTCTGGGACGGATACTATCAGGGTGCGCGTCTTGGGGAGTGGAGTGCCGTTTACGGCAGTCAGGCAAGTCGCAGGAAGGTCTATTGCGGTAAAGTCACCAACTGGTTCGACAGGATAGGCGTGGCGGAAATCACCGTCGAAGCCACCGACATAGAAGCCGGAGAAGAACTGATGGCCATAGGCGCCACGACAGGGGTGGTGGAGTTTACGCTCGATGACGTGAGGGTGGACCTGAAGCCTGTAACCCGGGTGCCCAAGGGAACCCGCTGCTCTGTAGCCGTTGACCCGTCGCTCTGCCCCGGAGGGCGTCTGCGCAGGGGAGACAAGGTTTTTGTCTGGCGCGACGCTGAGGCCTGACCTACCTGGCTCTTTCCACCAGACTTTCGGCGAACCTGTGCAGGACCTCGGCCCTGACGGTCCCCAGGCCGATATCCCCGACTGCTTCCATCGCCTTTTCCGAATAACGCCTGACTTCGGAGCGCGCGAGGTCCTCCAGACCCGATTCGCAGTAGAGTCTTTTCACGGAGGAAATCTTGTTTTCCTTCTCTTCCGCGCTTTCTGCGGGACGGCCCATCAGGTCCTGAAGCGCCTGTTTGTCGGAGGCCTTGAGCATCGCCTGGACTGTAAGCCAGCTCTTCTTGTTGTTGAGGATGTCCCCTCCGATGGGCTTTCCGAACACTTTCTCGTCACCGAAGGCGTCAAGGTAATCGTCGGCAATCTGGAATGCCATTCCAAGGTTGTAACCGTAGTTGTAAACGGCTTCGCAGGTCCTGGCGTCCGCTTCTCCCGCCAGGGCGCCCATCTTTGCGGCGCAGGCAATCAGCACAGCGGTCTTCAGTCCTATCATCCGCTCGTAGTCCGCCGGCGAAATCTCCTTCTCGTCCTCGAAATCCATATCCATCTGCTGTCCCTCGCACACCTGCGCCGCGGTGTCGCTGAAAAGTTCCGTCAGCTTGTCCTGCAGGTGGGAAGGGCCCTTGCCCAGCCACTTGTAACTCTCTATCAGCATCACGTCTCCGGAAAGGATGGCGGTGTTGGCGCTCCATTTCTTCCATACGGTGGGCTTGCCCCTCCTGAGAGGGGATTCGTCCATAATGTCGTCGTGAATCAGGGTGAAACTGTGAAAAATCTCCAGCGCGGCGGCCGGCCCGAGTATCTCTTCTCCCAGGATGTCCTTGAAGAGGGAGTATGCAATCAGGCAAAGTTTGGGGCGTATGCGTTTGCCGCCTATGGAAATCATATAGGAAAGAGGTTCATACAGGCCCTTGGGCTCCGACGGAAAGCGGATGTCCGAAAAAAGTTCCGCTATGGTTCTGTCAATTGACGCTTCGCTTATCATATGTGCAAAGATAATGAATAATACTATATCTTTGCGTTATGATATACAACGGCGAGGCAACGGTGGTAAAGAATGCCGGAAGTCACTTCCTCCTGAGCGAACTTCCGCAGTGGGACCTGTTCCCGGCAGTGCTCAGGGGAAAGGTCAGGCTCTCCCACAGTTCGGCGACCAATCCCGTGGCGGTGGGTGACAGGGTGCGCTACAGCGTGGAATGCCCCGACGGGTCCCCCGTGCCCTGCAGTCGGGGTGAGGCCCCCGCGGTGATTACGGAAGTTCTGGACCGCAGGAACTATCTTATCCGCCGCTCCACCAACCTGAGCCGGCAGTCCCACGTAATAGCCGCGAATCTGGACCAGGCCGTGATAGCGGTCAGTCTGCTTTTCCCTGAAATCAAGCTTCCTTTCCTTGACAGGATACTTGTTACCTGCGAGGTTTACAGGCTCCCTGTGCTGATAGTGCTGAACAAAGTGGATTTGTATCCGGATTACGATGCGGTCGGGGATTTCTGCAGGATTTACGGCGGCGCCGGTTACAAGGTTCTCAGGACCTCCGTCAGGACGGGAGAGGGAATCGAAGAACTGCGGGCGTTGTGCAAGGACAAGATGAACCTCGTTTCAGGCGAGTCCGGGGTGGGGAAGTCCAGTCTTGTCAAGGCGATGGACCCGGGGCTCGACCCCAAGATAGGGAAGATATCGGCAGCGCACCTGCAGGGCAGGCACACCACTTCCCTGTATGAGATGTATCCGCTGTCCTTCGGAGGTTACGTGATAGACAGCCCCGGTCTGAGGGGCTTCGGTCTGGTGGACCTTGAAAACGGAGAGATATCCAAGTATTTCCCGGAGATGCTCCGGCTGGCCGATGACTGCAGATTCATCCCCTGTACCCATACCCACGAGCCGGGATGCGCCGTGAAAAAGGCGTTGGAGGAAGGACTGGTCAGCAGTGAGAGGTACAACTCCTATCTGGGGATGCTTGAGCAGGACGGCAAGTTCAGGTAATCCGCCATTGCCCTGAGTGACTGTCCCCTGTGGGAGATGCTGTCTTTCAACTCCTCCGGAATTTCGGCCAGGGTGCGTCCGGGGAAAGCGTCGGCTATGAAGACCGGGTCGTATCCGAATCCTCTGTCTCCCGCCTTTTCCAGGGCGATGACACCGGGCATATTTCCTTCGAAAAAGTGGATTTCTCCGTTCAGGATGAGGGTCACGACGCAGCGGAAGCGCGCCTTCCGAGGCTCAGGAATCCCTTCCAGCTTGCGTAGCAGTTTCGTGATGTTGGCGTCGAAGCCGCACCCCTGGCCTGCGTAGCGGGCCGTATAGATGCCCGGCTCTCCGTTCAGGGCGTCGACTTCCAGTCCGGTGTCGTCCGCAAAGCAGTCAAGCCCCGTTCTCTTCCATATATATTCCGCCTTTATCAGGGAATTCTCCCGCAGGGTCGAACCTGTTTCGGGGATGTCCTCCGTTATTCCTATTTCCGCAGGGCTCGTTATTTCGAAGCCGGGCCCCAGAATGTTCCTGGCTTCAGCCAGTTTTCCCTTGTTTCCTGTCGCGAATATGAGTTTCATTGTTTCCTGTCGTTATCGAACAATTCCTGAAGCACGTTCAGGGACCTGACGTTCAGATTGCTTTCAATATGGATGCTGAGGTATTTCAGAAGTATGGATGCGCTCTCGCTGCGTTCGCTGCCGTTCATAGGAAGAAGCAGGGCCCGGGCAGGCGGCAGTCCGAGCAGTTGGAGAAGGGGTTTGCCGGGGATGAGACCGCTTTGCCGCAGGGCTTCGGCGCTAGGGGCGAATCCCAGCTGGGCGCACAGCCCCAGAAGCCAGACGAGGTGGTAGTTGGAACAGTCCGAAGGCAGTTCTTCCAGCGCCACGATGCCGCTCTGACACCATTCGAACAGCCCCGGTTCGTAGGCCCCCTCGTGAATCGCCCTGTACAGGACCTCGCTCATAAAAAGGGATATGGCGTTCTTGTACGGATTGGTGCGGATGCCGTTGAGGCTTGCCGCCGCGCTCATACCGCTCACTCTCCAAAGTTCCGACTTCCGGTTTTCGGTGACGAGGGCATCATTTATGCTGAGGGGAAGATACAGCGCCATAGAAGTGGAACGGCTGACACGGCAGATGAAGCTGCGCCTTCCCCATTCCGGGGTCAGACAGTGCAGAATCAGGGAATTCTCGCCCGATTTGGTGCTATGCAGGATTATGAGCCGCGCGTTGAGTTTCATTTTTCCATAAAGGTACAATTTTTATTAATTTTGCGTTCGATATGAAACGAACAATCATTCTGATGCTTGCGCTTTGCCTCCCCGTCGCGGCGGGCGCCCAGTCACAGTCTTTCCGCCTGGGAAAATGGACTGAAATCCGGAACGCCATAATAAAGGAGCTCAATATGACCTACGTGGATACGCTTCCCGTGGACCGTATGAACAGGAAGGCGGTTGACGCAATGCTGGAGGAACTGGACCCCTATACGGTATATGTCCCGGTCGAGGAGGACGAGGAACTCCAGATGATGGTGAACAAGTCTTACGGCGGCGTGGGCGCGGTCATATACAAGCCGGGGAAAGATGAATACGTCTATATAAACGAGCCCTACGAAGACTCTCCCGCCGCCAGGGCGGGGCTGCGCTGCGGGGACAGGATAATGGCGGTTGACGGGGAAAGCACCCTGGGCCTGGATGCCGCGCAGAGCAGTTCGAGGATGAAGGGCGACCCGGGGACCGACGTCAGGCTCCTCGTGAAGAAACTGCACGGAGGAGAAGAGATTGAAATCACCGTGACCAGGGAAAAGATTCATATCCCCGACATAGAATACGCCGGAATCCTGGAAGACGGAATCACCGGATACATTTCCCAGACGGGCTTCACCCTGGGCGTGGGGGACAAGGTCAGGGAAACCGTGTCGAGACTCAGGAAGGACGGAGCCGAAAGGATAATACTGGACCTCCGCGGAAACGGGGGCGGTCTTCTTCTGGAGGCGGCCAACATAGTTTCCATATTTGTCCCCAAAGGTTCCCTCGTGGTGACTGAGAAAGGCAACGGAAACGTGGTGCTGGAGGACGTAAGGACCACGAAGGAGCCCCTGGACACTCAGATTCCCCTGTATGTGCTGGTCGATTCCGGCTCCGCCTCCGCTTCCGAGATTGTGGCAGGCGCTCTCCAGGATTATGACAGGGCCACCATCCTGGGAAGAAGGACCTACGGAAAGGGGCTGGTACAGTCTATCCGCAGTCTTCCCTACAAGGGCAAGCTGAAAGTCACTATCGCCAAATATTACACTCCTTCCGGCCGCTGCGTCCAGGCCATCGACTACACTCACCGCAATGAGGACGGCAGCGTGGGCTATATTCCTGATTCCCTTACCCACGAGTTCAAGACCGTGGGCGGAAGGACGGTCAGGGACGGCGGCGGAGTCACTCCCGACATCGAACTGAAGGGCGTGGACTACTCCAGGCTCACCTATTCGCTGGTAGCTTACGGAGTCATCGACCACTATATGCTGGAATATGTCAAGGGACACGAGTCCATCCCGGCGCTTGAGGACTTCCATTTCACCGACGCCGATTATGAGGAGTTCATAAAGTTCGCCCTGAACGAAGAGTTCGACTACCGTTCCGGCGCCCGGACATATTTCGACCGTATGCGTGAGGAACTGCGCCGGGACAAGCTCGAGGAGGCTATGGCCGGGCAGCTTTCGGCGCTTGAGCGGGCCCTGAATATGGAGAAGGAGGAATTCCTGAGACTCAAGAAGTCCGAGATAGTTCCCATAATAGAACAGGAGATAGCCACAAGATACTATTTCCAGAGAGGCGGCGCCCGGTTGAGGCTTCGCTATGACGAGCAGTTGAAAGAGGCCCTACAGAGAACTTCCCAGAACTAACAGCACTATGCCCGCAAGCAGGACGGCAAGGTCCACGGCCTTTGCCTTGACGTTCTTTTCCCTGAAGAGAGCGGCTCCCAGGGTGAAGGTCACTATTACCGAGAACCTTCGGAGCAGGGAAATTATGCTGAGCAGGGACCCGTCGATGCTGATGGAGTAGAAATAAAGGGCGTCCGCAATTACGATTAGCAGCGCCGTGAGAACGAGCGTCCAGTCCCATCTGAAACGTTCTCTCGAGGGCCCTTCCTTCCAAAGTCTTGCGGCCAGCACGGCGCCCATCATAATTGTGATGAAAAGGTTGCACCAGCTCTGGATGAACATAGGTTCCATAAGACTGATTGCATATTTGTCATACAGGGCGCTTCCGACTCCGCTCAGGACGGACACTGCCATCCAGGCGATTCCCCGGTTGCGGGTGAAGTAGATACCTTCCCTCCTGCTGGACATGCTCAGCATCATCAGTCCTGCGAACGCCGCCGCCACTCCGGCCCACTGCCATAGGTTCAGTTTCTCTGAAAAGATTATGATGGAGAAAATGACCACGAACACCGGGCGGGAGGCCTTTATGGTACTTGCGGTAGTGAGGGGGAGAAGTTTTATCCCGACGAGCCCCGAAATCCAGGAGAGTGTGACCATAGCCGCCTTGGGGAGGATGACAAGGATGTCCCTGCAGCTTCCGGCCTTGAAAAAAGGAATCAGGAGTATGGTCGAGAACAGTGACACTGAGAACAGTACCCACATCACGCCGTTCCGCTTCAGGGACTGCTTTTTGGCTACGTCATAGAAGCCGAGAAGAATTGCTGAACCCAATGCAAGCCAAAGCCACATAACAGGGCAAAGTTAGACATATTTTTCGTAAATTTGCTCACCCGAATGGAGCAGGACAAATTCATACGCATCAGAGGCGCATCCTCACACAACCTCAGGAACCTTGACGTGGACATTCCCCGCGGCAAGTTCGTCGTGGTCACCGGGGTGAGCGGCAGCGGCAAGTCCTCACTGGCTTTCGACACAATCTACGCGGAGGGCCAGCGACGCTATATGAACACACTTTCCCCCTATGCCAAGCACTTTATGGGGATATTGGAAAAACCCAGGGTGGAAAGCATCACGGGGCTCAGCCCGATAATAGCCATAGAGCAGAAGACCGTAGGGAGCAACCCCCGCTCCACCGTGGGAACCATAACTGAAATATCCGATTTCCTCCGGCTCCTGTTCGCCAAGGCATCGAAGGCGTATTCTCCCGTTTCCGGCAAGGAGATGGTCCGCTACACCGATTCCCAAATCGTGGACCTCATCATCGGGGAGTACAGAGGCAGGAAGTGCATCCTTCTGGCGCCTCTGGTACGGGGACGCAAGGGACATTACCGCGAACTCTTCGAGCAGATGCGCAGAAAGGGCTACACCCAGATAAGGATAGACGGCGAAATAGAGGACCTCGGGACGGTGGAATCGCTGGACAGGTACAGGAATCACTTCATAGAACTGGTGGTTGACAAGCTCAAGCCCGAAGAGGAGGACAGGAAGCGTATCGGAGACTCCGTGATTGCCGCGCTTTCCCTGGGCAAGGGCTCCCTGGCTGTTATGGACGTCGCCGACGGTGAGATGAAACACTATTCCAAGCATTTTGTCGACCCTGACAGCGGAATCTCCATCAGGGAACCCGCTCCGCACAGTTTCTCCTTCAACTCTCCCGAAGGCTGCTGTCCCCATTGCAAGGGGCTCGGAATGATTGTGGACGTCAACATAGACAGCATAATCCCCGACAGGCGGCTGTCCGTGGCCGACGGCGCCATAGTCCCTCTGGGCAGGCTCCGTGAGAACCGCAAGTGGGAAACGGTGAGGGCGATGGCCCGGAAGTGCGGTTTCTCATTGTATGAACCGTTGGAAACCCTTCCCGACGATATTGTGACCCTGCTGGTCTATGGCTCGGACGATATGTTCAGAGTAGGAGAGGGTCCTCAGTCCGAGATGGTTGCCTGGCCCGGAGTCCTGGATGACATAGACGACAAGGTAGTATGCCCCGTTTGCGGAGGCACCCGCCTGAACAGGGAGGCCTCCTGCTTCAAGATAGACGGAAAGACCGTTTCCGAGGTCAGCGCTATGGAGATATCCGAACTCCTGAATTGGGTCAAGTCGCTGAAAGGCAAGTTCCGGGGCCGGGAGTCCGCTGTTGCCGGGGACATCCTCAAGGAACTTGTGGACAGGCTGGAATTCCTGGTGAACGTGGGTTTGGAATATCTGTCCCTGGACCGTCCGACTTCCACTCTTTCCGGAGGTGAGAGCCAGAGAATCAGACTTGCCACCCAGATAGGCTCCCGTCTTGTCAACGTGATTTACGTGTTGGACGAGCCGAGCATCGGACTGCATCACCGGGACAACGTCAAACTCATAAAGTCCCTCCAGAAACTGCGTGACGAGGGAAATACCATAATTGTCGTGGAACACGACGCGGACACTATGCGCTCTTCGGACTGGATAGTGGACGTGGGCCCCGGCGCTGGAGAACTGGGAGGCCGGCTGTGCTACAGTGGAACTCCGTCCGACGCTCCCTCCCACATAGCGGAACTGCTGCGTCTGAAACGCGGGTCAAGGCGGGAGCGCAGGCCCGGCAACGGGAAGTTCCTCAGCCTTAAAGGAGCGTCCGGCAACAATCTCAGGAATATCGACGTCGACTTCCCGCTCGGGTGTATGATAGGGATATGCGGAGTGAGCGGCAGCGGAAAATCCTCGCTGATTAACGAAACCCTGATGCCCGTCCTGTCTTCCTGCTTGAACCGGAGCAGGCAGAAGTCCCTGCCGTACGGCTCAATCGAGGGGACCGGCAACATAGACAAGGTCATCAGGATAGACCAGAGTCCCATAGGACGCAGCCCGAGGTCCAACCCCGCAACCTTCACCGGGGTTTTCAGCGACATCAGGGCCCTGTTCGAGAGCACTCCTGACGCCAAGGTGAGAGGCTTCGGGGCCGGAAGGTTCTCCTTCAACGTGGAAGGCGGTCGCTGCCCCGAATGCAAGGGAGCCGGCATCAAGGTCATCGAGATGAATTTCCTTCCTTCGGTCAATGTCGAATGCGATATCTGCGGAGGGAAAAGGTACAGGGAGGATACTCTGGAAGTCAGATACAAGGGGAAGAACATCAATGACGTGCTGGAGATGCCGATAGCAGAGGCTTATGAATTCTTCAAGTCGAGTCCCAGGATTTCTGCAAAACTGAAGGCGCTGGTCGATGTGGGGCTGGGTTACGTGCATCTGGGGCAGTCGTCGGTCACCCTGTCGGGAGGGGAGAGCCAGAGAATGAAACTCGCGGCGGAACTCTACCGCAAGGCTACGGGAAACACCCTGTATATGCTCGACGAACCTACCACCGGCCTTCATTCGAAGGATGTCAGGGTGCTGATGGACGTGTTGCACCGGCTGGTTGACCAGGGAAATACGGTCATCGTCATCGAGCACAACACCGATGTTCTGTCTGAGGTTGACTATCTTATAGATATGGGACCGGAAGGAGGAAGGAACGGAGGTCTGGTGGTCTCCGCCGGAACACCCGAGGAACTTTGCTCCGACCCGGCCTCGGTTACCGGGAAATATCTACGGGAGCTGCTGTGACGCGTCCGTTTCCTCCTTCTCGTTGAACGGCTCCAGGAAAGGGTTGGACATACGTTCCCTGGCAATGGTCGTGTCCTCGCCGTGCCCCGGGAGAACCAGGGTGTCTCCGTCCAGCCAGACAAGTTTCTCCATAATGGACACTATCTCCCTGTCGTAGTCTCCGTGCTCGAAGTCGGTTCTTCCTATGGTTCCCGCGAACAGGGTGTCTCCGCTGAGCAGGACCCCTTCTTCCCTTTCATAGTAACATACGCTTCCGGGGGAATGTCCGGGAGTCTCGATTACCTCCCAGTTCATCCCTCCCACACTGATTCCGAGACCTTCGGTTGCGGGGGTGATTTTCCAGTCGTGCCGTATCACGGGCAATCCCGCATTCCCGCTGTAATGGTCCGCCATATGGAACACCGCAGTGTCGGCCGGGTTCATATACACCGGAATGCCCATCTGCTCGTGGAGTTCCTGCACTCCCATAATGTGGTCGAAGTGCGCGTGAGTGAGCAGTATGGCCTTGAGCGTTATGCGGTTTTCCCTCAGCCAGGAATGGAATTCCTGCCGTTCCCTGTCGTTGCTGAAGGACGGGTCAGCCACAACGGCGGCCTGCGCATCCTTCCAAAGTATCCTGGTCTGTTCGCCCAGAGGGTTGAACGTGAATTTCCTGATGTTCATACGGGTTTGCCTCCCTTGTCAGTTGCAGAGATAATAAGTGACGTAGGTCACAACTCTCACCTTCTTGATGTAAGGGGTGTTGGAATCCCTGTCCTCTATGCTGAAGGTGCCCTGGCTTGCGGTCTTGATTTTGCCGAGACGGCTGTCGGAGTCCTTGGCGAACTTGCGGGCCGCCTCTCTTGCGTTTGCGGTGGCCTCCTCAATCATCTCCGGCTTGATGTCGTTGAGAGCCTCGAACTTGAATTCCGTGACGTTCTCCCAGTTCTCGGAGAGGGTGATTCCCGCCTTCAGAAGTTCGGACAGGCGGGCCTTCAGTGAAAGCACCGCCTCGACATCGGATGTGCAGACGGTGACGATTCCGGTGCACAGGTAGCGGTAAACGCGGTCGTTGTTGCCGTATTCGTTCGCAAACTTGTCGCTGATTTTCGGGGCTTCGACGCTGATTTCTTCCTCGCTGATGCCTCCTGACTTGAGGAACTCGACTATTGTCCTGTTGTTCTTCTCCGTTTCCAGGACGGCCGCCGACAGGTCATTGCCTACGACCTTGAACGTCAGGGGCAGGATGGCCTTGTCTGCCATAACCTCCCTCTCGCACAGACCTTTGACTTCGACGGTCCTGTCATAGGACTTGAACCTGGAAACTGAAACAGGGAGCATGGCTCCGGCAATGATGACTGCCACTCCGAGAATTATCGCCTTTTTCATCTGAATATTAAGAGTAAAATTGTTCAACGCCTGAATGACGGCTGCCTGACAACAACGTCAGGCTCCGTTGCCGGTAAAGGTAGGCAAATAGTTCCGGAGTTGCAAAATCCGTTCGCCGGAAATGGTTGCCGTCTGGCGTGTGATTGATTGTGGGCATTTGGCAAATTTCCCGCGAATTGCTAAATTTGTGGAGCAGGTACAAGCGAATATGCACATAGGAGTAGCAGGAAACATCGGCAGCGGCAAGACCACACTCACGTCAATGCTCGCCGCCCATTACGGATGGACGCCCAAATATGAGGCCGTGACATACAATCCCTATTTGGAAGACTACTACAAGGACATTCCCCGCTGGTCATACAATCTTGAAACATACTTCCTGGCCCAGAGGTTCAGGGACGTCCTTGAGATTTCAAGGTCGGAGGACGTGATAATACAGGACAGGACCCTGTTCGAAGGAGTGTACATCTTTGTCCGCAACAACCTGGAACAGGGAAACCTCAGCAGACGGGACTACGACACCTATATGCAGCTCTTCGAACTTATGATGTCGATGGTGCGTCCGCCCGACCTGCTGATTTACCTCAGGTCAAGTCTGAGCCATCTGGTGGAAAACATCCGGAAAAGAGGCCGCGACTATGAGCAGGGCATCAGCCTGGAATATCTGGGCGGGCTCAATGACCGGTATGAGGAGTGGATTTCCTCCTATCAGGGCAGGCTGCTCGTCATAGACGCGGACAATCTTGACTTCAAGAACCGTCCGGAGGACTTCGAGTCCGTCACCGACAGGATAGACGCGGAACTTTACGGATTGTTCTGATATTTTAGTAATTTTGTGCATGTGTGTCCACTAAAAGTTGTGGACGGTTTATATAAGTTTAACAATTAAAA
>JAKSKF010000027.1 GCA_024401825.1 Bacteroidales bacterium
GAGGAAAGAATGGAGAGTGGAATTATCTTCTGAACGGCCGTACAACGACATATGGTGCCGGAACTTCAACTGAAAGCCGCCGTTATGCCGCAGTTAAGGTCGATGGCATGTCGGGGCTCCTGCTATTCCCCGACGAGTTCTCCTGGCCTTCAGAATTAAAGGAGGACGAACCGGAAACCTTCAATTCAAAAAGCGACAATTGGAACAACAGGAACTATGAAGTCGCTGCATTTGAAGTCCTGCAGAATGCCGGTTGTGTCTTTCTTCCGGCTGCCGGCTATCGCGATGGCAGCACTAGTTTTTCAGACCTCGGTTTTTTTGGAAGCGAAGGCTACTACTGGGCATCCGACCCAATCAACAATGACAACGCGTACGGCTTGGAGTTCAGCTCTGACACGGTCAATCCTGCCAGGGAATTCCTTCGCTTCCACTCCAACGTTATTCGTCTCGTTGCTGATTGTAAA
The DNA here is from genome assembly GCA_024401825.1 of Bacteroidales bacterium. Lineage (GTDB taxonomy): Bacteria > Bacteroidota > Bacteroidia > Bacteroidales > UBA932 > Cryptobacteroides. Next base: position 465 of record JAKSKF010000027.1, read on the forward strand.
TAAGCTGCAAGGCATTACTCTAATTCTCAAGCCACACCCGGACAGCCCTCTCCTGCGCTATCCTCGGACGATAACATCTGTACCGGCTGTAGCCGTTTCTCTGAATCTCCCTCGTGATGGTTGACGGATGGACGCCTTGAGTCCAAGCGAAACGCAATCGGTGACAAGAATCTGAGCCAATTCTTTTTTATTTTGCATTATTACCAAATATTGGTAACTTTGTGCAAATAAACAAAATTATGAAAACCACATCAGTTGCACTTGGCTCTTATTTTGAGAACTTTATCGCCACAACCATTGAGACGGGGCGCTACAACAATGCCAGCGAGGTCATCCGCGCGGGCCTCCGTATGCTTGAAGAGAATGAGAAACGAGTCCTTGAACTTTCTGCAGCAATCCGTGAGGGTGAAGAAAGCGGCAGGTATGAAGAGTTCGACCCTGTAAAGCATCTCAAAAAACTGAAAGCCGCACAAGACAATGGCTGAGTACCATCTCACCAATAAGGCTGTTCAGGATTTGGATGCGATATGGGCTTACACGCTCAAGACTTGGTCGGAGAAGCAGGCCGACGAGTATTATTCATCACTTGTGGAAACATTTGTCTCAATCGCAAAAAGGCCATGTCATCTTGATAAGGAGTATATTGAGATTCATCGCGGTCTCTACCGCAGAAGTTGCCATAAGCATTTGGTATTCTACAGACTGGTTGAAAATGATGACATAGAGATTGTAAGAATCCTGCACGAAAGGATGGATATTGCATCCAATTTCAAGTAGGGGAAAATACGCGATACTATTAAATGTTCGTTATCTCTCGAATGAAAAAGAAGCGTTACATAAGACTCTATCAGGACATTGACAGCACATACCTGATTTCTGGCGATAAATATGATTATAACTCACCGGCTGATGAAATATGCAATGCTGACCCGTCCAATGGCTCAATGTTTTGCATTGTCGTACCGGGCCTGTATGAATGGCACAATCGATTTGTCGCCGCAACTGATTTTGCGGATACGAAAACCCGAGATGATTTCAATTGGGCTCTATGGCACCGTGACGGACTTCTATTTGCAAAAGAAATTCAACGCCAACTCCCCAGAGATTTCACGCTGATTTATGACCATCCGTTTGAGGATAAAAGTGGTCTGATTGACGAAGTCAATATGGAAACGGATGATGTTGATTCCATTATCTCGGAACTTCCCGTTTCACCCGGCACCGCTTCCGGCACGGTAAGGAAAGACAATGTAGCCTGCAATATTGAACGGAATGGTGATTTTCTTGATGCAAGACTAAGCATCGGGCGTTTTTCAACAACTGTCCGTTTCCGTGAAAGCGTTACCGGCATGAGGTTCCTCCGGGCGTGGATGGAAAGGATTGTCAAAGGAGATAATGACTGTAGCAATGTATTTGTCACGAGTCCCGACGTCGCGGTTGAACTTATCCTCTTCCCGCAACACGTGTGCGGCCATTCGGAAATGGGACAGTTCTGGGTACGGGAAGAAGGTAATATCTTACCTGAATTCTACGCATACGTGAACAAACGGGAATTCGTACGTACTCTTTATTTGTCGTTTATGACTAAGTTGGGGTTCTACATATATCGCCGTGACGATGGGGCCGAGGAATTGTCTCCCTCTGAAAAATTTGAAAAATATTATCGGCCATATAACGAGCTGAAATCAGACATCATCGAGTGGTTCATCACCGACGAACTCTATTTCAAGAAAAAAATGCCGTTGGATGAGGGTGCACATTGTGTAACTGAGCCTCTGGTAATGTACAATGATTATGGTCACGCCATTATCTGGAACGCCCGGGACGCTTGCTGCAATCACGAGGATGAATGTATCTGTTGTGACCATCAAGTAATCAATATAAATGTTCCCGGGCTTTTGGATTGGACCGGAGAATATGATTCGGAGACAATTGAAGATTTTGAAGGTTTCTGGAATGACGGTTGGATACTGGCCAAGAAATTACGGAGACAACTCCCTCCCAATGTGGATTTGTACTATATGAGTTTCGATACTTCCAATCCATTGGAGAAAATTGATTACGCTTGCCGATATCCCAAAATCATTGTCCCCTTGACAGAATTTGATGAAGCGGGAGAACAACTTTCCAAGGTTTATGAGAAGACGGAGCCGATCCGTTTCGCATTTCTGAAGGAATGAGTAAATTTGCAGATTGATATCGGTCATCTTCCTATCATTTCGTATCTCGGAAGGTATTCCATTATTTTGCTTGTTCTTCACGTGCCATTTTTACATATTTTCGGCAGTGCGATATGCAAATTGTGCGGAAATATGCCGGACATCGGCAAAGGATTGATTTCTTTTGTTGTCGTCACTTCTCTGTGTACGGCGTGCATCCCGCTATGCTTGAGATTCCTTCCCAAGTTCACAGCCCAGAAAGATTTGATAGAATGACCCTGATTATGTCCGGCAAACGTTTTCTCCGGGCTCAAATCCGTTGACAGAAGTTGGCAATCAGTTGAGGTACCTTTGCGGCAGAAAACAGATTCATTTGAATTTGAATGTTATGCCCAATATCTACCAGACCTTCCGGCATTTCCTGCGCGACAACGGTTGCGAGCGGCAATTCGATGCTGCCTTCTATGAGCAGAGCGGAGCCAACGTGCTCGATGAGACCCTTGCGGACATCCTCGTAATCGACGAAGCGTTCCTGAACCGGTGTTTCGACTGGTCCAAGACCCCTGAAGGCCGGGAGTTCTGGAAGGATATTGACGGCAGATGGTGGGACCTCGTCCGGTATGGCCGGGATTGAGGGTTCCGTAAAAGTGTTCGTAAAATAAGAAAACCCCTGATAATCAGGGGTTTCTGCGGTGCGGAAGGGGCTCGAACCCTCGACCTCCGGCGTGACAGGCCGGCATTCTAACCAAGCTGAACTACCGCACCAGGGATTTGCTTTGGTTAAAAGCGGATGCAAATATAGGGATAATTTTAAATCCTGCAAATAATTTTCCGATATTTCAGACAGAAGTCCTCAATTCTCGAATATTATTTGATAAGGTGGTCAATTCTTACTATCTTTACCTTTTAGAAATGACCGAAGTTCAGAAAGTAATCACGAGGCTGAAGGACACCCGACGGCTGGACGCGCGACAATACAGGCAACTGCTTGTTGCCGACAGCCCTGCGGACTCCCGTCTGCTTCAATCCCAGGCAAGGTCTGCCTCGCTTTCCAGATTCGGCAACAGGATTTTCATCAGGGGGCTGATAGAAATCAGCAACCATTGCAGGAACAACTGCCTGTATTGCGGAATCCGCGCAGGCAACACCGCGCTCCGGCGTTATCGTCTCAGCAAGGAGGAAATTATGGAGTGTTGCGCACGAGGCTACGCCCTCGGGTTCAGGACCTTCGTCCTGCAGGGCGGGGAGGATGCCGCATTCAGCGTCGGCGTGCTTGAGTCTCTTGTCCGCGGAATCAAGGCCTCCTGGCCTGACTGCGCGGTCACTCTCTCCCTCGGAGAGATGTCGGAAGACTCATACCGCACGCTCAGGGCCGCCGGTGCCGACAGGTACCTGCTCCGTCACGAGACCTTCAATCCGGAGCATTACGCCAGCCTCCACCCCGCGGACATGTCCAGGGACGGACGCCTCGAATGCATCGCGGCGCTGCAGAGGCTCGGCTACCAGACCGGCACCGGAATTATGGTGGGAAGTCCCCGTCAGACTCTTGACAACATAGTGGAGGACCTCCTTTACATTCAGGAACTGAAGCCCCAGATGATAGGAATCGGGCCTTTCATCCACCACCGCGACACTCCGTTCAGGGATATGCCGGACGGCAGCGTGGATATGACGGTCAGGCTGATTTCAATCTTCCGTCTGATGAACCCCGGGGCGCTCATCCCCGCCACCACGGCCCTTGTCACACTCGACCCCGAAGGCAGGAAGAAAGGCATACTGGCGGGAGCCAACGTAGTGATGCCCAACCTATCCCCCGCCTCAAGACGGCGGGACTATTCCCTGTATGAGGGCAAGGCAAGCGGCGGAGCGGAAGCGGCGGAAGGCCTGGAAGAACTTAGAAGAGAGCTGCAGAGCATAGGGTACGACATTGTGACGGACCGGGGAGACTTCTGCGGCGCAGGAACATTTGAAAATTGAACGGAATGTACAACGTAAAGTCCCATAAAGCGGAAGAGTTCATAGACGACGCCGAGATACTGGAGACGCTCGAATATGCAAGCAGTAACAGGAACAACAGGCCCCTGATTGAGAGCATCCTGGAAAAGGCCTCCCGTTGCGGAGGTCTCAGCCACAGGGAGGCTGCCGTCCTCCTGGACTGCGAGATTCCTGACCTCGTGGAAAGGACCTTCCGGCTGGCGGAAGAAATCAAGAAACGCTTCTACGGCAACAGGATAGTGATGTTCGCACCCCTGTACCTGTCCAACCACTGTGTCAACGGCTGCATCTACTGCCCTTACCACGCGAAGAACAAGCGCATACCTAGGAAGAAACTCACCCAGGAGGAAATCAGGCGCGAGGTGACCGCCCTGCAGGATATGGGGCACAAGAGGCTCGCCATCGAACTGGGAGAGCATCCCGTGGAGAACCCCATAGAGTACGTACTCGAGTCCATCAGGACCATCTACGGCATCCACCACAGGAACGGGGACATCCGCAGGGTTAACGTCAACATTGCTGCCACCACGGTGGAGAATTACCGCAAGCTCAAGGATGCCGGCATAGGAACCTACATCCTCTTCCAGGAGACCTACAACAAGGAAAGATACCGGATGCTCCATCCCACGGGGCCCAAGAGCGACTACGCCTACCACACGGAGGCGATGGACAGGGCCCGCGAAGGAGGTATAGACGATATGGGAATCGGAGTCCTGTTCGGACTTTCCGGCTACCGCTATGACTTCGTGGGGCTGATGATGCACGCCGAGCATATGGAAGCGGCCCTGGGCGTAGGTCCCCACACCATCAGCGTGCCCCGCATCCGTCCGGCGGACGACATCAACCCGGAAGATTTCTCGGACGGAGTGCCCGATGAGAAATTCCTGCACATAGTGGCGGTCATCCGCTGCGCGGTTCCGTACACCGGAATGATAATCTCCACCAGGGAATCCAGGAAAGTCAGGGAAAAAGTTCTCGACCTGGGCATCTCCCAGATAAGCGGAGCGTCGAGGACCAGTGTCGGAGGATACACCGTCGAACAGAGGGATGAGGACACTGCCCAATTCGACCTTGCGGACAAGCGTACGCTCGACGAGGTTGTCAGATGGCTGATGGAACTGGGGTACCTGCCCAGTTTCTGCACGGCCTGCTACCGTGCCGGAAGGACGGGCGAACGTTTTATGAAGATATGCAAGTCCGGGAAGATTCAGGACTGCTGCACCCCCAACGCAATACTCACGCTCAAGGAATACCTGCTGGACTACGCCTCCCCCGCCACGCTCGAAATAGGAGAGGCGCTGCTCGACAGGGAAGTTGAAAAAATAGAAAACTCCGCGCTGCGCGACTCTCTCCGCAAGGACCTCAGAAGCCTCGAGGAAGGACAGCGCGACCTCAGATACTGATATGACTCCGGCGCCCGAATCACATAGGCTGCACATCGTCCTGCTGGGCAATCGTAACAGCGGGAAATCCTCCCTGCTCAACGCAATCGCCGCTCAGGAGGTCTCCATTGTGTCCGACACTCCCGGCACCACCACCGACAGCGTTTCCAAGGCGATGGAGATTCCCGGGCTCGGCCCCTGCTCGCTGGTCGACACCGCAGGCCTGGACGACAGCGGCCTTCTTGGGGGCAAGCGGGTCAAGGGAAGTCTGGAGGCCCTGAAATCGGCCGACATCATTCTTGCAGTGCTGGACGCGGACAGCCACGAAATACCGGAACTCCCGGAAACGACGGTCCCCGTCCTGCCCGTAATCAACAAGACGGACCTCTGCGAGCCCTCCGCCCTGGAGACCTTCCGCGCGAGGGTCGAGGAAAAATTCGGCAGGGCCGCCAGTCTGACCGTCGCAGGCGCGGGCGATGGAATCGGTTCTCTCCTGCAGACGATAAGGGAGTCGGTACCCGAAGACTGGGACGCCCCCCTGCTGACTGAAGGGCTCCTGGAAGAAGGAGCGCTCGCCGTACTTGTGATGCCTCAGGACAGGCAGGCTCCCAAGGGCCGTCTGATACTCCCGCAGCAGCAGACCATCCGCGAACTGCTGGACAGGAAGTGCCGAATCGTCTGCTGCGACGAGAACACGCTGAAGGCCACCCTGGACAGTCTGAAGGAAACTCCCGACGCCATAATCACAGACTCCAGCGTAATGGAAAAGGTCAGCGCCCTCAAGCCGGAGGGTACGGTCCTGACCTCATTCTCCATATTGCTCGCCGCCGCAAAGGGAGACCTTGCATACTTCAAGGAAAGCGCGAAGGTCATAGACTCTCTCACCGCAGATTCCCGCGTGCTGATTGCGGAGGCCTGCACGCACGTCCCCGAATCCGAGGACATAGGCCGCGTAAAGATTCCCCGGCTCCTGCGCGCACGGGCGGGCGAAGGCCTTGCCATAGACGTCGTCTCCGGCAGGGACTTTCCCGAAGACCTCGGCGCATACAGCCTGATCATCCACTGCGGCGCCTGTATGTTCAACCGCCGCTACGTGCTTGCCAGGGTCCGGCAGGCCAGGGAACAGGGCGTACCGATGACAAATTACGGAATAACGATAGCATATATCAAAAACCTATTATAGATATGAAAATCTCATCATTGAAAGATCTTGAACAAATCAAGGCCCGGACTCTTCCCCGTCTGGAACTCAGGAACGAAAGTTCTCCGCAGACGGGAGCGGAAACCTGCGGTCTTGAGAAAGGAACCGGGAAGATTCAGGTTCTGACTTGCGGCGGAACCGGGTGCAAGGCATCCGACAGCGCCGGAATCGCAAAGAGAATGAATGAATGTATCGAGCGCTTCGGCGTTGCGGACAGAGTGGAGGTCATCACCACAGGATGCTTCGGATTCTGCGAAAAGGGTCCCATTGTGAAGGTGATGCCGGACAACACCTTCTACACCAAGGTGAAGCCCGAGGATGCGGAAGAAATCATCAAGGAGCACGTCATCGGAGGAAGGAGAGTGCAGAGGCTTCTGTACGTGGACCCGGAGACGGGCCAGTCCGTGAGCGACTCCAAGCATATGAACTTCTACCGCAAGCAGGTCCGCATCGCGCTGCGCAACTGCGGCCTGATTAATCCCGAGGACATAGACGAGTACATAGCCCGCGACGGATACAGCGCCCTGGCTGACTGCCTGCTTCACAAGACACCCGCCGAGGTGATAGACGTGGTCAAGCAGAGCGGCCTCAGGGGCCGTGGAGGCGCAGGCTTCCCCACCGGCAGCAAATGGGAATTCGCCAGCAGGAGCAAGTCTGACGTCAAATATGTGGTCTGCAATGCCGACGAGGGTGACCCCGGCGCATTTATGGACCGTTCCATAATGGAAGGAGACCCCAACTCCATCATCGAGGCGATGGCCATCTGCGGCTACGCGATAGGAGCAGGAAACGGACTCATCTATGTCAGGGCCGAATACCCTCTGGCCATCCACAGACTCCAGACCGCCATCGACCAGGCGCGCGGGATGGGGCTCCTTGGCCGGAACATCCTCGGCACAGGATTCAACTTCGACATAACCATCCGTTACGGCGCGGGAGCGTTCGTCTGCGGTGAGGAGACCGCGCTCATCCATTCTATGGAAGGCAAGCGCGGAGAGCCCACCCTGAAACCTCCCTTCCCCGCAGTCGAGGGTTACAGGAAATACCCCACCAACGTCAACAACGTCGAGACCTGGGCCAACATTCCTGTAATCTTCCAGAAGGGCCCGGAATGGTTCTCATCCATCGGCACGGAGAAATCCAAGGGTACCAAGGTCTTCGCCCTGGCCGGCAAAATCAACAATGTCGGACTGATTGAAGTGCCTATGGGAACGACACTCCGCGAGGTAATCTACGAAATCGGAGGAGGAATCAAGAACGGCAAGGAATTCAAGGCCGTCCAGACGGGAGGTCCTTCCGGCGGATGCCTCACCAAGAAACATCTCGACATTCCCATCGACTACGAAAGCCTCGGAGCCGCCGGCTCAATGATGGGCTCGGGCGGTATGATTGTGATGGACGAGGACAACTGTATGGTACAGGTCGCCCGTTTCTATCTGGGTTTCATCGTGGAAGAATCCTGCGGAAAATGCGTTCCCTGCCGAATCGGAAACAAGAGGATGCTCGAAATCCTGGACAAGATTGTGGCGGGCAAGGGCACCGAGGAAGACCTCGAGAAGCTGGAGCAGCTGGCCCTCGTCATCAAGGACACGGCGCTCTGCGGTCTGGGACAGACCTCTCCCAACCCCGTCCTCTCCACCCTGGCCAACTTCAAGGACGAATACCTTGAGCACGTGAAGGAAAGGAAGTGCCGCGCAAAGCAGTGTATGTCAATGCTTCAGTACACCATCAACAGCAAGAACTGCGTAGGATGCCACCTCTGCGCCAAGAATTGTCCTGCGGATGCCATCGTGGGAGAACTGAAGCAGCCCCACGTCATTGACCAGAGCAAGTGTATCAAGTGCGGCACCTGTATGAACAACTGCCGTCTGCACGCCATCTCACTCAAATAGAACAGTTATGGAACAGAACAGAATAAACCTCACCATAGACAACCGCCCCGTTTCAGTGGAAAACGGGACCACCATACTTGATGCCGCGAGGGCCTGCGGCATCGAAATCCCCACGCTGTGCCACATAGACTTGAAAGGCACCTGCTTGAACAGTCATCCCGCATCGTGCCGTATGTGCGTAGTCGAGGTTGCCGGCAGAAGAAACCTGGCTCCCGCCTGCGCCACAGCCTGCACAGAAGGAATGGAGGTTCACACCAGCAACATCAGGGTTCTGAACGCCCGCAGGACAGTCCTCGAACTGATTCTCTCCAATCACCCCCACGACTGCCTCATCTGCCCCAAGTCAGGCAACTGCGAACTGCAGAACCTCACGAGGAAACTCAAAATCCACGAATCCCCCTATGAAGGAGGAGAGAAATCCTGCCACGAGGTGGAGAACACCGTATCCATCGTCAGGGATATGAACAAGTGCATCCTGTGCCGCCGCTGCGAGACAGTGTGCAACGAAGTCCAGACGGTAGGCGCAATCGGCGCGAGGGGAAGAGGGTTCGAGACCACCATATCTCCCGCGTTCGGGGACAGTCTCGCTGACAGCCAGTGCACCTACTGCGGCCAGTGCGTCGCCGTCTGCCCCGTCGGAGCCCTTACGGAGAAGGACAATACCGGCAGGCTCATCAAGGACCTCGCCAATCCGGACAAGATTGTCATTGTCCAGACGGCTCCCGCAGTCCGCGTAGCCATAGGCGAGGAATTCGGCAACCCCGCCGGCACCATCGTCACCGGCAAGCTGGCCTCAGCCCTGCGGAAACTCGGCTTCGACTACGTATTCGACACCGACTTCACGGCTGACCTCACCATTATGGAGGAAGGCACGGAACTGCTCGGACGCCTGAACGCGTTCCTCGCCGGAGACAAGAACGCGCGTCTGCCCATCCTGACCTCCTGCTGCCCCGCCTGGGTGAATTTCTTCGAACACAATTTCCCGGATATGCTCGACATTCCTTCCACGGCCCGTTCTCCCCAGCAGATGTTCGGTTCCATAGCCAAGACCTATTGGGCGGAGAAGATAGGAGTGGAAAGGGAAAAGATTGTAGTCGTGTCCATTATGCCCTGCCTCGCAAAGAAATACGAGTGCGGGCGTGAGGAATTCAAGACGAACGGCAATCCCGACGTTGACTATTCACTGTCAACCAGAGAGCTCGCCGCCCTCATAAAAGAGTCGAACATAGACTTCAATTCCCTTGAAGATTCCGACTTCGATTTGCCTCTCGGCGCATCTACCGGCGCGGCCGACATCTTCGGCGCGACGGGCGGCGTAATGGAAGCCGCGCTCCGCACCGCATACGAACTTCATACAGGCAAGCCCCTCGGCAAGGTGGAATTCACACAGGTCAGGGGACTTGAGGGAATACGCAAGGCCAGCATTGACCTTGACGGATTCGAATTGAAGGTCGGGATAGCCCACGGACTCGGAAACGCCCGCAAGCTTCTGGAGGACATCAGGACCGGCAAGAACGAGTTCCACGCCATAGAGATTATGGCCTGTCCCGGCGGCTGCATCGGTGGCGGCGGACAGCCCCTGCATCACGGCGACGTCGAAATCATCAAGGCCCGCAGCAGAGCCATCTATCAGGAAGATGCCGGCAAACCGCTGCGCAAGTCCCACGAAAATCCCTATATACAGAAGTTGTACGAGGAGTATCTCGGCAAGCCCCTGTCAGAAAAGGCTCACGCCCTGCTCCATACCAAATACTTTGACAAATCAGAATAAGCAATGGAAAACAACAGAATATCCTGCTCGGCGGTCGCGACAATCAAGGAAATCTGCGCGAAGCACAACAATGACGCCGGCGAACTCATAAACATACTCCACGAGACCCAGAACGCTCTGGGATATCTTCCCAAGGAAGTTCAGGAACTGGTGGCCAGGAATCTCGGCATTCCCGCCAGCAGGGTGAACGGAGTGGTAAGTTTCTACGCTTTCTTCACAGAGAAGCCCAAGGGCAAGCATCCCGTGTCAATCTGTCTGGGAACCGCCTGCTATGTGCGAGGCTCGGACAAGGTTCTGGAAGAGGTCAAGAAAGTGCTCGGGATAGAGGTCGGCGAGACCACACCCGACGGCATCTTCTCACTTGACTGCCTGCGTTGCGTCGGCGCCTGCGGACTCGCTCCCGTAATGACCATCTCAGGAAAGGTCTATGGCAACGTGGACCCCAAGAACGTGAGGAAAATACTTGAAAGCGCCGAATTCACCGAGAACTGATGTCTGAATTCATAAAAGCGGCATTCGCGGCCCTTGCCTGCATTGCGGTCATCACCGGGTGCACGGCATCGGCCCACGGATGGCCGGACGGAGCAGAAGAACTCATCGCCGGTTCAGACTCCGTGATGAGAGTTCTTACAGTGAACGACCCTGCGGACTCCGCCTTCCTGAGGCGGAGTTGCGTTTCGATACCTGTCCGCCAACTGAGGAGCGAGACCTACAAGGCGCTGGAGCGCAAGATGCTGGCCACTGTCACGGACCCCTCCCAGGACGGAGTCGGGATAGCAGGTCCCCAGGTGGGCGTAGGATGCCGGATTGTGGCGGTGCAGCGATTCGACAAGGAGGGAGAGCCCTTCGAGGTATATCCCAACGTCAGGATTGCCTCACTTGGAGGAGACAGGGTCCCGGGACCGGAAGGCTGCCTGTCCGTTCCGGATGCGGAGGGCGAAGTTGAGCGTTGGCAGGACATAGAGATAAGTTACACCTCGCCGCGCACGCTCAGGGACACGACGGAAACCGTCAAGGGGTTCACCGCCGTCATATTCCAGCACGAGTGCGACCACCTCGACGGTGTGCTTTTCACTGATTATCTGTAACTGTCCCCTACTTCAGGAAGAGTTTGAGAATGTCCGTCAACTGGTCCGGGCAACTTGTTCCGCGGCCGGCGCAGTCTATGTTGTCAAGTTTCTTGATTGCATCCTGAACCTTCATTCCCTTTACAAGGATTGCCACGCCCTGGGTGTTTCCGGGACAGCCGCCGGTAAAAGTCACCTTTGAGATTATCCCGTTCTTCACGGACACTTCTATCTGTTTTGAGCAGACCACGCTGCTCGGCTTTGCCGCTATCGTCCTCGTGCCGTCCTGCGAGGTGACGTCCTTCACCACGGTGATTCCGTCCGTCACCTTCCTCGCGTCGCCGGACACTGCCGCCGCGTGGGAACTCTCACCCGCTGAAGCGGCCCTCAGGGATACAGGAGCAAGCGTAAGCGCGAAACACAACGCGCAGAGAACTGTTGATAGTCTTTTCATCTTCTGTTTCCTTTTTCAATAAACCTTATGTTCCAATGCAAGGTACTCGTCGAAGAGTTCCAGGCATTCTTCTCTGTCAAACTGCTGCAAATAGCCGTCCAGTTTCTCCCTGCCGCCGAAAATTCCGTCGAACTTGTCATCACGGAAGCCTATTCTTCCGTTGTCTGCTATGGTGCAGCCGTACCATATCTTACTGATATTCGCCCACATACAGGCGCACAGGCACATATGGCAGGGCTCCCCCGTCGTATATATCTCGCATCCGCTCAAGTCGTAACTTCCAATTGCGGCGCAGGCATCCCTGATGGCCGTGATTTCTCCGTGGCCTGAAGGGTCATTGTCCTTCAGCACCCTGTTGTGGCCTTTTCCCATCACCTTTCCGTCCTTGACAATGACGGAGCCGAAAGGGCCTCCGTGTCCTTCCCGTATGCCTGTACGGGCCTCCTGAATGGCGAGTCTCATAAACTCCCTGTTTCCCCGGTTTTCCATAAGCGTCAGTCTGCATCGAGCCCCGGCTCGATATGAATGTTAATCTGGGTCCCCTGCCCGAATTCGGAGCAGAGCGCCCGTTCAATCTCGCTTGTTATCTTGTGGGCCTCCCTTACGTTCATATCGGGGTCCACTACAATATGCGCGTCGATTATTATGTTCGGTCCGCTCCTCCTGGTCTTGAGCTCGTGCGCGCACCCGGCTCCCGGCACCGACTCCATTATCCTGACTATATTGCGCTCCATCTCTTCCGGCAGAGAAGCATCCGTAAGCTCGTTCAGGGCCGGGATTGCCATTTTCACCGCAACCACCATAATCACTATGCTGATGATGCAGCCCGCCACGGGGTCCAGCACAGTCCACCCGCCTCCGAGCAGGATGGCCCCGCCTATTCCCAGGGCCGAACCTACGGAGGAGAGGGCGTCGCTCCTGTGATGCCAGGCGTTGGCTATCATCGCCGGGCTGTCGAGTTTCCTGCCCTCACGCGAGTTCCACTGGTATAGAATCTCCTTCACCGCTATGGACAGGAGTGCCGCCCACAGGGAAATCATTCCGGGGGCCTCCGGACTCCTGCCTTCCAGGGCGTCTTTGATTTTGATGGCCGAACCGGCAAGCAGTCTCGCGCCGACGAGGAGCAGAATCAGGCTGACGGCCATCGTGGCAAGGGTCTCGAATTTTCCGTGTCCGTAACCGTGGTTCCTGTCGGTCTTCCTGGATGAAATCCTGACCATCACCAGCACCACTGCGTCGCTCACCAGGTCCGACAGGGAGTGCACGGCGTCAGCCACCATAGCGGCGCTGGCGCCCAGGATTCCGGCAACCATCTTGAAAACGCAAAGCAGCAGGTTCGCCGACGCGCCCCACAGTGTCACCGTCGATATTCTCTTGGTCCTATCCATAATCCAAAAGTTTTGCAATTTAGCAAAATGGGGGCAAAAAAAGAATTATATTTGCAGGAACGCGCGTCAAAATTCAAACTGAAGATATGAAAACCGAATCAATCAAACTTGCATTGTATGCTATGGCACTTGCGATTATGGCAACAGGCTGCGGCAAGGCCGCAGAAACGGAGGAATGGAACTACTCTGTGGACGAATTCGCCGACATAGAGGTACTGAGGTACCGCCTTCCCCAGTGGGACTCCCTGACTCTGAAGCAGAAAGAATACGTGTATCACCTGTGCGAGGCGGCAAAGTGCGGGCGGGACATAACCTGGGACCAGTACTGCAGGTACAACCTTCCAATCCGCCACTGTCTGGAGAACATACTCGAGAACTACGGAGGCGAGCGCAGCGGAGAGCAGTGGGACCTATTCCTGGTGTACGCGAAACGGGTATTCTTCAGCAACGGCATCCATCACCACTATGCCGACGACAAGATTCTTCCGGGCTGTTCCAGGGAGTACTTCAAGTCTCTGACCGAGTCCGTGGGCTGCGCCGACGAGGAACTTCTGGAAATCATCTTCAACCCTGATATCTGCGCCACCAAGCGTTACCAGGGAACCGACAAGGACATAGTGGAGGCATCTGCCGTGAATTTCTACGAAGGGGTGAACGCGCAGGAAGTCAACGCTTTCTATGACGCGATGGCGGACCCGGACGACAAGGAACCCGTCTCATACGGACTCAACAGCAGGCTTGTCAGGAAGGACGGAGTGATTGTGGAGGAGAAGTACATGGCGGACGGCCTGTACGGAAGCGCCATCAGCCGGATTGTCGCCCATCTCGAGGCGGCGTCCGAGGTTGCGGAGAATGACCTGCAGCGCAAGTATATAGGAGAGTTGATTGAATACTACCGTACCGGAGACCTGAGAACCTGGGACAGATACAACATATCCTGGGTCGGCGACACTGACAGCGACGTGGACTTCGTCAACGGTTTCATAGAAGATTACGACGACCCCCTGGGGCGCAAGGCCACCTGGGAGGGAATCGTGAATTACAGGGACAAGGTCGCATCCCGGCGCACCGCCACCATCAGCCGGAACGCCCAATGGTTCGAGGACCACTCCCCCGTCGACCCCAGGTTCAAGAAGAAGGAAGTCAAGGGAGTTTCGGCCAAGGTCATCAACGTTGCGGCCATCGCGGGAGGAAACTACCCCGCCACCGCCATCGGCATCAACCTGCCCAACGCGGACTGGATTCGCAAGGAATACGGTTCCAAGTCCGTGACCATAGCCAACATTACCGACGCCTACGACAAGGCCGCCGACCAGCGTCCCAAGAGCATACTCACCGAATTTGCGTGGGATGAGGATGAAGTGGCTCTCTGCCGCAAGTACGGCTCCACCGTGGATGACCTTCACACGGACCTTCACGAATGTCTGGGCCACGGCAGCGGCCAGCTCCTGAGCGGGACGCCGTCCAATGCGCTCAAGGAGTTCTCAGCCTGCCTGGAAGAAGCCAGGGCGGACCTGTTCGCGCTCTATTATATGGCCGACCCCAAACTTGTAGAATTGGGTCTGCTGGACAGTCCTGAAGCATACAAAGCCCTGTACATAAGCCAGATACGCAACGGCATTTTCACCCAGTTCAGCAGGGTTGAACTTGGCAAGCAGAACACGGAGGCCCATATGCAGGACCGCAAGCTCATAGCGCAGTGGGTTTATGAGAAGGGAAAGGACGCCAATGTGATTGAAAAGAAAGTCCGCGACGGCAAGACCTACTTCGTAATCAATGACTACCAGGCGCTCAGAGGCCTGTTCGGAAAACTCCTGGCCGAAATCCAGCGCATCAAGTCGGAAGGAGACTACGCGGCGGGAAAGGCCCTTGTGGAAAACTATGCAGTCAACATAGACTACGACCTTCACAAGGAGGTCCTGGAGCGCTACGCATCCCTCGAGCTCAAACCCTACAAGGGCTTTGTGAATCCCGATATAGTTCCCGTGGTCAAGAACGGAGAAGTCGTTGACTACCAGGTCGTCTATTGCGACGATTTCCTTGAGCAGCAGCTCAAATACGGCCGCGAATACCGCACACTCTAATTCCGCATAATATGAAAAAAACTGTCATCCTTTTGATTCTGAGCCTCGTCTGCATACAGGCTCCGGCCCAGCAGAGGCAGCCCGACCTTGGGAATCCCTCTATGCTCAGGTACCCCGTCATTTCGACGCGCAACGAAGTAGTCACGCCCAAGGTGAACGGGTACAATGTCATCAAGGCGGACCTCCACGTCCACACCATCTACTCCGACGGCAACCTCACTCCGTACGCCCGCATCACGGAAGCCTGGCGTGACGGACTGGACGCCGTCGCAATCACCGACCACATCGAAACCCGCCTGAACGTCAAGTCGTTCGGGAAGTATCTCGCGGGCAACGTCAGGAAAATGGAGAAGGAACTGAAAGCGGAGAAGACCGATATGAACGTCTCTGTGCAAGATGCGGTCTCAGCCGCCGCGAATCTCGGCATAACCCTGATTCCCGGAATAGAAATTTCCCGCGACCAAATCGACACCGGCCACTTCAACGTCCTCTTCACCACTGACAACAACCTCATCCCCGACCCCGACCCTCTACAGGCTATGCGGAACGCCAGGAAGCAGAACGCCATTGTCCAAATCAACCATCCCGGATGGGACAGGCCCGACAACGAGTTCACCCGTGTCGCCAAAGCGGCAATCGGCGAAGGGCTGATAAGCGGCGTGGAAGTGTTCAACTCCTATGAATTCTATCCCGACGCCATAGAAAAGGCCGTGGATTCCGGCTTCTACATATGCTGCGGGAGCGACCTCCATATCACCAGCCAGGAAAGATACGGCCATTACGGGATGCTCCGGGATATGACGCTCATTCTCGCCGAGGACTCCTCTCCCGAATCCATACGGGAGGCCCTCGAACAGCGCAGGACACTCGCTTACGCATACGGAGACATTGCCGGCTGCGAGGAACTGCTGAAGGACTTCTTCCGCGCCTCTGTGAGCTGCAAGGTCCTGAGGACGGAGCCTAACGGACGCAGGCACGTGCAGATAACCAACAACACGTCATTCCCCTTCATCCTGTCCCTCAAGGGATTCACGGTAGATTACACACTTGAAGGCCTCACTTCGATAACCTACACCACCCGGGAGGACACCATTCCCGTCACGGTGACCAATATGTGGTTCGGTGTCGGGAAACATCCCTCGACGACCCTGAACGTAAACGCGGACTGATATGAGGTCCGGCATCCTACTTTCCGCAGTATCGTCCGCCACGCTGTTCATCTCCTGCTGCGCCACCAAGTCGGAAGACAATCCGCTCCGCTACCATTTCGACTCCCCCGCTGCCGTCTGGGAGGAGTGTCTGCCCCAGGGAAACGGCCGCATCGGACTGATGGCGGACGGAAACACCGGCACGGAGAAAATAGTTCTCAACGAGATTTCGATGTGGTCCGGCAGCCGCGAGCTCAACGACAATACGGACGCGGTGAAGTATCTTCCGGAAATCAGGTCCCTCCTTTTCCAGGGCAGGAACGACGAAGCCCAGGAACTTACCTACCGCACGTTCACCTGCGCGGGAGTCGGTTCATTCGGAGGCCGTTCCTATGCCAAGCCCTACGGCTCATACCAGCTGTTCGGCAACCTGTACATAGACTACGGGATGCAGGGAGAGGTCTCCCTCTACCGGAGGGAACTCAATCTTTGCGACGCCACCCAGACTGTCAGTTACTGCCAGGGCGGAGTGAACTACCGCCGGGAGCTCTTCGCATCCTACAGTGACGATGTCATTGCCGTCAGAATCACTGCCGACAGGAAGAAATCCATAAACCTCCGAATCTCGATGGACCGCGAGTCCAATGTTCCCCTGAACGCCCTGCAGGCCCCCGTCTGCACGAGCGAAGACGGCGACCTTGTTTTCAGGGGCAGGCTCCAGAGCGGGACCGAGCCCGACGGGGACTCCGCATTCCTGGGCACCTGCTACGAAGGACGGGTCCGGGCCCTGACGGTGGGGAAAGGCAGGGTCGAGTCTCACGACGGAATCATTGAGGTGAGCGGCGCGGACCAGGTCGTCATCCTCACTGGTATGAAGACCGATTACTTCGGGGATGACATTGAAACGGCGCTGAGGGGTCAGCTGGACAAGGCGGCCTCAAAAAGTTGGAAACAACTGTACTCCGCTCACGCGCAGGCCTACGGCGCTCTGTTCGGAAGGGTCAGCCTCGACCTCGGGCGCAATGCCGGCAGGGAGGCTCTTCCTATGGACAAACGGCTCAAGGCGTTCGAAGCGGACCACGACGACCCGTCCCTGGTCAGCCTGTACTACCAGTTCGGACGCTATCTTCTCATCAGTTCCACAAGGCCCGGATGCCTGCCTCCCAATCTTCAGGGCCTCTGGGCAAACAGCATCAGCACCCCCTGGAACGGTGACTATCACCTCAACATCAACCTGCAGATGAACCTCTGGCCCGCAGAGACGGGCAATCTGTCCGAGCTTCACCTCCCGCTCATAGAATGGACAAAAGACCAGGTCGAAAGCGGCAGGAACACGGCCAGGGTATTCTACAACTCTCGGGGATGGGTGACGCACATACTGGGCAACGTCTGGAACTTCACCTATCCGGGAGAGCACCCGAGCTGGGGCGCCACCAACACCTCGGCCGCCTGGCTCTGCCAGCACCTGTACCGTCACTACCAGTACACTCAGGACAAGGAATATCTGGCCGAAGTCTACCCCACAATGAGGGAAGCCGCCCTCTTCTTTGTCGATATGCTGGTCGAGGACCCGCGCAGCCACTACCTTGTGACCGCGCCCACGACGTCACCTGAACTTTCATACCGTTTCAAGGGCAAGGAGGTCAGCCTCAGCGCAGGTTCCACTATGGACAACCAGATTGTACGGGAACTCTTCGCCAACGTCACCGAAGCGGCGGGAATCCTTGGCATCGACAGGGAATTCACGGACACGCTTGCGCAAAAGGGAGAACGGCTGATGCCCACCACCATAGGCGGGGACGGCAGGATTATGGAATGGCTCGAGCCGCGTCAGGAGACGGACGTTCACCACAGGCACACGTCCCACCTCTACGGCTTGTACCCCGGGGATGAAATTTCTCTCACCCGCACTCCTGAACTCGCCCGGGCCGCAGTCAGGACGCTGGAGGTTCGCGGAGACCAGAGCACAGGATGGTCTATGGGCTGGAAGGTCAACTTCTGGGCAAGGCTCCACGACGGCAACCACGCCTACAAACTTGTTTGCGACCTTCTCCGCCCCGTATCGACCACGGATTACGGCTACGGTCCCGGCGGAGGAACCTACCCCAACCTTTTCTGCGCCCATCCGCCATTCCAGATTGACGGCAATTTCGGAGGATGCGCGGGAATAGCTGAGATGCTCGTCCAGAGCCACGAAGGTTTCATAGAACTTCTCCCCGCCCTCCCGGACGCGCTCAAGGACGGCTCTTTCAGCGGGTTGTGCGTGCGCGGAGGAGCTGAAGTGTCCGCACGTTGGGCAGACGGGAAACTGACTTTCGTCAGCCTCACGGCCAAGGTTGACGGAGAATTCGAAGTGAAGGACGTAACGGACGGCCCCGTCCGTCTGAAGGCCGGTGAAAAATTTGAAAAGACATTATAGCGAATGAAAAAGACATTTCTGATTACCGTGGCAATGTTTGCCGCGCTGCTTTCATCCTGCAGGCCATCCACAGAACCCGCCAGGGAAGTCATAGAGGGGTTTGCCGGGGAGGACTTTCCCGTCAAGCTGTCCCTCTGCCTGGAAAAGAAGGACGGCTGCGACCGATTCACCTACAGTGTGGAAAACGGAATGCTGCACATAGACGGCAGCAGCAACCTGGCTCTCTGCCGCGGTTTCTACGAATACGTCAAGTCTCAGGAAGCGGGCATCTGCTCCTGGTCGGGAAACAGGTTCGACCTGCCTGCGCAGCTTGAAGAAAGCGGTCCCGTCTCCAAGGTCTCCCCTTTCAGGAACCACTATTATTTCAACGTGGTGACCTACGGATACACTATGGCCTACTGGGATTGGGAGCGCTGGAGCCGCGAGATAGACTGGATGGCTCTGCACGGTATGGATATGCCGCTGGCACTGGTTGCCAACGAGGCCATCACCGCGAGGGTCTGGAAGAAACTCGGCCTCAGTGACGAGGAGATAGCGGACTACTTTGTTGGGCCCGCGCATTTCCCCTGGATGAGGATGGGGAACATCAGCCATCACGACGGTCCCCTCCCCGAGGAGTGGCACGAGGGTCAGGTTGAACTTATGCACAGGATTCTGGACAAGATGCGCGCCCTGGGGATGAGTCCCATCTGCCCTGCGTTCGCGGGATTCGTGCCCCAGGCCATAAAGAGGCTCTATCCGGACCTGAATCTGATGGAAATGTCCTGGTCTGACGGAGCCTTCCACAACTGGATGATTGACCCGCAGGACGAACTGTTCGCCCGGATGGGACGTATGTTCATAGAGGAATGGGAGAAGGAGTTCGGCAAGTGCGGATACTACCTTGCGGACAGTTTCAACGAGATGGACATCCCCTTCCCCGAGAAGGGAGACCCTGCCAGGTACGAACTGCTGGCGGATTACGGCGAGAAAGTGTACGGAGCCATCAAGGCCGGCAATCCCGACGCCGTGTGGGTTATGCAGGGATGGATGTTCGGCTACCAGCACGACATCTGGGACTATGAGACGCTCGCGGCCCTTGTCAGCAGGGTCCCCGACGACAAGATGCTCCTGCTTGACCTTGCCGCGGATTACAACAGGCACAAATGGCACACTGACTACAACTGGGAATACTACAAGGGATTCTTCGGCAAGCAGTGGGTTTACAGCGTAATTCCGAATATGGGTGGAAAGACCTGCCTCACGGGCAAACTGGATTTCTATGCCAACGGAAGGCTGGATGCCCTGAACTCCGCCAACAGAGGCAATCTGGCGGCCTTCGGATTCGCCCCCGAAGGAATAGAAAACAACGAAGTCATCTACGAACTTCTCTGTGATGCGGGATGGACCGACGGGGAAATCCGTCTTGACGAATGGCTCGACAACTACAGCGCCTGCCGCTACGGAGCCGTTCCCCAGGGCATAAAGGATTACTGGAAAGAAATTCTCCAGGGTCCCTACGGTGACTTCCGTGACCACCCCCGCTATGTATGGCAGTTCCGGCCCGGGCTTGTGAAGCAGGGTTCCGCCCTCATTGACGAGCATCTGTTCGATGCCGTCAGGGCATTCGCGTCAGCCTCCGGCGAACTCGCCCGCTCTCCCCTGTACGCCACTGACCTTGAGGAACTCACAGCCCTGTATCTGGGAGCCAGGATGGAGCAGACAGTGGGAACAATCTATGAAAAAGTGGCCGAAGGCAGTGACTTCACGGCAGAGAAGGAATCTTTCCTCAATATGGGCGCCGCACTGGACAGGGCGCTCGCGTCTCACCCCAATCTCAAGCTTGAAAACTGGATTGGCTATGCCCGGGCCTGGGGAAGCACTCCGGAACTCGCCGACTACTACGAGCACAACGCAAAGCGTCTTGTCACCATCTGGGGGCCTCCCGTGGATGATTATTCTGCCCGTGTCTGGTCCGGTCTGGTGCGGGACTACTACCTTCCCCGCTGGCAGAAATGGTTCGAGGCCGAGGAAAACGGCACCCGATTCGACTTCACCCTGTGGGAAGAGGACTGGGTACGCAACTCATCGGGCACTTCCCCCGTCGAGCCCTTCGAAGACCCTGTGGAGGCCTGTGTCCGGCTTGTCAACGACAACTGAAACGGGGGCCGGCCAGTCGGTCAGCCCTGTTTCTTAACTCCCATACGCCGTCTAACCGCTTGCTACAGGCAGCGGAATCGTGCACCAAATCCGCGCATTCAGGACCATTCGCTGCTGCAAATTGTGATATATTGTCTATATTTGCACCCACATTTGCTCGGGCATATATGAACAATTTCGAATCCTCACTGAAATCATACGAAGTGGAAGGCTGGACTGGAAGGAAGATTTCTCTGCCGGCAGGTTTTCTTTTTGCCAAGGGGTTTGCGAGGCTTGGGGTGCATCCAAACGCAGTCTCAGTCCTGTCAATATTGGCAGGAATATGCAGTTCTTTCTTCTTTGTACACGGAAGCTTCCATTATGAGGGCGCGTGTGGCCTTATTTCCAACATCATTGCAGCCTTGCTTATGTTTCTATGCGGAGTACTTGACTATGCTGACGGGCAGTTGGCCCGTATGACAGGCAAGTCGTCCACATTCGGGCGGATGCTGGACGGAGCGGCGGCTTTTCTGTTTTATCCTTTTATTTACTGGGGGCTGTTTTTCCGGATAGTCAAATACCATTCAATCGAATTTTCGCTGTTCGGCATACCTCCGACTCATCAGAATGTCATCCTGTTTGCGATAGCGTTTGTTGTTCTGGCACATTTTTCCGGGTATATCTGCTTCGCATCTCAAATGCGGAAAATAGATTATTATATACAGGCTCATCTTTTCTTTCTGAAAAATGGCAACCGGGAGTTTGAAGAGTCTTCTGACCTGCAGAAGAAATATGACTGCCTTGACTGGAAAAAGGATTTCTGGTGGAAGATATGCATGAAACTCTATCTGGATTATACTAAAGCTCAGGAACGGGCCACTCCGGAATTTCAGAAATTCAAGAAAGCGGCCCGTGAACGATTCGGCTCATTGGAGAACATTCCGGAATCCCTGCGTATGCGTTTCCACGACGGCTCGCTCCCTCTGATGAAATATGCAATACTGCTCTCGTTCAACTTCAGGACGATTATGCTGGTGCTCTTCTGCCTGCTTGACATTCCATTCGGATATATTCTTTTTGAAATGGCAGTGTTCTCTTCAATCTGTGGGATTATGGTCAGGAAGCACGAAAAATTATGCAGCCAATTGACAGATGATATATTATCCGAAGACCGAAATCAAAGCCGAATATGCCAATCGTAATTAAAGAAGTTACACGCCGTCGTGAGTTGAAGGCATTCATCAAATTCCCCGAAAGCCTTTACCGCGATTGCGGGTATTATGTACCGAAACTCCATATCGACCAGTTCAACACACTTTCCCCGAATCGCAACCCGGCGTCGGAATTCAGCGAATCGGCTTTGTTCCTTGCCTATAAGGACGGCGCTCTGGTCGGAAGGGTGGCCGCCATAGTCAACCGGAAGGCAAATGAACAGTGGAATCATCAGGAAGTACGCTTCGGATGGATTGATTTCGTGGATGACCGGGAAGTCTCACAAGCCTTGATTCAGCAGGTTGAGGAGTTCGGCAGGCAGAGAGGAATGGACAAAATCGTCGGGCCCCTCGGTTTTACCGATTTCGACCCTGAAGGTATGCTTGTGGAGGGTTTTGACGCTCCCAGCACAATGGCGCTGAATTACAATTTCCCATATTATCCGGAGCATATGGAGGCTCTGGGGTTCAAGAAGGACGTTGACTGGGTGGAATATAGGGGGAAAATCCCTGACGTGCGTCCGGAACGGATAGAACGGCTGTCAAAGATAATCGGAGAGCGTGCAGGCGTTCACAGGGCCGATATCAGTCGCAGGGATGCTGCAAAGCCGGAGACCTGCCACGAAATATTCCATCTCATCAATGAATGTTACAAGGACCTTTATAATTTCACCGTTCTGCCGGATTCTATGGCTGATAAATATATGGGCCTCTATCTCAAGGTGGTGGACCCGAAATACACTTCTTTCCTGAGAAATGAAAAGGGCGAGATGGTGGCTTTCGGGATAGCAATGCCCTCCATTGTGGGAGTATTGCAGAAAACAAAAGGGAAATTGTTCCCATTTGGATGGCTGCGGCTGTTATGGACTCTTTTTGTCAAACACGGAGAAGGCGTCGAGATGCTCCTTGTGGGCGTGCGTCCCGATTACCAGAATACCGGAATCAACAGTATAATATTCGCAGACATCCTGGGTGAGTATATCAGGAACAATGTCAAGTGGGCCGAGACCAACGCCATACTTGAAACCAACCTCAAGAATCAGGGGCAGTTCCGTGATTATGAGCACCTTATCGAGAGAAGAAGGAGGGCTTACACCAAGCCTTTGTAATTAGAGTTTCCTCAAGATTCGAATCACGCGCAAGTTGTCGGTATGATTTCTGACTGCTAGCCGGATGTAATTCCCGCCATTGAAAGCGGCCTTTGTGCTGCAATCCTTTATCAGGACGTTTTCATCAAAGAGCCTGACCGCCAATTCCCGTGAGGAATATTTGTCCGAGACCTTACAAAGAAAATAGTTCGCCTGCGACGGGAACACTTTCAGATAAGGGATTTTCTCCAGTTCGGCCCTGAAAAAAGCTCTCTCTTTCCGGAACAGTTCACAAGCCTTCAAATAATCCTTCCTGTATTTCTCGAATATCTGCAGGAAGAATTCACCGAAGGAGTTGACATTCCATATCGGAACTTCTTTCTTAAGCCCTGATATGGCCTCGACGTCCCCACCGGCAACGATACCCAATCTGATTCCGGGCACCCCGAAACTCTTGCTTATGGACTTCACCACATAAAGATGCGGATTGTCCCGCAGTATTCCGTCATCCAATAACGATGATTCTTCATCGGCAAAATCCACGAAACTCTCATCCACTATGAGACGAACCTTTTTTTGTCCCGTCCACTCGACAAGACCAAGCATTTCATTTCGTGGGATATAATTCCCTGAAGGGTTGTCAGGATTAATCAGCAACAGCGTATCTATGGGCTTATCTGAAAAAAACGCCATCAAATCTTTTGCTGAATAATGGAAATCTTCAGATTGGGGGACAAACGGAATAATCTTCTCTTTGTCAACGCGATTGGGATATTCTTCAAAAGTCGGCAAGACATTCCCTATTGTACCGCCCTGACCCTCCATCAACAACTTGATTAATTCTGCCGCGCCATTCCCGGCAACAATATAATCCTGTTTCACGTTGAAAACCTTGGAAGCAAGAAGGGAATTGACTCTCATTCCCGATGGATACTCACATACCAGTTTCTCAAAAGATGCCTTCATCTCATCCATCATTTCTTGCGGAGGGAAAAACTGGTTGACCAGATAACAATAGTCCAGCATTTG
>JAKSKF010000028.1 GCA_024401825.1 Bacteroidales bacterium
ACCTAACTTTCAATATTTTCAAAGAACTTTTATGAATTTTTAGTGGACACTAATGTAAAAAAGGCATAATCGTACAAATGTAGATGCTTTTGTTCTATTATCCAAATTATTTATTTGTTTTTTCTTTGTTTCGTTTCAGCGGGTTATGCATCAGTCACCGGCCCTTCGCTCGAATCGCAAGCCGGATACAAGAAGAGAGGCCGGGACTGCCGGCCTCTCTCCATTATTTATTCAACTTATCGATTAATTATCGAAATCAGTGTACCAGCCGCCCAAAGGGTTAAATCCGGAAACGCTGGTGTTTTCAAAGAGATATTTCCAATATTCCTTGAAATCTGTTGACTCATAGTCGAATTGTGTCAGTTCTTCGAAAGGAGCGAATACTGTTCCTTCCGCACATTCGTAACTGAAACCGAGCACGGGCTTCCAGCGGAGCGCCTTGGCCTGCGCGCCGATGGTGAGGTTGGTCCTGAAGGTAGCCTTTTCGCCGTCAGGTGTATATCCGAACAGCCAAACCCTATCCCGGAATGTCTGCTGATACTCGCTTTGAAGAGCCCCGATTTCTGACTGGGAGCATCCGAAGGCCTCAGCCCAAAGGTAATCGTGATAGAATTCCTTTGCCGCCTCAGGTTCCAAGGACTCGGAGAACAGTTGATAGTAGCGGTTGTCGTCGTGTCTAAGACCATAACCGACCCTGAGGAATGCGGCGGGGCTTGATTCTCTTCCGTCTTCAAACGTATCGATATTCAAACTCAAGCCATTGTGATAAATCCACAGGTAGTTTTCAATATCAAAGTAAGTATAGTAATAGAGTTGAGTTGAATATGATATCGGGAGAGAACCCGTTTCTCTGCTCATATAGGCCTGATACCACTCTGCAAGGGTGTCATACGCGGGAATGTAATGGCCATATCCGACATTCAGAACAAGATAGTCGGCATAATCCTTGAGTTTGCCTTCTTCTGCTTCAACGTTGATTACGAAGGCATAGGTGCTGTGCCTGTATGTGAACTTCACAATCAAACCGTTGTACAAGCCTGTCTTCGTTCCGGTCCTGATTGGCAAGGGTTCGGGGGCGATATGGCCTTCGCTACCATATATGGCCTTTACTACTTTAGCAGTATCTACAGCCAATGAATCGGTCGGTTCAAGCGGGTCGATAATCGGTTCAAGCGGGTCAATCGGGGTGACTCTCTCCTCGGAACTGAAATCATCCACATACTCGAAACGGAAGTCCGTGAAGGGCATAACCTCCACCTTGCCTATCTTGACGTCAGTGGCATTTCCCAATTCAAGTTTGATGTAAGGAACCCTTGCGTCATAGGAAAGACCCTGGATTTCGGCAATGGCCGCTCCGAACGTCTTCCAATTTCCGAAATAACGGATGTTCCTGGAAGTGGTGGACTCACTTGAGCCAACCAGGTCACCGAGAACACTGAAGAATTCGCGGAGAATCTCCCTTACGCGGGATTGCTTCTCATCTGTAGGCACAACCTCTTGGTTGAGAGCCTGGCTCAATGCGATGAGGGGCTCGATGTCTGCATCACCCTTGAAACCGTTGGGGTCGATGGTGATGACTTTCTGCTCCGCAGTCTGCTCGGGAGCCGACACGTTTTCCTTCTGACAGGATGCGAACAGGCCGACAAAGGCAAGTACGCTTACGAAAATTAAACTTTTCTTCATATAAACACTGATTAAATCTTACAATCCGGTCTCCCGGACCGCGTTACACACAAAAAACTTGGCGAATTTAGCGTTTAAGTTGCATTGCCGCAAAGCTTTACGGCTCATCTTAAACACACAGGATTTATTATGTTTCATATCCGCCAAAAGAGGCCGGCCATCTATACGGCCAGCCTCCATTGAAACATTCAAATAGGGAAAAGACTATTTCCCGGGATTGTAACGATAGTAAGAGTGGCTTTCCTCGAGCGCCATCCAGAAATCTGACCTCTGCCCGTCACTCATCTTGCTGAGCTGATTGAATGAAACGAATTGAGTGTCACTTTCCCCGTAGATGTTCACACCAAATGCGGGCTTCCATATCATTCCGCTCGCGGCCTCGGAACCCAAAGCAAGGGGAAGAGTGTAAAAACCGTCAAGTACCTTACCGGGATACATATCCATTCTGTTATTTTCCTCCAGGGCCGGGAAAGCCTGGTTGAACTCATCGGTGAGGGCGTTGCACTCAGACTGGCTGACGCCGAATACCTGGGCAGTGATGAAATCCTTGACAAAAGCCTTTCCCGCCTCTACGTCTTTTGTTTGGAGCTGAGCGTGCCAGGCTCCTTCAGAAAGCATTGTCGTTCCGAGGTCAATCTCCATAGCGTTATCTTCGGAAACCATTTGCCTGATTATGAAGTCCCTGTACTGAAGAGCGAAAAGGTTGTCTTCTTTCTTGTTGTTGATTTCCTGGTTGGCGAACCTGAGGGAAACAGTGGCGTCTATCGGCAAACCGTAGATACCCGATTCCGTGTCAACGATATCATCGTAGAGGTCGATGAGTGTTTCATCCAGTCCCATCCAGTAGCCGTAGATGAATCCGAACTCGGTCCTTGACGTATCCTTTTCCTGAGCCCTGGTACCGGACGCTCTTAAATCAATACTCCTCTGACCCGCGTAAATCACTGTCATATAAGTGCTTCCCCTGTATTTGAATTTGATGAACAGGCCATTTTCCACGAAAGAGTAAGAGAGCCTTGAGGGTGCGATTGTGAGCGGATTGTACAATTCAGCACCGGCAGCGCCGACCAATGTATTGTAATTGTATGCAAATCCGAAATTGCTTATGGGCAGAATCTCGAAACTTCCCACCTTGAGTTCAGTTGCGTCGCCCAGTCTGATTTGCACGAAATTGTTCTCACCCTCTATCGCGTTGTACGAAAGCTGCCGAATCTGGTCGATTACAAGGCCGAACGCCTTCATATTTCCGATGTACCTGCGGGTTTGCACGGGCTCCTCTACGTGGGCGCCTATCATACTGCGGACAACGCTGACAAACTCCCTGACAACTTTCTTCACGAGTATTTCAAGTTCGCTGTCCTTCTTTACATCGTCCCCGGCAATAACAATGGATTCTCCGAGGGCGAGCAGAGGTTCAATCTCCGCCTTGCCGCCGTTCTGGACATCGATGGTGATTACTTTCTGCTCTGAGGCAGGTTCGGAAGGAGTCACGACGTTCTCCTTCTGGCAGGATGCGAACAGGCCGGCAAAGGCGAGCGCACCGATTAAAAGTAAATTTTTCTTCATAATTGTAATGTGATAAATATACGTTTATTCGTATTTTCCGACACTTTAACGGGCGAATGTACGAGTTTCCACACAGTACAGCAAGTTATCCCGCTGATAATGTACACTGCACCAAAATTATGTTTCTTATCGGAGCGCAACATCGGCACAAATAGTTTTTCGTACCCTGAAGCCATCGGATTTTTATTTCCTCCAGTGATGTTTGTAGCACATATTATTTGTTTTTATGTTGAAAAATCCCTAATTTTGCTTGATTTTTGGTTAGTAGTTATTTTTATAAATGGACGATAAGAGAAGCAAACTCCCATCCGAGGAAAGACCCTGGCTCAGATGGCACCCGGAAGGCGCCAGAGAAAAGTCGTTGGAGCCTGTGGAGCAAATAACGGCGTGGAAGCTTCTGGAGCGAACTCTCAAAGAGCAGGGAGACACCTACCCTGCAATGATTTATTTCGGCCGCAAGATAAAACGCAGCCGGTTTGTCAGTGAAGTTCACCGCTGGGCAAGGACGTTTCGGGGAATGGGTGTCCGGGTAGATGACAGAGTCATAATATACACACCTTTCATCCCGGAGGCCGCTTATATCATTATGGCGCTCAACCACATCGGCGCGTGGCCCGTGATGCTCAATATGACATCAAGCCTTGAGGCTTTGACAAATGGCGCAAAGGGCGCCAAATTCGCCGTTCTGGCCGATGTAGTTGAAAATGATGTAAAGAGCATATTCCGCAACAACTCCGAATTCAGCCACGTGGTGATGCTTGAAGCTACGGAGAGTATGCCTTTTCCCCTCAGGCAGATATTGAGAGCAAAAGGATGTCTGAGAATGTCCAAGATTTATAGGGAAAACAAGAATTTCATCCGCGCCGCAAAGGCCCTGAAACTCTGGAGCGGCTATGAGGGCGAAGTGGAAGCCCCTTACGACCCCGAGCGTCCCGCCATCATAACATCAAGCGGAGGAACGTCCATCAAGGGCTATGCCAAGCAGATTATGGACACCAACGTCGCGGTGCTCAGTATGCTGAAGCAGACTTTGAACACCTACCTGAAGGAGAACTACCTGGAAGGCCAGCGTTGCTACACCGGTCTGCCTCCTTTCATCAGCACCTGCATCTTTGTTCTGTTCATCGCGCCGCTCTACCGCAATATGACCTGTTATGTGGAACCGCGCTTCGATGCAAAGATTTTCACAAAGAACATAATGAAGATAAAGCCCCAGATATGCCTCACGCCGGGACGTTGCTGGGTATATTTCTTCACCCAGATGGACAGGGCCATCAGGAAGGGAAAGACTCCGGACCTGAGTTTCTTCACAATGCCCATTATGGGAGGTGACGGCGTGATACCGGAAGACTTGAAATGGATGAACGGCATACTTCGCAAGTGCGGTTCTCCTACCGGTCTGTACTCCGGTTACGGTATGAGCGAGGTGTTCTCTCTTCTTACCGCTGACTGCAGGAGGGGTTACGCGGCGGACAATGACGAAGACCCCATAGTCTCAGTGGGTATTCCTATGCCCGGCTCAGACATCTGCATAGTTGATGGGAACGGCAACGAACTCCCCTACGGACAGAGAGGGGAAATCCTAGCCAGAGGGACAACTCTGATGAAGGGCTACTACAATGACAGGAATCTCACGGACACGGTGATGAAAGACGGCTGGTATCACAGCGGGGACGTAGGATATATCCGCGAGGACGGACAGCTCTTCGTTTATGGCAGGATGTCAGACTCCTGCGTTATGCCCGACGGCACAATGTTCTATCCCGCAGACCTTGAACTGAGGATGAACAAGGACCCGGAAGTGCACAGCACGATGGTGAACAAGATGGGCGAGAAAGACGGAATTCCCCTTCTGGCAGCCCATATAGTCCTACATCACGACTGTCCTGACCGCGACGACGTCATCCGAAGGCTGGATGCCTCTGTCAGGGACCTTCTTCCCGAGGGAGTCATAATCACCGGCTACAAGATTCACCGTCACATATTCCGGATGAACAGGATATGCAAGACTGACCGGAACTACTATGTCTGTCAGAAAACCGGATATATCCGGCCTGGTGCTGACGGCAGTATGACTGAGGTTACCTTTAATAATATATAGGGTCAATGAGGAGAGAAAGAACATTCCTGGCGGCGGCGCTGATGTCCGCCATCATACTTTCAGGAGCCTGCGCCAGAACGGAGGTCCCTTCCACAAAGGACGCCCCCGAAATTTATGAGTACGGGAAACTCGTGTCGTACCACAAGCTGAATGACAGAACCATAAGTTCCCTTGTCAAGGAAGCGGCCAGGAGATATGACATAAATCTTGATTCCCTTTCATTCCTTGATGAACTTCTGGGCAACAGAATCGTCAGTTACAGACTGGTTTACACCACTGCGGACGCAAGGGGCAGGGCCATCAATCTCTCCGGAGACGTCGCCTATATGGTAGGCTCTACGGGCAGCGTGATTCCCCTGAACAGCGTTTCGCTTTTCCACACCGCTTTCGCGACCAACGAAGAGCATTGCCTGGACTATGAAAACTACGCGTTCCTTGCAAGAGCCGTCCATAGAGCTCTTGTGGTTCACCCCCATTACCAGGGATTCTTCGAGGGGAAGAACGTTCCCGGACATCCGGTGACGGTAGGAGAACTTATGCTCAAGGCGCGTCAGGCTATGGACTGCGAGATGGCGGCCATCAGCGTGCTGAAGCAGATTCACGGTCCTACCCTGGATGAAAGCTACTACACGGAGAACATAGGCATAAGCTGCGGCGCCGGAGCCGCGCTTGCCACCCAGTACCTGCTTGAGATGGATTCCGCACTGCGTCCCATCAACCGCAAGTACATACGCCTGCGCAGCACGTACTGCTGTGAGGGTTGTTATTCATACTCTGACCTTCTGAGCGACCTGACAAGCCAGTCTTCTTCAGACCCTGAAGAGCAATCAGAGTTTGAATCATTCAAGCCCATAATCGTAATGGCCACCATAACAGGCGCTTACGACACTTGGAAGGATGCTCCGGACGGCAACGGCTCCACTTTCTTCAAGGGCGTGGACCTGAAAAAATGTTTTTCGGAAGATTTCCTCAAGTTCCCTTTCATTGAACAGAAGGAACTGATTGGAGACATATTGGAGTATTTCAGGAGAGGAGAACTCGACCACTATACGGATATGTTCTCAAGAAGCGGGTTCACGGCAAGAAACATACTCAATCCCGCGATACTCGGGTCCGGAGGCATCGACTTCACGAGCACGGTGGGAAAGGAACTCTCCCGAGTCCTTTCCATCAACGAGGCATTCTCGTCAGGATGGGAGCCCGCGCGCCCCATCTGCATCTCCCACAGCAAGGGTGACGAATTCCTGCCGTACGAACAGGCATATGACATATTCAAGGCCATCGACGGCGGAGGCACCAATGACCTTGTAGAACTTCAGAGCGTTGACGACCTGGACCACGTAAAGGGCGCCACATACTTTTTCATCAAGGATTTGCTTCTGTCAAATCATCCCTGTCACGACATTTTATGAACAAATAAAGATATTACGATATGAAAATTTCAGTTAGGAAAATCTGGGTTTTGGCGGCGGCTTCGCTCGCGCTTGCCTCTTGTCAGAAAGTCGAAATCAAGTCCGGTTACAACGAGTCCTCAGAAGACATAGTCGACCTGCAGGAAAGAACGGTTGAAGGCTCCGTGCTTGTATCCGCCACACTCACCAAGTCCCAGAACGCCGCCGAGGCGATTGACGAGGCCTTGGCTGAAATCAAGGCCGGAGCAGACAAACTGCTTGCTGACAACGTGGAAAAGATTGAGACTCCGAGAGAAATCAATCTCGGCCTGTGGGAAGCGCTCGGAATGGACATCGAAACTTACCGCATCACCTACAGAACGGTGGGAGGAAAAGCGAAAAAAGAACTTGACGGAACCGTGAGTTACCAGCCCATAGTGCTTTCCGGTGACATAGCGTTCATCAGGAACACCAACGGGAAGTTCAGGAGAAGACTTGAAAGCGTCACCCTGTATCACACTCAGTTCAACTCGAATGAGGAAATGACCACGATAGCCGAGCCGGGCCTCATACCTTTCAGGACTGCATACAACGCCCTTGTGGTTTATCCTCACTTCCAAGGGGTTTTCATCAACAGCGGGGTTAACACCATCAACCTTTCAGAGACTATGCTGAAAGCAAGGCAGGCCCTGGACTGCGAGCTCGCCGCGCTTGAGTTCATCGAGAGTCTGGACGACGTCGAGATGGCGGAGGGATATTATACTGAAGTGATGGGCGTCAGCAACGGAAGCGGCTCGGCGCTTGCAACCCATTATCTGCTTGAAAACGAATTCAGGGAACTCAACAGGGAAAAAATCAACCTCAAGGGTACTTTCTGCGCAGAAGGCTGCTACAGTTATTCCGACCTGATTGAAGACTTCGTGTCCAAGGACCTCGACCATACTTTCCAGTTGCCCTTCAAGCTGAAGGAAGGCAGCACACTTTCTGAAATCATAGAGGAGGTTGCCAACTACACCAATCTCGCCAATATGAAACCGTCCTTCTACATCAGTCTGATATGCAGCGCCTATCAGACCTGGAAGGACGTGTATTTCAAGGACATCGCACTTGCGGATTACTTCTCCGAAGAATTCTACAACAAGAAATACGGTGACGGACCTGAAACAATACTTGAAAAGTACCTGAACGGCGGACTTGACGTTTTCGACTGCGGTAACGAACTCGGAGTCGAGAGTATCGTCAATCCCAAAATCCTGAAGGACGGAGACATAGACCTCGAGTCCAAGGAGGCCAAGGTCTTGCTCAGAGCCTATCAGGAGAATGACCGCCCCATATATCAGAACTGGCATCCCGCATCTCCGATAGTGTTCGCGCACTCGAAGGGAGACGAGTTCTGCTCTTACGAGAATATGCTGAGGATATATGACGCCACATCCTTCAACGGGCTGAACAGGAACATCAGCATCAAGACTTCCTACGGGATGCACCACACTGTGGCGTCGTTCTACTATATAATACTGGACATATTCCTGAAGGTTCATCCCTGTCCGCTCACGGGGGAAATTCCGAACGTATCACCTATTATTTTCAAATAAGACCAATCTTTTATAATGTTGAAAAGAAGATACTTCTTCGCATTTGCCGTCTCGCTCCTGGCTCTGTCCGGAGGCGTTCAGGCTCAAACGCTCTCTATCGACGACTGCGTCGGTATGGCCTTGAGCGAAAACAAGACGATTCGGTCTGCGGTTTACCGGGCTGACCAGTACAAGTACACCAGCAAAGCGCTGAAGGCGAACTTCTTCCCCAACGTATCTCTCCAATTGGCTGACTTCTACAGTACGTTGGGGGGAGCTGTGGGAGTTGACATAGCCAATCCTGTAGGTCAGTATATAGTCAAGAGAATTACGGAACTGGCGCCACTGGCCGCGTCCAACGGACTCGGTTCCTGGTATCTTTCCACCATCCCTGACCGTCTGGAGGAGCTCAACCCCAACCTCAGTTACAGCGTGAACAACGTGGTTTCGGCGATGCTCCAGATAGAGCAGCCCGTCTATATGGGCGGAAAAATCCGCGCAGGATACAAGATGGGCCAGCTTGGGGCCAAGATGGCCGACCTCGGGATAAGGGTCTCGGAAGAGGAAGTCATCCTCAAGACCTATGAGGCCTACTCCCTTGTGCTGAAGGCCCAGGAAATGAGAGCGGTGGCCGTCAAGTACGACTCGCTGCTCGTTGACGTGGAGAGGACCGTATCCAGCGCCGTAAGAAACGGAATGGCGGCGCAGGCTGACCTTATGAAGGTCAACGCGGCCAAATCCAAGGCCCAGCTCCAGGTTCACCAGGCCGAGAACGGCTTGAAAATCGCGAAGATGAACCTGTGTCAGGTTGTAGGACTTCCCCTCAACACCGGCATCGATGTTCTCCCGATTGAGGACCAGCTGGAACTTGCGGACGTCTTCTCGTCTCCCGACGTGTCCGATAGGAACGAATACCACGTTCTGGATATGAAGACCGAGATAGCCCGCGAGAACGTCAAGGTGGAGCAGGCCAACTTCCTTCCCCAGATAGGCCTTATGCTCGCCGGAGGTTACATCAACGGCGGTCAACTTGCCAACCAGACAATGTTCAACAACAAGATGCACGCCACCGTGGCGCTGAATGTCAAGATTCCCATCTTCCACGCCGGAGAGGGCAGGAACAAGGTGCAGGCCGCGCAGGCGGAATACGAGCAGGCAAGGCTGGAGCAGAGCAATCTGACCGAACTGATGCAACTCGAAACCCAGAAGGCCCTGAATGAACTTGACGAGGCCGTCCTCGCAGAGGAGCTCAACACCCGGCTCGTGGCCCAGGCGGAAGAAAGGCTCCGCGTCAGCCGCGGCGCATACAACTGCGGAATGGAAACCCTTGCGGATATGCTTACCGCCCAGACCGAATGGCAGAACGCCTATGCGGAAATGGTGGATGCGCATTACCAAAGAATAACGAAACAGATAGGCTGGCTCAAGTCTGCCGGAAAACTCGGCCAGAGGAGCACAGACTCAAATAAAGTAACATACGTAATACACGGCGAGTCCTGCAATTAGTAGAATATGAAGACGAATTCAAAACAGATTGGCACTATAGCCTTGATACTTGCTTTGACAGGTTGTGCACAGCAGAATAAGACTTCCATACCCCTTGTCCAGACACAGGAGGTCAGCGTTGACAATGGAGGCGGTACGGCCGAGTACCCGGGAAGGAGCGAGTCTGACAGAAGTTCAAGCGTGGCGTTCAGGGTATCCGGCACCATCAGCGAGGTTTATGTCAGACCCGGCCAGTATGTGGAAATGGGGGCTCCCCTTGCCCAACTGGACACCAGGGACTACGATATTCAGTTACAGGCCACTCAGGCGGAATATGACCAGGTCAGGTCCGAGGTTATGAGGGTTACGGCAATGTACAGGGACAATGCTGTCAGTGAAAATGACTATGACAAGGCCCGTTACGGACTTGTACAGATGGAACAGAAACTCCAGCACCACAGAAGTCAGCTGGAAGACTGCACCTTGAGGGCTCCATTCAACGGATATGTTGATGACATCCTGTTCCACAGGGGAGAAACCGTCCTCCAGGGCATTCCCGTCATATCATTCTTCGACAGGTCAGACATTGAGATAGTTGTCAACATCTCCGCCGCAGACTACAGAAGAAAAGATGAAATTGAGAGTATGTCGGCGTCTTTCGCCGTTCTCCCTGACCAGGAATTTCCCCTGACTTACAAGAGCGTTTCCAATATGGCCAACGCCAACCAGTTGTATGAGCTTCACCTGTCAATCGACGGGAATTCATCTGAAATCACTCCCGGAATGGCGGCGATGGTCAAGTTCAACTTTCTCGACAGTGAGGATTCCGAACAAGTCATCGTACCTCTGAACGCTCTGTTCGAGAAAGACGGCGAGAGCCTGGTATTCCTCTATGACCCCGAGGACGAGTGCATCCACGCCACTCCTGTGGAGATAATCAAATTGAACTCCGACGGCAACGCCATCATAACAGGCTTGTACGGCGGAGACGAAGTTGTCACTGCAGGCATCAGCAAACTCATTGACGGACAAAAGGTCCGCATTGTTACCAAGGCATCTGAATCTAACCCTGGAGGACTGCTCTGATGAAAATCGATTTTGGAAAATGGGCTTTTGAAAACAGGAAGCTCGTATCTCTGTTCGTGGCGCTCTTCCTCGTGGGAGGAGTCTACTCATATTTCAGAATGCCCAAGCTTGAGGACCCTGAGATAATTGTCCGACAGGCGCTTGTGGTGGCCATCAACCCCGGGGCTTCAGCTCACCAGAACGAACTTGAGGTGGCCGTTCCCCTTGAAAAGAGTATACGGGAAACGCCGGGCGTGGACTTTGTGGAAACACACTGTCTTGCCGACGTAAGTTACATAAAGGTCTCACTTGCCACTACAGTCCGCCAGGACGACATCCAGCAGGTATGGGATATCGTACGCCGCAAGGTAGGCCAGACTTCCCTCCCCGCAGGCGTCACCACTCAGGTTATGGATGACTTCGGCGACGTGTACGGAATGTTCTACTCCATATCGGGAGAAGGATTCACTTCCAGACAGCTCGCCGACTATGTTGAGATGATTCAGAGGGAAATCCAGGAAGTGAAGGGCGTGTCCCGCGTGAGCACTTTCGGCGTTCCCAAGGAATGTATCCGCATACAGTTGCGGCAAGACAGGCTCGCCAATCTGGGAGTGCTCCCCATCGAGGTCATACAGACTCTCACCGGACAGAACGCGAACGTATATTCCGGATATTACCTCAGCGGAGACAACAGGATTCGCGTCAGCGTTGACGACAGATACCGCAGCGCGCAGGACATCGCAGGTCTCATCATACAGGGCCACGAGCAAGACCAGCTCAAACTCGGCGACATTGCCGACGTTGAGCAGGTTGAAGAGACTCCCGTCCGCGAACTTATGAAGAGGGACGGAGTACGTTCAATAGGACTGAGCATCTCCGGAAACTCCGGAACCGACATCACCAAGGTCGGACGCGACGTCGAGAACAAACTCAATGAACTTCTGGAAAGCAGGATTCCGACCGGAATTCAGATAGACAAGGTATTCAACCAGCCCGACAGGGTCAATGACGCAATGGCTGACTTTATGCTCAACCTTCTCATTTCCGTCATCCTGGTCATACTTGTTCTGGTGTTCACTATGGGTCTGCGCCCCGCTCTTATCATCGGCGCCACCCTCATCACCACCGTTGCCGGCTCTGTCCTGATTCTCAACTACACCGGAGGAACCCTTCAGAGGGTGTCTCTCGCAACCTTTGTGTTTGCGATGGGTATGCTGGTGGACAACGCCATAGTCATTGTGGACGGTATCCTGGTGGCCAAGTCCAAAGGTCTGCCAAAGGAGCAGGGACTTGTCGGAATCGGTCAGAAGACCGCCTGGCCTCTGCTCGGAGCCACTCTGATAGCCATCCTTTCATTCCTGCCCATCTTCCAGAGCCCTGACGTCACAGGTCTCTACGTACACGATATGTTCGTGGTTCTGGCAGTGTCACTGCTGCTGTCCTGGCTGCTCGCCCTCACCCACGTGCCCATTATGGCGGGAAGGTGGCTGTATTCAGCGCCTGCGAGCCGGAAGGATTCCAGCCGCGACAGCGCTCCCTACCGCTGGCTCAAGAAAGCGCTCGGCGTGCTGCTGCAGCACAGGTGGGCCACAGTAATCGGCGTCGTGGTTCTCATTGCTTTGGCGGGATTCGGAACCAGATTCATGCCCCACGCATTCTTCCCCGATATGGAGTATGACCAGCTTTATATGGAGTACAAGCTGCCCGAGAGCCACAACTACACACAGGTTGAGCAGGACCTTGACTCCATCCAGCGCTGGCTTGCCAAACGTCCGGAGGTAACCCACGTGGTGAATGCGGTGGGAGGTACCCCCTCCAGGTACAACCTCGTGCGGAGCCTTCACAATCCTTCACTCTCCTACGGTGAGTGCATCATAGATTTCAAGTCCCCCAGGGCTCTGCTTCGCAACTATCACGAAATACAGACCGAACTTCAGGAAATGTTCCCCGACGCGTTCATCCGTATGAAGAGGTACAACCTGATGTTCCTGGACTACCCTATCCAGCTGTCCATCAGCGGTCCGGACCCCAAGGTCCTTACCGAAATCAAGGACGAGTGCAACAAGATTATAGCCGGACTCGGATGCTGCGAATGCATCCACGACGAATGGGAGGACAGCGCGCCAACTATGGTTGTCCGCTATGACCAGGCCGCCGCGAGGAATGCGGGACTGACAAGGCTCGAGGTAGGAACATCGCTCCTGGCTTCCACGGAAGGAATTCCCGTAGGACAGTATTATGACGGTATGCACCAGATGGGCATATACGTAGGATGCGTCGATTCTGAAGGCAATCCCCTGAAGAATCTTGAGAACGCGACGGTATTCGGCCTGGGGCCCGATTTGGGGGCGCTCACTGACTTGGACCTTGAAAATGTCAACAGCGCCAGCATCATCCACGCGCTGAGCAAGGATACACCCCTGAGCCAGGTTTCAGACGGACTGGAATTGGAATGGGAGACACCAGTGGTATTCAGATACAACAGTTTCAGAACCAGAGTCATCGGCGCAAGTCCTATACCCGGAACAGGCACTGAGAAGGCCCGCAAGATAATAGACCGGGAAATCTCGAAAATCGAACTTCCCGACGGATATTTCTTTGAATGGCACGGAGAGAAGCAGGCAGAGAAAATGTCCATTGAGAACCTCTTCAACTACTATCCCCTGGCCCTCCTCATTATGTTGGCCATCCTTCTGCTACTCTTCAGGGATTACCGCAAGGTGGGCATCCTGCTATGCTCCATTCCGGTAATCTTCGTGGGCGTGGTTCCCGCAATGCTCATCTCCGGCTACGGATTCGGCTTCGTGGCCATCGTAGGTACGCTGGGACTTGTGGGTATGATTATCAAGAACGGCATTATCCT
The DNA here is from genome assembly GCA_024401825.1 of Bacteroidales bacterium. Lineage (GTDB taxonomy): Bacteria > Bacteroidota > Bacteroidia > Bacteroidales > UBA932 > Cryptobacteroides. Next base: position 13,729 of record JAKSKF010000028.1, read on the forward strand.
TATGGATGAAATCATTGAACAGACCGCAGGCGGCAAGGAAATGGCCGAGGCCCTTATGGACGCCTCGATGTCCAGGCTCAGGCCCGTCACTATGGCGGCCGGCACCACCATACTCGGAATGATACCCCTGCTGACCGACGCGATGTTCGGCGCGATGGCCGCCACAATCATAGGCGGACTTCTCGTAGGTACCATCATAGTACTGCTGTTCATCCCCATTCTTTATTCTCTCTTTCACGGAAACAAAAAATGAAAAGGACATATAAATACATAATCGCGCTCCTGGCGGTGGCCCTGCCGCTGGCCGTAGCGTCCTGCACCAAGGACCAGCCGGCCGTCACCGAGGAGGGAGAGTCTCTGCGCTACCTTACCGGAGTTACGGACTCGACTGTCTTCTACACGATTGACGAGCTCACGGATTACCTTGCCGAAAAAAGCCTCGGCGACAGGACAGGGATAGGCAAGACCGTTCTGGAACTTCTTTACAGCCGCAGCATAATCAAGATGCTGGAGCGCAACTACCTTGACGTGGGCCTCAACCAGGATTTGAGCAACAGGCTCATCTTCGAGCGCTATATATTCAATTATCAGAGCACTGACGAGAACGGGGACCCCATAATACTTTCCGGTTCGGCAATCTTCCCCAACAACCAGGAAGGGGCCACACGCAGGTGGGAACTGGACAACGTCACCCTCTTCTCAAGCGACCTCGAGGCCCTGTACGAGGATTGCCCGAGCATCGCCGGTTCTCCCGCAATGCTGAGAGTCCTGTTCAACTCTCTTGTGGTGATTCCCGATTTCGAGGGATATGGAGTGTCCGCAAACAGGGCGCACCCCATCTTCCATTCAAGAGTTCTTGCCCGTCAGGCCATAGACTGCGAACTCGCCGCGATAGAACTCGCCCGCCTCAAGAGGGCCGACCTTGCAAAGAACTATGCGACCTACAATATAGGCGTTTCATACGGTGGAATGACGGCGCTCCAGGTTCACAAGCAGCTTGAAACCACAGCGGACAGGAACATCCGTTCTCTTGTCAACATCACCAGCACTTACTGTTCAAGCCCCCTGCTCGACGTCAACACCATAATAGAGGACGCTACAGGCAAGTCCGCGATAGACAACCCCTGGCGGCTTACTTCCGCAATGAAAGCGGCCGTTGCCACGGGCGCTCTTCCCGACAGTTGCAGAATCAGCACCCTGATGAGCGAAGGTTACAACAACACCAAGGTAAAGGTGGACGGAGAAATCTACACTCTTCAGGAAATGCTTGACACAAAAATATATGACTTCGAGACCATCACCAGCGCCTACTACGCCTGCGACTTCAAGACCGTGAAAGCAATTCTTTCAGAAGAGTTGACCAACGGTTACAGCGGTATGGAAAGCACCGCCCTGTTCAAGGAGGTTTACAAGGCGATATCGCTGGACAACCCCGCTTACGGCTGGACCCCCAGCCGGCCCGTGCTCATAGAGCACTCGCAGAATGACGAGGTAATCCCCTACTACAGCACTTTCTATGCTTACGAGGACCTCAAATACGGTACCGAAGGTCAGGAATGTGACAAAGTCAAGTTCAACCAGCTGCTTCCCCTCGCGCACAATGCGGCGCTGATAGAAGGTTTCCTCAGGATTCTCAGTATGAAGGACCCCACGGAAAGCCTGCTGTAAAATCCTACAGAACTATTTGACTCTCAGGGACTGTCCCGGACGGATAGGTTTCTTCTCGCTGATTTTGTTCAGGGAGCAGATTTGTCCGACGGTTGTGTGGTACTTGTGAGCTATCTTGGAGAGGTTGTCTCCTTCCTTCACCTTGTGATAGACTTTCTTGGAAGTCGCCTTGGCGGCTTTCTTTGCGGCTGCCTGACGCGCGGACTGGGCTGAAGCCTGCTGGGCGGCCTCCTTGGAATCGGCGGGAGCGTTGAGTGCCAGGGCGTCATAAGGAAGGTCATCGAATCCGTACCTGGAATCAGAGCCGAAATAACTCTTCAAGAGTTTGAAGCAGTCAGTGCGGAGTTCGCCCGTGGTGAAATCTATGAGCCGTTCGGCATCGAAGGCAAAGCCCAGGTATCTTGTCTCGAAGTGAAGATGGGGGCCGGTGCTGTGTCCGGTGTTCCCGCCCAGGCCGATTATCTGTCCCGCAGTCACCCATTCTCCGGGCACGACCTGAATGGAGGAAAGATGCGCGTAATAGGTTTCCATACCGTTGATATGCCTGACCACCACCAGGTTGCCGTAGCCTCCGACCCGCTCTGCGCGGCTGACCACTCCGTCAAACGCCGCGAGCACCTGGTCCCCCACGTTCAGGGGAATGTCCGTTCCCGTATGCCTTCTGCGCCACCTCATCCCGTAGTGGGATGAAGGGATGCCGATGTAGGGCGCCGCGAATATTCCCATACTGTCCGCAAGGTCAAGTATGACCGTGTCCGGTATAGAGGCCAGCGGAGTCCTGAAGGGGATGTCGACCCTGTCCATCCAGTACAGGGAATCGGAATCCGCCGTGGCTCCCTGAATCATATATTCCCAAGTGTGGTCCGACATCAGGACTATGTCCGTGCCCTTGTCGCTTCCCGGGACGGTGTCAACCGGATGTCTGTTCTGGGCGTGCGCCTGAACGGTTGCGGCGCAGATAAAAAGTGAAATGAAAGTTATCCTTGAAATCTTCATCAGTTGAATTCCTCTATTATTCTCCTTGCCTGAGACACCTTTTCTGACAGCAGTTCATCGGAATCGGCCTCACAGATGAAGCGGAGATACGGTTCGGTATTGGAGGGCCTTATATTGAACCACCAATGCCTGAATTCTATTCTGTATCCGTCGAAATCCATTGTAACCAGGGGGCGTTCTTCTGCCGTGAAATATTCTTTCACCGCTTCCATCGCCTCCTTCTTGCGCTCAATCCGGAAATTGATTTCTCCGGAGTTGCGGTATTTTCCAATGCTGTCTATGGCCCGGCTCAGGGTCAGGCCGCGCTTCTTCAAAGCACAAACGATGCCAAGAACTATCTGAGCCGCCAGAATTCCGGAATCGGAATAGAAAAAATCCTTGAAATAGTAATGTCCCGCGAGTTCGCCGCCCCACAATCCGTCAATCTCCCGCAGTTTGGGAGCGGCATAGGCCCGTCCCACCCTCCAGGTTCTCACGCTGGCTCCGAGCGCCTCCAGATACCGGGGGACTGCCTTGGAACTGCGGATTTCCTGCAGGACAACGGGATTCTTCTCTCCCCTCTCGCCTATGAAATACTCGCTCATCAGGGCTATCACAAGGTCGGGAGGCACGAACCGGGACTTTTCGTCCACGAACATCACCCTGTCCGCATCGCCGTCGAAGATTACCCCGACGTCGGCGCCGCTTTCCTCCACCAGTCTGCACAGAGCCTCACGGTTGGAGGACACCAGGGGGTTGGGCTCGTGATTGGGGAAACTTCCGTCCATATCGTCATATATATAGACGGGGTCATCCCCGAATATCTTCCTTGCCAGAAGGCAGGCCATTCCGTTGGAAAGGTCGAAGGCTATCCTGATGCCGGACAGGTCCCTGGTGAACCTGCGCTGGAACTGAAGGTAGTCGTCAGTGATGTCCAGACTCCTGATTTTCCCCCTGACAGGGGCTGCGGGACAGGGCCGTCCCTCCTCTATCCAGTCCCGAATCCTGCCCAGGCCGGAGTCCAGCCCCACGGGGAGAGCGTTCTCCCTGCTTATCTTGAGCCCGTTGCACTCGGGAGAGTTGTGGGACGCCGTGATTTGCACGGATGCCCTGAAGCCGTACTGCGCGGTTGCGAAGTACACCATAGGAGTGGTGCAGAGCCCCAAGTCCACCACGTCCGCTCCGGCATCGTTGATTCCGGTCACGAGCGCGTCGTGGATTTCCGGCGAAGACAGCCGGCAGTCCCGGCCCACCAGAACCTCCTTCGCGTCAAGGAGTCCGGGGAGAAAATAACCCACCTTGCGGGCTACGGACGCATCGAAGTCCACTCCGTACACCCCGCGTATGTCGTATGCGTGAAATGCGCCCGTCATTTGATTCTGGAAGTATAAGCTGTGCCCACCTGCCCGCGGGATATCCTCTGGAGCTTCCTGGAGATTATCTTCTTGCGTATGGGCGGCACCAGGTCCACGAACAGCTCTCCGTCCAGATGGGAAAGTTCGTGCTGCACCATCCGGCAGGCGAACCCGGTGAATTCCTCGGTCACCTTGCAGAGATTCCCGTCATAGTATTCGAGTTGGATTGCAGAGGGTCTGACGACATCTGCATACACACCCGGCACGCTCAGGCAACCCTCCGAATATTCGCACTTCTCCTGACTCTGCCGCAGGACCACGGGATTCACAATCACCCTGAAGAAGTCCTTGAGATAAGGATAGGTGTCCGCGAGTCCCCTCCCGTCCACAATCAGGACGCGCAGGCTCACTCCAATCTGGGGAGCTGCCAGACCGCATCCGTCCGCCTTCGCCAGCGTATCCTTGAGGTCCGTTATCAGGGCCGCGATTTCTTCCTTCGCGTTCAGGTCCGCAGGGAGCGCCTTTGCGCGCAGCACCTCGGAGCCGTAGAGGTAAATGGGTCTTATCATCTTTCTTTGTTGCTCTTGTCAAGAAAACTCTGCAAAATGATGGCGGCGCTGATTCTGTCCACGGACGCCTTGTCACGCCTGTCCGACTTCTTCATACCGCCGTCTATCATAGCCCTGTGGGCCAGAACGGAAGTGAAGCGCTCGTCCTCCATAGTGACAGGGATGTCCGGGAATGCTCCGACGAGCCTGTTTCTGAACGCCTGAACGTCCGCCGCAGCGGATGAGGGACGTCCGTCCATATTGGTGGGCCATCCCAGGACAAAGCGTTCCACCCTCTGCGTCCGGGTTAATTTTTGCAGATATTCTATTATCTTTGCAGACGGTACGGTTTCAAGGGGAGATGCGAAAATGTGAAGCGGGTCGCTCATTGCGAGACCAACTCTCGCGCTTCCGTAATCTATCCCGATGATTCTGTCCATCATACTGCAAATTTAATCAAAATTATGGGGAATATCAAGAATCTGACAGGCAGCGAGAAGGTCCTTCTGACGATGGCATCCGTAGTGGTAGCCCTGGTCCTTGCATACTGTCTGATTGCCTACACGCCACTCAGGACCACGATTCCCGGCTACCCTGACAAGGAGAGCCGAAGGGCCGTCCTGGAAACCGCAATGCGCCTGGATTCCCTGGAAAAGGCCATCGCCCGCTGGGAACTGTACTCGGAGAATCTCAGCAGGGTCCTGACCGGCCGTCAGACCATAAATCCCGACTCCCTCAATGCCCGGGGCAGCAACTATATGAGTTCCAAGGCGCCGGAAGAACTTCGCAGGCAGGATTCCATACTCAAGGCATCCGTGCGCGAGGCCGACAGGAAGGCCGAGGAAGAGCTCAAAGGCAGGAAAAACACCATAGAGAGCATCACTTTCTACAGGCCGGTCAAGGGAATGGTGTCCAGAGGATACGATATGGCAGTCCACCCCTGGACCGACATCACCGCCGGAGAGGGCGAAGCGGTCTGCGCCACCCTGGACGGAACGCTGGTTTACGAGGGCTGGAGCGATGAGTACGGATACGTAGTGCTCATCCAGCATCAGGACGACATAATCAGCGTATATACCAGGATGAAGAAGGTCCTGAAGAGAACCGGACAGACGGTAAGGGCGGGAGAAGTGATTGCGCTGGTGGGCAGCACGGGAGCCCGGAGCACCGGCAGCCACCTGCACTTCGAACTGTGGCACAAAGGAGAGAGAATTGACCCTGAAGAATATATAAAGTTTTGAAAAAAAGACGTCTGGCGATACTGGGTTCGACGGGTTCCATAGGCACCCAGACCCTCGATGTGGTAAGGGCTCACCCCGATATGTTCGAGGTAACCCTCATCAGCGCGCGTTCCTCCGTGGACAAGCTCGCGCTTCAGGCAAGGGAATTCGACGTCAACAACGTGGTCATCTGCGACGAGAGCCGTTACCCTGAACTGAGTTCCCTCCTGGAGGACAGCGATTCCAAGGTCTGGGCCGGACAGGAGAGCCTGTGTTCGCTCGTGGCGGGCGACGAGGTTGACATTGTGGTGGGGGCGATGGTCGGTTTCAGCGGGTTGAAACCCACGCTGGCGGCGCTGGAAGTCGGAAAGACGGTGGCCCTGGCCAACAAGGAGACCCTTGTCGCGGCGGGCTCCATAGTGACCGGAACGGCAAGGAAGAACGGCGCGGCCATCCTGCCCGTCGATTCGGAACATTCGGCAATCTTCCAGTGTCTGCTCGGGGCCGGCTCCAATGAAGTGAAGAAAATTCACCTGACGGCATCCGGCGGGCCGTTCCGGCAATGGAGCAGGGAACGGATTGCAGAAGCCACCGCTTCCGAGGCCCTCAGGCATCCCAACTGGAATATGGGGGCGAAGGTCACGATAGACTCCGCAACGATGATGAACAAGGGCTTCGAGATGATTGAAGCCAGATGGCTGTTCGACGTCAGTCCCGACGACATCAACATAGTGATTCAGCCGGAATCCGTCATCCACTCCATGGTGGAGTTCGCAGACGGCTCCGTGATTGCGCAGATGGCCAGCCCCGATATGCGCCAGCCCATAAGTTTCGCGCTCGGGTTCCCCCTCAGGCTGGACTGCGGATGTCCCCGGCTCGACCTTGGGCTCCTGAAATGCCTGCATTTCGAAGAGCCGGACACGGAGAGGTTCCCCAACCTTGAACTTGCGTTCAGGGCAATAAGGCGGGGAGGCAACGCTCCCTGCGCGCTCAATGCCGCGAACGAGGTCGCAGTAGAGGCCTTCCTGCAGGGGAAGGCGGGTTTCTACGACATTTCCCGCATCAACGAGACCTGCCTCGAGAGGCTCGACTTCGTGGCCGACCCCACGCTGGACGACATTCTCCTGACAGACAAAGAAACAAGGAAAATTGCCAATGGTTGCATTGATTAAAGCCCTCCAGGTCATCCTGGCCCTGTCCATACTGATTTTCATCCACGAACTGGGACATTTCACCTGGGCGAAGATATTCGGCATCAGGGTGGAGAAGTTCTATCTTTTCTTCGATGTCGGGGGAAGGAGGCTCTGCCGCTGGAAATGGGGAGAAACCGAATTCGGAATAGGCTGGCTGCCGCTCGGAGGATACTGCAAGATTGCGGGAATGGTGGACGAGTCCCTGGACACGGAACAGCTCAAGAACGAGCCCCGGCCCTGGGAGTTCCGCTCCAAACCGGCCTGGCAGAGGATTCTGGTCCTGTTCGGAGGTGTCCTCAACAACTTCATATTCGCGATAGCGGCCTACTGCGTCATACTCGGGCTCTGGGGCCAGAGTTACATAAGCAACGACGAATCTGAAATCTACGCAAGCGACCTCGCCCTCGATATGGGTTTCCGCACGGGAGACCGCATCCTGGCCCTCGACGACTTCGTTCCGGAGAACTTCGGAATGATTCAGGCCGACCTCGCCCGCAGGAACGTGGGTAAGGTAACCGTCCTCAGGGACTCCGACACCCTGGACATATACATAGACAAGGCCCGGCTCGGAGAAGTGATGAACTGCCCGTCCCTGTTCGACCTTGCCATTCCGTTCGTGATTGATTCCGTGGCGCCCGGTTCGCCCAACCTCCTGCTCCGCAAGGGGGACAGGATAGTCAGGCTGGATTCCGTGTCGGTAGCCTATCTCCAGGATGCCAGGAACGTGCTTTCCGACCTGGCCGGCGAGAATGTGCCGTCCATTGTGATGAGGGGCGCCGACAGTATCGCGATGCATCTTCAGGTTGACACCGCAGGGATGCTGGGCGTCATTGCACGGATACCTTCCGTCCGCACCCGCAGTTACACGGCGCTGGAATCCGTTCCCGCCGGCCTGAAATACAGCTGGGAGGTTGTCACCGGCTACATCAGGGACCTCAGGCTGGTTTTCACCCCCAGCACGGGGGCCTACAAGTCGGTGGGCAGTTTCATCGCCATAGGGCAGGTGATGCCGGCAAGCTGGGACTGGCTCCGCTTCGTGAACATCCTGGCCCTGCTCTCCATTATGCTGGGAGTGATGAACCTCATACCCATTCCGGGACTGGACGGAGGGCACATCCTCATAACCCTGTGGGAACTGGTCACCGGCAGGAAACCCTCTGACAGGTTCCTCTATGTGACACAACTGATAGGAATGGCGCTGCTCATCGCCCTGATGGTACTCGCATTCGGCAACGACATAGGAAGACTGATACATTGACGATATGAAAAAGACACTTGTTCTCTTTGCCCTGGCCCTTACGGCCGCATTCGGCTGCAATCAGGGGCCGAAGACCAGATACCTGCCCTCTGTAAGCGGAAAGGCGGGTGAAGTCATAGTGGTTATACAGAAAGGCGACTGGGAGGACGCGCTTGGAGAATGCGTCCGCCGGATTCTTGCCGCCGACTGCCCTTACCTGCCGGTGAGGGAGCCGCTCTACACGCTGGTCAACGTGGCGCCCTCCGCTTTCAACAACCTTTTCAACGTTCACCGCAACATAGTTGTGCTGAACATCGGCGCAAAGGCGGATACCGTGGGCGTGGAATATCTGAAAGACGCCTGGGCAAGTCCGCAGTGCCTTGTCAGAATCAGCGCTCCCGACACTGCGACCGCCTGTTCACTGCTAAGGCAGAGCGGCGCGAAAATCATCGACGTGCTGGAGCAGGCGGAAAGGGAGAGGGTCATCAGCGGCTCGCTGCGCTACGAGAACAAGGACCTGGGCGCAAAAGTGAGGAAGACCTTCGGGGGCTCGGTGCGCGTGCCCAACACCTATCATCTGGTGACCGCGAAAGACAATTTCATCTGGCTTCAGAGCAACGGGCAGGGTGACGCGTTCCAGGCGCTGGTGTTCTACAAGTATCCCGCGGAGCAGGGAGTGAACGAACTCGAGCTTGACCGCATCCTGGCCAGACGGGACGAGTTTATGAAGGCCTACGTCTCAGGGCCGGTTCCGGGGTCGTACGGGAAGACCGCGCCGGCGGAATCTTTCCCTCCCTATATAGAATATCTCAAATACAAGGGCCGCGACTTCGCCCAAACCCGCGGAATGTGGGAGCTTGAAGGCGATTTTATGGGAGGCCCCTTTGTCTCCGAGGCCTTCTACAGCCGGGACGGGAAGGAAGTCATAGTGACTGAAGGATGCATCTACCTCCCGGGCAAGGACAAGCGTCTGAACCTGCGCCAGGTAGAATCCCTGCTCTATTCCTGGGAGTGGTCAAAAAATGAAGAATAAAAATTATTTGCCAATCCAAAAATTTTTTATATCTTTGCAGTCCCAATTTTGCGCGCAAACGCAGGGAACCTTGGTGGGTTCGTATAACGGTTAGTACTCAAGATTTTCATTCTTGCAATAGCAGT
>JAKSKF010000029.1 GCA_024401825.1 Bacteroidales bacterium
CACGACCTCCGGATTATGAATCCGACGCTCTAACCAGCTGAGCTACCCCGCCATGGCGAATGGACTGCAAATATAGTCTAAAAATCCCTAATCCCAAAAATAAGTTTTTCCAACCCGCCCCATCTGCACAAATGCGCAGTTTTTGCTATCTTTGCGTAGGCAGTGCCGGCAAATAAAAGATGAAAGGAGAGGGTATCGGACTATGTGTCAGGACTTTCAATTATATTATAACATATTCAGCGGATTCAACCTGGGAATTTTTACCCTGTTGGGGCTGTTTCTCCTGCACAGCAACCGCCAGTTCATCGCCGGAGCGAATCCGGACCTCGTGGTCAGAAAGACCTCCGGAGGATTGATTTTCTGTATGGCCCTGGGCTATTATGACATCTTTCCTTTCTGGATACACTTTATGGAGAAGGTCCCCGCAGGCTTCTTCGAGTCGAACCTGATAATGGGAATGCTGATAGGTATTCCCTGCACTGTTCTGTGGCTGCTGTCACTTCTGAGACTGAACAACATCAAGAACATCGCCGTCAGGGTGACGGCTCCCCTCGTGATTCCCGCGGTCCTGGCCGTATGGTACCTCTTCACTGCAAACAGGACCGCTTTCATCGCCTGCTTCATTTTCTGGGCCCTGTACCTGATGATTTTCGGAATCCGCTACGTGCTGGAAGTCATCAGATACAGACGTATCCTCCTGGACAACTTCTCTTACGACAGGAACCACAGGGTGGCCTGGCTCATTTACTCCGTCATAATCCTGGTGCTGATTCTGTCGTCTTTCCTGATGTCCGTAATCTGGAGGGCCCAGGCCGTCTCTCCGTTCATCTTCGTGCATCTGGCCCTGTCCCTTCTGTTCTGCATCTTTTTCGCATACGTGTCTCTCGGACAGGTTGCGGAGAAGGAGACGCTGGGCGAGGAGCCTTCCGAACCCGCAGGGACAGACGGCAGTTCAGACGCGGACGACGACTCGCGGGATGCCTGGATTGGCAAAAGGCTGTCGGCTCTCTGCGAGAAGGAACGCATATTCCTCAATCCTGAAATGAACTCGCAGATGCTGTCCAAGGCAGTGGGAACCAACAGGACCTATCTCAGCAAATACTTCAACGGCAGGGGAGTGAACTTCAGCCACTATGTCAACTCACTGCGCATCGACTACGCAAAGAAACTCATCGGCGCTTCGGTGGAGAAGCCCAACGTCACCACGCTGGCACAGGAGTGCGGCTACAAGCAGCTCAACTCCTTCCGCACCGCGTTCAAGGCGTCCACGGGGATGCTCCCTTCAGAATACATAAACAAGGTTTTCGAAGACAGGATAATGTCAGAACAGAATAAAAATGAAAAATATGATTAGAAGTTTTCTTCCGGTTGCGCTTGCGTGCGCTGTCCTTTGTTCCTGCTGCACAAAGACGGACGGGGAGGCCTATGACCCTTCCCGTGATTTCGTGCTTATCAACGACGTGATTCCGGACGTGATGCTGGACATCCGGTATTACAGTGAATACAATTTCATCGGAGACCGTATCCCCGGATACGAACAGCCCGTGGCCATTCTCTCGAGGCAGGCTTGCGACAGCCTGAAGTTGGTTGCGGAAGATTTGAAGGCAAAGGGCTATCTGCTCAGGATATACGATGCCTACCGTCCACAGGATGCGGTTGACTATTTTATGAAATGGGCGGCCGACATCTCCGACACCAGGATGAAGGAGTATTTCTATCCGGAAATAGACAAGAGCGCAGTCATCCCCCAGGGCTATGTGGCCACAAAGTCAAGCCATACGCGAGGCTCCACCGTGGACCTGACGCTCTTTGACGAAAAACTTCAGAAAGACGTGGATATGGGCTGTACCTTCGACTATTTCGGAAGGGCGTCCCATCCGGACGTCCAGCCCGGGGAGGAGATAGGCGCTTACAGACCCATAAACGAGGAGCAGTACAGGAACAGGATGATTCTGCGGGAGGCTATGCTCGCGCACGGATTCGCTCCGTACGAATGTGAATGGTGGCATTTCACACTGGCCGCCGAGCCTTTCCCCGACACATATTTCAATTTCCCCGTTACTTCAGAGAGCGTAAGATAAACAGAAAGAGATGAGAATTTTGAAGTCAATCCTGCCGGCGGCCCTGACGGTCCTGGCAGTTTCCTGCCTGAAAGTGGCAAACCCGAAAGGCGCCGTTCAGATGACTGTCCTGAACGGAGGCCCGGACCTTGAATTTGCTCAGATGCCCCCGGCTGGGGATTTTGACATCACATTGTCCGACCTGTCACAGACACTCTGGACCGGGAAGTCGTCCGCCTGGGGAGCCTGCCCCTACGCGCAGGATATGCCCGTGTCCGACAACCTGAAATTCGAGGCGTCCTTCGGTGACGCGGAGGAGGAAGGTTTCGGAAAAGCGTATTGGTACGGGGCCCAACCATTCTCCTTCGTATGGGAGGATGTCACTGTGGGAGTGCCCGTACAACTTATGAACTGTTGCGTGAAGATTGAATGTACGGAACTGTTCAAGTCCTATTTCCCGGAGTATGAGTTTATGATAGTAACACCTCTTGGGAACGAGGTGGCATATGCCCGTGGGGAAACGGGACTGGTGTTCCAGACCCCCGGCAAAGTCCGGGTGAAGGGAAGTATGTCCACCTATGACGGAGAGTCCCGGGAAATGGCCCTGACGGACTTCGGAGAAGTCGCTCCCGCTTCCTGTCACACCGTGACTATGGACGTGTCTGAAATCGGCGGACTCCACGTTGAGGTGGTCTTCGACTCGGAGATGGACCTGGTGGACCTCGGAGAGATTGCAATCGACCCCTCCACCACCCGGGTGGGAACCCTCTCGTTCGGGGGCCTCAGCGTCGGATGCGAGCAGGAATTCCCTACCAAGGCCCCCGTGCCGGTTGGAGGTGACTATCGGGTGACCATACTGGACAGCAGGAGAGAGCCCCTGATGAAGATGTCCTATTCCGAGGCCCGCGCCGTTGAAGGCGGGATTGCCCTTCCGGTCGGGAACTATTTCCTGTCGGTATGCTCTTCGGACCGGGAGATTCTTCCCGTAGGGCTTGACTGCCCCGTGTATGGAGTCGAGGTTCCCTTCAAGATAGCCGCCGGGAAAATGACCGAACTCAAGGAGGACCTTGTGTGCCGGCTGCTTCAGTTTGTGGTTTCGGTAGAATTCCAGGATGAATTCCTTGCCGCCGTGACAGCGGATTCCAAGGTGGACCTGAGTCTGTCGTCAGGCCGGAATTTCAGCATCCCGGTGATTTTCGACGGAAACGCGGGAACGGTGGAGGAACACCTGGTGTATTTCCTCCTGACAGAAGAGAACACTGATTTGACCGTTGTCTTCGACGGATACATATCAGGCAGACACTTTGTTGCGGAAAAGACCTACGGCAACGTGACCGCGGCCAGTCTGCGCAAGGTAAAATTCACGTTGGCAGAATAGGAGGAACGGAGTATGAAGAAACAAAATCTGCTTGCAGCATTGATTACAGTAATGACGGCCTTGTCCTGCACGGGAGAGAAAATGGGCCCGGAATCTGCGGGTGAAGGCTCCTTGCGCCTGTCCGTCAAACTGCCCGGAACCAAGGCCTGTTCAGACAACGCGCTCATAACCATAGCAGGCGCTTCCTGCACAAAGGAATATTCCCTTGAAGATTTGCCCGAACTCCTGTACCTTGAGGCGGGACCGTACCGGGTGTCTTTCGAGGCCGGAGAAATCCTGAAGGAAAATCCCGACAGGGCGTGCTGGGAGGAAAACAGTTACAGGGGACTGACCGAGATTGAAATCAAGGCGGGGGAAATGTCCGCGACTACCCTGACTGTAAGACCTGTCAATACGGTCGTCTGTGTCAACTTCCACGAGTCCGTGGAAAGTTCGTTCAAACCCGGCTTCACCTTCACCGTCAGCACGGAACCGGGAGCGGAGCTCCAATATACCGCCCTGAACAGCGGGACGTGCGGATATTTCCTTCTGGAGGAGGAATACGGCACGCTTGACTGGCATTTCAGGGGCGAACTCCAGGCCAACGGCAAAGTCGTGGAGGACAGCGGCTCCTTCCGGAACATCAAACCCGGAGTAAAGTACACAATGTCCCCGAAATATTCTTCGAGCGACGGATTCGTGGTGTTCGAGGCTATGGTGGACACTGACATTGACGAGTATGAAGACGTGATAGAAATCAACCCCTACTGCGGAAATCTCGTGGCGTCGGAACCTTATGAATTCTGGGCGACCCGCGCTACAGTCAAGGCATACGTCGATGAGAGCAAGTTCCAGCAGCAGCCCAAGGTGGAATTCGCCTACAGGGGAGGAGGCTCGGACTGGCAGACGGCCGATGCGGAAAGACTGGGAGGAGGACAGTACCGGGCGGTGCTTACGGGGCTCGTTCCCGCCACCAAATACTCTTACAAACTGTTGGTTGACGGAAACGACGTTGCCGACCCTATGCATTTCTCGACAGAAGAGGCAACCCAGATTCCAAACGGGGATTTCGAGGTCACCAGCAACGCCGAGAGCAGCAAGTACACTTCGTTCTACAATACTTCCAGTTCCATTCCCGGATGCAACACCAAGTTCTGGGACAGCGGAAATTCGGCGAGCGCCAGTTATGGAATCATAGTCTGTGATTCATCGAAAGACGTTCCTCCCGGAACAGGCTCGACAAAGAGCGCCGTGCTTACATCGCATTTCATAAACGTAGTAGTCGTGAAGAAACTTGCGGCCGGAAATATCTTCGCGGGAAGTTTCGCCGGATTGGACGGGCTGAACGGGAAAGTCAATTTCGGACGTCCCTGGACTTCCAAGTCGAGGCCCACTGCAGTTCGCCTGTGGTACAAATACAAAGGTTGCAGGATTTCCAACACAAGCAGTGACGTCCCCCTGACCAAGAACGACTACGACCGTTTCAAGATTGAATTCGCGCTCGGAAACTGGCCCGCATCCAAATACGGCGGGACGGCCAACTCTCCGGTTCAGGTGAACACGGGGAAAAAGAGCACCTTCTGGGATATCGAGAAATTGCCGGAGACAGTGGCATCCTTCCGTTTTGAAGGCAGGAGCGACAATGTACTGAGCGAGTGGAAACAGGTCACCCTGCCTCTGAACTACAAGTCCCAGACCGAATATCCCGGCAATCTGTACATATCGATTGCAGCCAGCAAGTACGGAGACTATTTTGTAGGCGGGGACGGCTCCAAGTTGTACGTGGATAAAATAGAGTTCCTCTACGAGTAGGCACTTACGCGGAAAAATGTTAAATTAGTGGGATTTTTTATGGACAGGTCTTCATTCATCACCCAAAGGGAAAATTCCGCCAGGGATTTTTTCAGGCAGGGATTCAACTGCGGACAGGCAGTGCTCCTGGCCTTCGCCGACGTCCTCGGCCTGGATGAACTTGTCCTGAAGAAAGTCGGGTCCGGCCTCGGAGGAGGAATGGGCAGGCTCCGGGAGGTCTGCGGAACAGTGTCCGCGATGACGATAATAACGGGCTTCCTGAAGCCGGCGCTCAACCCCACGGACCTGCAGGAGCGCAGGGCCAACTATGAACTGGTGCAGAAACTCGCCTCCGAGTTCAGGCGGAAGAACGGCAGCATAGTCTGCCGGGAACTGCTGGGGAAAAGGAGCGCGGAAGAGCGGAACCCCGAACCTTCGGAGCGTACGCCCGGATATTATGCCGCCCGCCCGTGCGAGAGACTGGTGGGAGACGCTGCCGGCATAGTGGCCGGCTGGATATGCGACAATGATTTTTTGAAACCATAATTATTTCAGTAAAAATGATTTACACAAAAGAAGTGCAGCAGATGTGCTGCGTGACCAAAGGCGCCAATCACGCCAATGCCCCCATTCCTGAGGAAGGAAAGTGGGTGCACGCCAAAGAAATCAAGGATATTTCCGGCCTTACCCACGGAATAGGCTGGTGCGCTCCCCAGCAGGGTTGCTGCAAACTCACGCTCAACGTCAAGGACGGCATCATAGAGGAAGCCCTTGTGGAGACCCTCGGATGTTCCGGTATGACCCATTCCGCCGCAATGGCATCCGAAATTCTTCCCGGAAAGACTCTTCTGGAGGCTCTCAACACGGACCTCGTATGCGACGCCATCAACACGGCTATGCGTGAACTTTTCCTTCAGATAGTTTACGGACGTACCCAGTCCGCTTTCTCCGAGGGCGGTCTTGCCATCGGCGGTTCGCTCGAGGACCTCGGAAAGAATCTCCGCAGCCAGGTCGGCACGATGTACGGAACCAAGGCCAAGGGCAGCCGCTATCTTGAGATGACGGAAGGCTACTGCACCAGAATGGCTCTCGACGCGAACAATGAAGTCATAGGTTATGAGTTCGTGAACCTCGGCAAGCTTATGGATGCTCTCAAGGGAGGCGCAACCGGTCCCGAGGCAATAGAAAAGGCAAAAGGCACATACGGCCGCTTTGCTGACGCAGTTAAATACATTGACCCCCGTAAAGAGTAAGAATTATGGCACTTTTTGAAAGTTACGAGCGTCGCATTAATCAGATTAATGCAGCTCTGGGCAAATACGGTATCAAGGATATCGATGAGGCAAAGGCAATTTGCGATGCAAAGGGCATAGACCCTTACAAGATGTGTGAGGAGACCCAGAAGATTTGCTTCGAGAACGCGAAATGGGCCTATGTGGTAGGTGCTGCAATCGCCATAAAGAAGGGTGTCAGGACGGCTGCTGAAGCGGCCGAGGCCATCGGAGAGGGACTGCAGGCTTTCTGCATCCCCGGTTCTGTGGCAGATGACCGCAAGGTCGGTCTGGGACACGGAAACCTGGCAGCGAGACTTCTGCGTGAAGAGACGCAGTGCTTCGCATTCCTCGCGGGCCACGAGTCCTACGCCGCCGCCGAGGGAGCAATCAAGATAGCCGAAATGGCGAACAAGGTCCGCAAGAAACCTCTCCGCGTCATTCTCAACGGACTTGGAAAGGATGCCGCCAAGATTATCAGCCGCATCAACGGTTTCACCTACGTGCAGACTGAATTCGACTACTTCACGGGCAAGGTTAATATAATCTCCGAGACCAAATACTCCGAGGGAGTGCGCGGAGGTGTCCGCTGCTATGGCTCGGATGACGTCCGCGAGGGTGTTGCCATAATGCATATGGAAGGTGTTGACGTCTCCATCACCGGCAACTCCACCAACCCCACCCGTTTCCAGCATCCCGTTGCGGGTACCTATAAGAAGGAGTGCCAGCTTCAGGGCAAGCCTTACTTCTCAGTGGCATCCGGCGGCGGTACCGGGCGAACCCTCCATCCCGACAATATGGCGGCCGGCCCGGCTTCTTACGGAATGACCGACACAATGGGACGTATGCATTCCGACGCCCAGTTCGCAGGTTCAAGTTCAGTCCCCGCTCACGTGGAGATGATGGGCTTTATGGGAATGGGCAACAACCCTATGGTGGGAGCCACCGTGGCGGTTGCGGTTGCAGTGGCCCAGGCTATGTAGCCCGGCGCCCTTGCTGACAAGGTTTTATGATATTGCCGGGGACTTTGACGTCTCCGGCGCTTTGCAGAAAATCCTGCCGCTGCTCCCCGGGTGGCGGCGGGAAAAAGTTTTGTCATACCGGCGGGATATTGACAGGTTCCTCTGCGCAAAGTCTTTCATTATGCTCGAGGAAATGCTCTTGGAGCGCTTCGGCCTGGAAAAATGCCCGGAATTCTCATACTCGGACAGAGGGAAGCCGTTCCTGAGGGAACGACCTGACATTTTCTTCAACCTGAGCCATTGTGCAAGGGGAATAGCCTGTGCCGTTTCCGACAGCCCTGTCGGCATAGACATAGAGGAGATACAGTATGACGAAAGTCTTGCATCCGCCGTTCTGAACGGACGGGAACTGGCCGAGGTCCTCTCTTCGGACGAGCCCGGGGTGAAATTCACGCAACTGTGGACCCGCAAGGAAAGTTTTCTCAAACTTTCAGGCCTGGGTCTCCCCGACAATCTCAAGGATGTTCCGGGCGACGCTTCAGGAGTCAGGTTCGAGACAACGGTGAACAGGGTTTCCGGGTATGTGTGCACGGTGGCGTCAAGACAGTTCACCTATCCTTTCCGCTACACTCCGGACCCGCAGATTGTCCGTGCCGCCCGGGAGATGACTGCCCGGATAGACTCTTCCCCTGAATTGAACCGTCTGTTCTCAGAGGGGAAGATGCTCGGCGTGCTTATGGTGCAGGGCAGGGACGGAAATCCCGACTTCCTGTTCTCCTTTTCCGGGCTGGCCGGAGGAAAGAGCAGAGTCGATGGCTTTGTCCCTCCGATTCTGGACCTTCAGGACCCTGAAGGCCATTTCAAGAAGGTGGAATCGCAGATAGTGGCCTTGAACCGCCGGATAGAAAGCGGGGAAACCCCCGATATCCGGGAAGATATGAGACGGCGTCGGGAGATGTCTGAAGAACTGCAGGACTGGCTTTTCAGAAACTACATCGTGAACAATGCCCTCGGTGAGAGGAAAAGCATACTGGACATCTTCGCAGCGCGCGGACTGACGCCTCCGGGAGGAACGGGAGAATGCGCCGCGCCCAAACTTCTGCAGTACGCTTACCTGCATTCCCTGAGGCCCCTGGCTATGGGAGAGTTCTGGTACGGGAAATCCCCCGCGGACGAGGTCAGGACCCCCGGATGCTTCTATCCTTCGTGCACGGGGAAGTGCGGACCGCTTCTGGCCTTTATGCTGCAGGGTCTCGACGTCGAGCCCAATCCCCTGGAAGAGGAATGTGCCGGGCAGGAAAAAATATTGTATGAAGACGATTTCATCATAGTTGCGGACAAACCTTCCGGGATGCTGTCGGTGCCGGGGAAGACAATGCGGCCGTCTCTCCAGGAAAGACTGTCCGAAAAAACCGGAGGCGCGGTCTATTCCTGTCACAGGCTGGATATGGATACCTCGGGACTGATGGTCTTTGCCCGCACTCCCGAATGTCAGGCCCGACTCCAGAGTCAGTTCAGCAAAAGGGAGGTGAAAAAAACCTATCTGGCCCGTTTGACACCGGGTCCTGACATAGGGGAAAAAGGGAGAATCATCCTTCCTATCAGTCAGGATTACTATGACAGGCCGAGGCAGTCGGTCGATTTTGAAAACGGGAAGCAGGCCGTGACGGACTGGGAACTGGTACGGAACCTTCCTGACGGCTGTTCGGATGTGCGCTTCACTCCGCTCACGGGGAGGACTCACCAGCTCAGGGTTCATTCCGCCCATCCCTCGGGACTTGGCCGCCCTATCCTGGGAGACCGCCTTTACGGAGGAGGGGAAGGCCGGCTTTGCCTGCACGCCGGGAGTCTGGAGTTCACCCATCCTGTCACAGGGAAGAAGATGTCCTGGACTTCCGAGGCGGACTTCTGAGCACATTTGCAGTTATCGCCAATATAGTCTATTTTTGTCAAGCAATCACAAATAATACTATGTACGAAAATGACAAACGGGTCGTGATGACCCTTGATGCAGGAGGAACCAATTTCGTGTTCTCTGCGATACAAGGCTACCGCGAGGTGGTCGAACCCATCCGCCTGGATGCGGTGAATGACAATATCGAACGTTGTCTCCAGGTCCTCGTAGAGGGCTTCAGAATGGTCGAGAAGGCCTTGGGCGATGTCAAGCCCGTGGCAATCAGCTTTGCCTTCCCCGGCCCCGCCGACTACGGACACGGCATAATAGGAGACCTTCCCAATTTCCCCTGCTTCAGGGGCGGTGTCGCAATGGGTCCGTTCCTCGCCGACACCTTCAACATCCCGGTATTCATCAACAATGACGGCAATCTCTTCGCCTACGGCGAGGCGCTGGCCGGCGAACTCCCGCGAATCAACTCCCTTCTGGCTGAAAGCGGCAGCGCCAAGAGGTACAGGAACCTGCTCGGACTGACCCTCGGCACCGGCTTCGGCGGCGGTGTCGTCATTGACGGCAAACTGCTCACCGGGGACAACGGCTGCGGCGGAGACGTCTGGCTTATGAGAAACGTCAAGTATCCCAATCTCATAACTGAGGAAAGCGTGAGCATCCGCGCCGTCAAGAGAGTCTATCACGAGAACGCTCCCGAAGACGCGAGGGACCTCAGCCCCAAGGACATCTCCCTGATTGCCGAGGGCAAGGCCGAAGGCAACGCGTCCGCGGCCCGCACCGCATTCGGGGAACTCGGCCGTGTGGCCGCCGACGCCATCATACACGCAATCGACATAGTTGACGGCATAGTCGTGATAGGCGGCGGCATAGCCAACAGCTGGAGACATATCTTCCCTTCTCTGGTGAAGGAAATGAACTCCACCCTGGGAGCTTTCTCCGGCGCGCAGTTCCCCTGCCTGCAGATGAAGGCGTTCGACCTCACGGTAAAGGAAGGAATGGATGAATTCCTGAAGGACAATTCAAAGAAGGTGAAGGTCCTCGGTTCTGGACGTGAAGTAAGTTATTTCAACGAGACCAAGACAGGCGTCACCTACTCCCGCATTGGCACAAGCACCGCCATATCCTTCGGCGCCTACGCCTATGCCCTGGCCACAATAGACCGGGACTGAAGCAATCAGAATATTCATTTCGCAATATACCTGGAGATATGAAAAAGACTTTCAAGCCGCATTGTCTGCCGCTTGTCCTGTGGTGTGTAATCCTTGCGGCGGCGGTATCCTGCTCCGTCAGGACCGTGGAAGACGAATCCGTCTTGAAGATGCTTGTGGGGACTTATACCGAAGGGACCGGAAGCAAAGGTGTGTACCTTTATGAATTCGACACCGCGACACTCGAGGCGCGGCTGCTCGACTGCGCTTTCGCGCCCAATCCCTCCTTCGTGATTCCTTCCGACGACCGCAGGTTCGCCTACTCCGTCAGCGAGACCTCCGACGGCTCTCACGGAGTGTATTCCTTCGAACTGACGGACAGCACAATCAATGTCCTGAACAAAAGGGAAGGCTCCGGAAGTTCTCCCTGCAACATAGTGATTGCCGGAGGAAACGTCCTGACATCCGATTACGGAGACGGCACCCTGACGGTATTCCCCCTGCTCCCGGACGGACGGGTGGCGGAGAAATCGTTCAGTTACGACCCCGGCGCGGACGTGGAGTCCCACATCCACTGCGCGGTTGTGAGCCCCGACGGAAAGTATCTGTTTTTCACCGACCTGGGAGCCGATGCCGTGTACAGGGCCACAATCATCCCTGATTCCAATCCGGAAGATTTCAGGACGGCATATTCCTTCGACAGGACTGCCCATCCCGGGCCCAGGCATATGGTGTTTTCGACAGACGGGAGGAACGCATACCTTCTGGGAGAGACGGGAGACTGCGTGACTGTATTCGCCTACGATGACGGGGAACTCAGGCATATCAGCACCGAAATGGCGTATGACGGCCGTGGGCACGGAAGCGCCGACATCCACATCAGCCCTGACGGACGGTTCCTGTATACCAGCCATCGCCTGAAGGAAGACGGGATATCCGTGTTCCGCATCAACCCCGGGGACGGCACTCTGGAGAGGACGGGATTCCAGCCTACGGGCAGACATCCGCGCAATTTCACGCTGACCCCGGACGGAAAGTACCTCCTGTGCGCCTGCCGCGATGCCGGAAGCATTGAAATCTACTCTGTCGACGCGCAGACCGGCGTGCTTGACTTTACCGGAAAGACCGTCGCGGTTCCGTCGCCGGTATGTATATCGCTGTATTGATTGACCCGCTATGTCCTCTGAACTTGTGCTTGTAACCCAGCTTGCAATCATCCTGATTGCGGGAAGCGTGTTCACTGTCATCTTCAAGGCCTTGAAACAGCCCGTAATCCTGGGCTACATAATAGCCGGCTTTGTGGTCGGGCCTCACCTCGGCCTGTTTCCCCAGTTCTCGCCTGAATCCGTCCACGAGTGGTCCGAACTCGGAATCATCTTCCTGCTCTTCGGACTCGGGCTGGAATTCAATTTCAAGAAACTTCTGAATGTGGGAAGCGCCGCAATCATAGCGGCGATGACAATCTGCCTGGGAATGTTTCTGACCGGTTTCGTCACCGGCACCGCGCTCGGATGGAAGCCTATGGAGAGAATCTTCCTGGGCGGAATGCTGGGGATGAGTTCCACGACCATAATCATCAAGGCGTATGACGACCTTGGGATGAAGAACAAGCCCCATTCTTCCCTGGTGTTCGGCCTGCTTGTGGTCGAGGACCTGCTCGCAGTGCTTCTTATGGTGCTGTTCTCCACCCTCGCCGTATCCAACCGGTTCTCCGGAGCCGAGATGTTCCTTTCCCTTGCCAAACTGGTGATTTTCCTCGTGATTTTCTTCCTCATCGGAATCTATGTCATACCCACAGTCTTCAAGAAAGCCGGAAAGTTCATATCGGATGAAATCCTGCTCCTGATAAGCGTGGGACTATGCTTCCTGATGGTGGTGCTTGCCAACAAGGCCGGTTTCTCCTCCGCTCTCGGCGCCTTCCTTATGGGCTCGATTCTTTCTTCGACTCTGGAAGGGGAGAGGATAGAAGAGCTGACCTCAAGCATCAAGAATCTCTTCGGAGCTATTTTCTTCGTCTCCGTCGGGATGATGGTCGAGCCCCTTGTGATAGCGGAGCACTGGGGTGTGATTCTGGTGATAACCCTGGTGGCGATGGCCGGAATCCTGCTTTTCTCCACGGCGGGAGTCCTGTTCGCGGGCAAGAGTCTCGACACGGCCCTGCACGTGGGTTTCAGCCTTCCCCAACTGGGAGAGTTCTCATTCATCATTGCGGGCCTGGGAACCTCGCTCGGCGTTCTCAGCCCCTTCATTTATCCCGTCATCATCTCCGTGTCCGTAATCACCACGTTCACGACTCCCTATATGATTAAGGCCGCCGACCCTGTGTCAGCCTTCCTCTACAGGAAACTTCCGACAGGGATGACAAGGGCCCTTGACAGGCGTGCCGCCCGCGCAGAGTCGATGAACAGGGCGGAGACCAGCCTTTGGAAGACCTTCGTAAAGAAATATTTCGTCAGACTGTCGACGTACAGCATCATCCTTCTTGTCATCCTTCTTTCCGGAAGGGAGTACCTGCCCAAACTCTATGACAGTCTCCTGCCGCATATGTCCCGGGGCTTCAAGTCGCTGGTGGAAGTGGCGTCGATGCTTCTGGTAATGTCCCCTTTCCTTTTCGGCCTCGCGGTCAACGGCTCCGACCTGCGGAAGATGGTGTCGAGGCTGCTTGCAAGGGACCCCAAATCCAAGGTTCCCCTGACGGCGGCGGTGTTCCTGAGAATCTTCCTTGCAGTGGAATTCTCCCTGAGCGCCATTCTTCTCTTCGTGAAGGTTCCCGGCTGGAGCATAACCCTGATATTCGCCAGTCTCCTGCTGATTTTCATCATTGCCAGGGGAGCAACCCGTAAATACACCGGGATGGAGGACCGTTTCTTCAGCAATCTCAACGCAAAGGAAAACCAGGCCAGGAAGAAGGCTCCCGTTTCAAGCAGGATAAACGCCGAGCTGAATAAGTATGATATTATGAGTGCAGATGTGGTGGTGCCGCCGGACTATACCTATGTCGGACAGCAACTCAGGAAATTGCCTTTCAGGAAAGAATCCGGAGTCAACGTGGCCAAGATTCAGAGGGGAGGCCGGTCCATACTCATACCGTCAGGAGACGAGGTCGTGTTCCCCGGAGACAGGCTCGTGGTGGTGGGAACCAAGGCCCAGGTGGACAGTTTCCTGGCCCATATGGCTTCCTGCAGGGTTGAGGGGGATGCTTCCGACGAGGAGTTCACGCTGGAGCAGATTGTCCTGAAGGAGGACTCCGTCCTGGTGGGGATGGCCCTGAAAGACACCAACCTCAGACCGTCCGGCTGCCTGATTGTGAGCATTGAGCGGGACGGCACCCATTTCCCCAACCCCGACAAGGAATTCTGCTTCAAGGCCGGGGACAAACTATGGGCCGCAGGGCTCAAATCCTCGCTGGACTGGATTAAAGAATAATGATTATGGATATTTTTCGCCCTCTTCGCAAAATCGGCTCTTATTTCTATTTCCTGCCTCTGCTCGTCAGTTGCAGCTCCTACACCGAATCCGTATTCCGTGTAAAGGCCAACGGACAGGACCTGTTCTGCTCCGTACGGGGGCCTTTGGACGGCAAACCCGTGGTACTGATGCACGGGAACGGAGGCTCTCACAAGAGTATGCTGACCCAGCAGCTTCAACTGGCGAAAGCCGGATACAGGGTATATTGCCCCGACTCAAGAGGCCAGGGACAGAACGAAGCCGTGGAGGAATACCACTATGCAGATATGGCCGAAGACTGCTTCTGCCTGATTCGGGAACTCGGTCTTCAGAAGCCCGTGGTGGGCGGATGGAGCGACGGAGGAATCAACGCGCTGCTTCTTGAGATGGCACATCCCGGAACCTGCTCGATGATTGTGGCGGCCGGAGCTAACCTTTATCCGGACTGCGGCGATGAATTCGAGGAGTTCAAGGAGTGGATACTTTCAGAAGGCACCGCCCTGGCCCTGATGATGCTGAAGGAACCGGACATAGACCCCTCCGAACTCAGGAAAATCAAATGTCCGGCCCTGATAACGGCAGGAAGCAGGGACCTCATCAGCGTGGAGCACACCACCCTCATAGCGGATTCGATACCGGATTCAGAGCTCATCATATTCAGGAATGCGACTCACAGCAGTTACATAAAGCGCAACCCCAGGTTGGGTCGCGCTATGATTGACTTTATGAAGAGGCGAAACTATTGATTCGGGCCTCTCCTATTTCAGAAGTTCGGGAAGGAAAGAGCTGACCGCCAGCACCACAAGACCGATGGACAAAACCAGGACGGTCTTTTTGTCGCAACCTTTCCATTCCTTGAGGATTATGCCCCACACATTGGAGAATACCACATTCAGAGACTGGAGTATGCACCAGCTGAAGGCCAGAAGGGCGGCGGAGCCGGCAAGGAACCCCTTACCCAGACTCAGTCCGAAGAACTGGCTGTACCAGAGCAGTCCCGCCAGCGCGCAGAACAATATGTTGCGTCTCCACAGAGCCCCGTCCCTGTAGTCGGAGAAGGTCCTGTTCCTACCGTTCTGGACAAGGCAGTACACCGCATTGGTGAGCAGTCCTCCGAATGTCACCGCCAGGGTTGCGGGAAGGCTCCTGAATATGGCGGGGGTCTCAGCCCAGCACAGTTTCTCTCCGAATCCCAGCCCTATTCCGAAGCAGGCGCTCATAAAACCTGCGAGCAGCGCGACCGTTATTCCTTTTCCGAAGTTGAAGTCCTTGACTGCCTTCTTCTTCTCCTCTTCGGACAATCCCCTGGATTTCATATTTCCGGCGAACCCGATGATGGCGATTCCCGCCAGCGTGACAAGCACACCTATAATCACGGGAGCGGTCAAGTCCCCTGTCCTGCCGGTGAAGACAGGAGTCAGGACAGTTCCGAGTCCGGCGCAGGTGCCAAGGGCGATGGATTGTCCCAGCGCCACTCCGAGGTAGCGCATAGACAGTCCGAAGGTCAGGCCTCCGACACCCCAGAGCACACCGAAGAACATTGTGAGCAGGGTTTCCCGGGGGTTGGCGGCGTACAGTTCAAGGAGACTGCTGCCCGAAGGTACGGCGAGCAGGGCCCCAAGCAGGGGAAAAACCAGCCAGGCGAACAATCCCTGAACAAGCCAGTAGGACTCCCAGCTCCATTTCTTGATTTTGTTTATGGGAACGTAACTGCTGGACTGGCAGAAAGCGCCGGCGGCTATTATGAGAAGACCTGTTATGAGTTCCATACCGTTTTATCTCTTTGACAGAACTTCCTTTTCGTATGCTTCGACCTCCGCTATGCAGTCCTCTCCCACGGGCACGTCGTTGCGGACGCAGAATTCCTCCCAGACCGCATTCCAGGGCAGGGTCTTTGCCATTTCCAGAAGCGTGAGTTTCTGGAATCCCTTGTCTTCCTCTTCATATTTGCGGATAGCCCGGACGGGACTCAGCAGGGCCTGAAGCATTGACTTCTGGGTTGAACGGGCGCCTATCAGGTAAGCTCCTATGCGGTTGATGGCCCCGTCAAAGTAGTCCAGCCCTATGTGAACCCTGTCTGTTGCGTCTGCATAGACGATTTCCTTCATAAGTTCCACGGTGGCGTCATCCATCAGGGTAACGTGGTCGGAATCCCACCTGACAGGACGGCTGACGTGAAGCATCAGTTCAGGACAGAAGATGAGCAGGGAAGACACCTTGTCATATACGTTCTCCGTAGGGTGATAGTGCCCTGTGTCCAGGGTGGGAATCACGTTGTGCTTTGAACAGTATGCCCAGTAGAAGTCGCTGGAACCTACGGTGAAACTTTCCAGCCCTATGCCGAAGAGTTTCGGCTCCAGGCAGTCTTTCATATATTCTCTCCTGACACTGAAGATTTCATTCAGCGAGTCGTTGTATATCTGACGGTACTTCAGCCTGTTCACGGTAAAGTCCTTCGCCCCGTCGTGAATCCAGATGTTCATTATGCAGGGGTCTCCCTGGCGGCGTCCCATCTCGTCCGCAATGGCGCGGCATCTCTGAGTGTGCTCTATCCAGAACTTGCGGATTGCCTCGTCAGGGTTTGCGAGTGTGAGGTTTCCGCTCAGGGGATGAGAGAAGGAAGTGGAGTTGAAGTCAAGCTTCATCCCGTTTTCCGCCGCCCACTGCATCCATCCTTCAAAGTGCTTGGGTTCAACTTCGTTGCGGTCAACCTTCTTTCCTCCGAATTCACCGTAGATTTCGTGAAGGTTCAGGCGGTGTGTCCCCGGGATGAGGGATTTTGCCTTGATAATGTCCGAACGCAGTTCTTCCACGTTCCTTGCCTTTCCGGGATAGTTTCCCGTCGCCTGGATACCTCCGGACAAATCTCCCGCCGACTCGAATCCCTGGACGTCGTCCGCCTGCCAGCAGTGGAGCGAAAGATGAATGTCCTGAAGTTTGCCAATGGCCTGCTCCGTGTCTATGCCGAGAGCGGCATAACGCTCTTTGGCAATAGCGTATGCCTCGTGAATTGTTTTGGTCTGTTTCATATTGTGAAATTGTTTTCTGTGCGTCCTGTCCGGCGTCTCTTACAGAGCCGGGTCGGAAAGAATCTCGTCGAGGGCCTCCCAGTGTTCGGGAGACATTGACTGGCTGCTGAAAAGGCAGATTCCCGTTGCTCCTGCATCCATCGCTCCCTTGACCGCCTCGGCAAGTTCAGAGGGAAGCAGGCCGTGGCCTTCCGGGTCTTTGATTGAAGCCTTGTTGCGCCAGTCGTGGCAGATGAACAGGCCGCTGTAGAGTTTTGCCCCTTTGCCTTCGATGCTCTTCACCTCCTCATCGGTAATGGCGCCTACCCAGGATGCGGGCTCAAGATAGAAGTCGTTGTAGTTCATAGGGAAGAAGGCATCGATGTCCCACTCGTCCCATTGCTGGCGGACCATCCATCTTGCATAACTGTCGGGGCCGGGGAAAACGTCTGCGCTGATTTTCTTGCCCTGCGCGTGCACGGCTTCGGCAACCGCATTCACGAGCCTGGTGACATTGTCGCAGCGGAATTCCGCCCATTCCTCACATTTCGAAGGGTCCTCCTCCCCGCGTATGTCAATGCCTGTCCGGGCCTTGAAGTCAGAAACGCAGCCATCGCAATAGCAATAGTCGGCGGGAGCGTATTCCTCATCCATCACAAGGCCGTATTTGTCCCACAGTCCGCGGGCAAGGATAACGTCAGGATAGCGGACGTAATCCATCTGGACATAGTCCACGTCGGGAATCTGAGCCAGTTCGGTGAACTTGGAAACAAGATGTTCCACGACTTCGGGATTGTGGGGGTCGAGGGTTTTGTAGTAAGGAACGTATGCGGGTTTCTCGAGGGATGACTCTCCGAGCCGGTTGACGGTGTACCAGGAAGGGTCCTGGGAACCGTCGGTCACCGTGGATACCCAGGCGTGATATTCCATCCCGTACTCGTGAGCAATCTTTGAGAGCGAAGCGATGCGCTCAAAATCCCAGCCGGCGTTGAGGCATACCCCGCTGACATTGTGGGTTTTCCAGAGTTCAAACTGTTCACGAATCTGCGCTTCGTCCATCGTATCGGAAAATGAAGTCCAGACATAGACGGGAATCGCGGCCTTTTTTTCGGCGCATGATGCCAGAACCATCAGAGACGCCAGAATCAGAATAATCTTTTTCATATGATATGACATTGGTTTTACAAATATATTCAAAAATCAGTGAAAAACCCTCAAATGCCTGAACGTGTATCGGGAAACAATTAGTATTTTAGTGGGACAAACCGTACAGCGTATGGGACCCCGTCAATCATCACAGAATAGAGTCGGCAACGACTGATACATCAGGGCCCGCATATGCGGGCCTATTTTGATATAAAAACTTTCATATAATAAAGTATTTATATACATTTGCAATATAATAATATTGCTAATGAAAAAAACACTTGCAAAAAAACTACCACTTTCTGCGGAAATGAACCTGAAAACCGTAGGTGAACAAATCAAACTGGCAAGACTCCGCAGAAAAATTTCTCTGGCCAGGATGGCGGAAAGGGCCGGCTGTTCTGAACTCACTCTCATAAGGATAGAAAAGGGAAACCCGGCAGTCTCATTTGGTATATACATCAGAGTCCTGTATGGTCTTGGACTTGACGGTGACATCCTCGCTATAGCAAGAGATGACAAAGTCGGAAGAAACCTCCAAGACATATACCTGAAAAACAAAGGTAAAACCATAAATGACGAATATGATTTCGATTGATATAATTGCCGAATTTGATTTCCTTGAGAATCCCGTTCGAGTTGGAAAACTCGATTACGAAAGAGTGAAGGGAAATCCGATATATCTTTTTTCATATGACAAAGATTTTCTATCTGCATTTCCGGGGATAATCCTCAGTCGGGATTTGGGTCAGTTTGAAGGTGTCCAATCTTGCAGTGGACGTATATTCTCCTTCCTCGGAGACGTATTGCCGGACAGGTGGGGAAGAGCCCTGATAGACAAACGAGAACGAATTGTCGCAAAGGAGAAGAACCGTCCTCCAAGAGAGTTTGACGATTTCGACTATATGGTTCACCTTGACGACTTTACCCGAATGGGAGCGCTGCGTTTCTATCACAAAGGGGTCTTAGTGAACACAAAAATCGACAAATGTGTTCCCGTTCTGACGGAACTGAAGGAAATACTTTATCAATCGCAAGAGTACGAAAAAGCCGTGAAAGAAAACAGGATTCCGCAAGACAGTTGGGTCAATAACCTATTCGCCCAAGGGTCATCCCTCGGAGGTGCAAGGCCGAAAGCCAATGTCATTGACAACGGAATACTGCATATAGCGAAACTGCCTTCGATAAATGATACGTATGATGTCGCCTTATGGGAGCATTTCGCACTCACTCTGGCAAAGAAAGCCGGAATCCGTTCAGCGGAAACAAGACTGATAAAATTGCCTACATCAGATTATCATATCCTTCTATCGAAAAGGTTTGACAGAAACGGAGATAAAAGGATACAGTATGCATCATCATTAACACTTACAGGGTTGAAGGATGGAGACGGACAACAGACAAATAAAGGTTATATTGATATCGTAAACACGATGATAAGCGACATAAATTTCAATAGGCCAATGGTAGACATCCGTGAACTTTATAGAAGAATCGCGTTCAATATCCTGATAGGTAACCACGACGACCATTTCCGTAATCATGGATTTCTTCTTACAAAAAACGGCTGGGACTTGTCTCCGGCCTTCGATATCAACCCGACAAATAGCCTGACTCAAAGTCTGATGATTTCTAGAAACAGCAACAACTCCGATTTAACAGAACTGTTGAATGCATCGGAATCATACTTTCTGGAAAGAGGAGAAGCAGAAGAAATAATCAGTCAAGTTAAAGATGTTGTTGCCAACTGGAGGGAAACAGCAAGAAAAGTTGGAATCTCTGAAAACGAACAACAAAGATTTGCCTCAAGAATTGAAATGTTAATTGAAATCAGACCGAAACAGAATATTTCAAGAAAAATCGTTAACAAAAGAAAAGGAAGAGGAATGTAATATTCTACCAATAGCAAATGTCAGTTTCTCCCGT
>JAKSKF010000003.1 GCA_024401825.1 Bacteroidales bacterium
AAATTATCCGCTCACGCCCTCAGCTCAAAACCGAGACCGTGAGCAAAATCCCGGCATTTGTCAGTCAACACCGCCGCCGAGGGAAATGTACAGGGAGATGAGACTTGTTATCCCTGAATAGACATTGGCGGCCTCGGAGAGCTGCGCGTTCAGCAGGTTGTTCTGGGAGACAAGGACTTCTATGTAGGATGCCTTTCCGTTTTTCATAAGTTCTCTGGTAGCGTCATAGGATTCCTCAAGAATGGCCACCTGAGACTTATACAGGGCGTCTTTCTCTTCTGCCACCTGACAATCCCCGAGGTATCTGTTGACCTCATTTCCCGCGGAAAGCACGGTCTGGGCATAGACACGGGCCGCCTCTTCCTGCTGATATCCGCTGATTTTGTAGCCGGCCCGGAGTTGTCCGCGGGCGAATATGGGCTGCGTCAGAGAAGCGACGGCGGTCAGAACCATCTGAGCCGGGTCCTTGATGGAAAGACCCTGGGAAGTCCAGCCGAGCATTCCGGAAAGTGACAGTGAGGGGAACATCGAGCAGAGAGCCTGGCGGTTCACATAATACGCCACCTCCACGGCCTTTGCGGCGGAGAGCACGTCCGGTCGTCTCTGCAGCATCTGCGCGGGGACGCCGGTCTTCAAACTTCCGGAGAGCGCATACTCAGTCCACCCTCCCCTGTCTATCTTCCCGGGAGTCCGGCCCAGAAGGATGCACAGGGAACGTTCGACATTCCTGATTTCGTTCAGGATGTCGGCCTTGCGAATCTTGACGTCTATGAGAGAAGACTCCATCTGGCTGACGGAGGTGGAATAGCATTTTCCGTTCTCCATCAGGGCCTTCTGAGTCTCCAGAACAGTTTGCCATACAAGTTCGGTGGTGTCGATAATCCTGTATTGCCTGTCAAGCAGGATGAGCTGGAAATAGGCATCGGCGACGGCGGCGACAACGCGTGACTGTGCGGCTTTCTCCTGTTCCAGAGTCTGCTCCGCGCGGGCCTGGGCCTCACGTTTCCTGTTGATTATGCCGCCCAGTCCCTGATTGTCCCAGGACAGGGACAGGGGTACCTGATAAGAAGGAGCTGTCCCGTAAGAGATGAACGGAGACAGCGTCAGGGACGGGAGGAACCCGAGCTTCGAGCCCAGCAGGGCGGCTTCCGCCTCCTTCACCCTGAGTCTTGCCACGGCGACGTCCACATTCCTGGAAAGGGCCGTGTCTATAAGGTCACGGAGTTTTGTATCCTGAAAGAATTCCCTCCAGGGGATTCCGGCAATGGAACTGTCCTGCGCGCCGGCAGGAACTTCACCGCCGTACAGGGCGTCAGGGACTTCAGCCTTGCCCGAGTATTTTCCGAAAATGGAGCATCCCGTCAGCAGCACGGACAGGATTGCCGGGATAATTATTCTTGAACTTTTCATTGCTGTTCCTCAGTTTCTTCAGTCTTGTGAAATTTATCGTGCAGTGTCTGGAAAACCATATAGAACACAGGCACGACGAACAGTATGGAGACAATGCCCACGGACATTCCTCCCACAACTCCGATTGCCAGCGAACGGTTTCCGTTGGCTCCGGCGCCGCCTTCGACAATCAGGGGTATCATACCCACAATCATAGTCAACACGGTCATAAAGATAGGACGGAGACGGTCCTTGCAGGCACCCAGGGCAGCATCGAGAACAGGCATTCCCTGCTTGTGCTTGTCCACGGCGAACTCGGTGATGAGGATTGAGGTCTTGGCCAGAAGGCCTATGAGCATAATCACGCCGGTCTGCAGGTAAATGTTGTTTTCAAGTCCCAGCGCCGCCGAGAACAGGAAGGAGCCCATAAGTCCGAACGGCACGCTCAGGAGCACAGCCAGAGGAATGAACCAGGATTCATACAGACAACCCAGGATGAGGTAAATCAGGATTACGCAGATGAGATAGATGACCAGAGTCATATTGCTCTTGGAATTGGCCTCGATTTCACGGGACATACCTCCGTACTCGTATCCGTACCCGGAAGGCAGGTACTGCTCCGCGACTTCGGCTATGGCCTTCTGCGCATCACCCTGGGAACAACCGGGAGACGGAAGCACCTGACAGCCGATGCTCTGATAGAGGTTGAAGCGCTTCAAGCCGGCCGCTCCCACCGAAGGAGTCAGGGTGACAAACTGGGAGATGGGGGCCATCTTGCCTTTCACCTTGATGAAGATATTGGACAGGGACGAAGGATTGAGCCTGTATTCGGGCGATGCCGACACCATAACCCTGTACACCTTTCCATACTGGTTGTAGTTGCCCGCGAAAGCGCCGCCGCAGTATGCTCCCAGCACGTTGAGAACGTCCGAAGGGGCCACTCCGGCCCTGTCGCACTGCACGGCATTGACATCGACCTTGTATTTGGGATAACTCTCGGAGTAGGTGGACATTGCCATCATCACCTCCGGACGGGCCTGGAGTTGCGCCAGGAACTCGTTCACACAGTCGTTGAACTTGGTCATATCGCCTCCCTGGAGGTCCTCCATAACAAGTTCGATACAGGTTGAATTTCCGTATCCGGGTATCTGCGGCATCTGGAACGGCACTATCACCGCCTCCTTGATATCCTCGCAGGAAGAGGAGAAGCGCGCCATCACCGCATCGATGGAGTGAGCCGCCCCCTTCCTGTCATCCCAGTTGCGGAGCCTGACGATGACGGTACCGAAATTGGCCCCGTTGCCGGACAGGAGGCCGAAACCTGAGATTGTGGAATAACTTTCCATCTCCGGAATGTCCTTCACCCTGGATTCGACCTTGGCCAGAATCTGCTCCGTCTCGTGGAGAGTGGAGCCGGCCGGAGCCGAGACGTCAACAAGCATAACGCCCTGGTCCTCCTGCGGAACAAGTCCGGAAGGGAGGGCTTTCATAAGGAACACGAGCAGGGCGGCGGACAGAGCCAGCACCACCCAGGACACGACGGGCTTCTTGACAAAACGGGACACTGCCGACATATACTTCCTTGATATGGCCGTATAGGATGCCTCGTAAGCCTTCTTCGTGTAATAATTGATGTCCTTCCTGTTTCCGGATTTCTTGGAAGGCCTCATCAGGACGGCGCAGAGAGCCGGACAGAGAGTGAGGGCGCTGACGCAGGACAGTCCCACGGACGCCGCAATCGTAACACCGAACTGCGTGAAGAAGGTTCCGGAGGTTCCCGGCATGAAAGTCACGGGGATGAACACCGCCATAAAGACCAGAGTACAGCTGAACACTGCGGTGGAAACCTCGCTGAGAGCGTCCCGGGTGGCCTTGTGCGCGCTGGCGTATCCTTCCTCCATCTTGGCCATTACGGCCTCGACCACCACTATGGAGTCATCCACGACAGTACCGATGGCCAGCACCAGGGCGAACAGCGTGAGTATGTTCAGGGAGAAACCGGCCAACTTGACCACAGCGAAGGTACCGAGAAGTGATACGCAGATTGATATGGAGGGTATGAGCGTGGCCTTGAAGTTCTGGAGGAAGAAATACACCACCAGGATAACCAGCAGAATGGCTATCACCAGAGTTTCCAGCACATTGTGCATCGCGGCGTGAAGGAAGTCGTTGGAAGTGAGCAGCGTTGTGAACTTCATTCCGGGAGGGAGCTGCTTCTCCAGGCTCTTGTAGAGGGCGTCGAGCTCGTCGTTGACCTTCGAGGCGTTGGCCCCCGCCGACTGGTAAATCATAAAGGCCACGCCGGGACAGTTGTTCACACCGGATGATATGGTATAGGAAAGGGCTCCCAGTTCCACGTCAGCCACATCCCTCAGGTGCAGGACGTGCCCGTCATCCTCCGCCTTGATAATGATGTCCTCGAACTCCTCGACGGACTTGAGTCGGCCCCTGTATTCCATAGTGTACTGCAGCGCATTCGCGGACTGCTCGCCCAGGGAACCTGCCGCAGCCACGACATTCTGGCTTCCGACGGCATTGAGGACATCACCGGGTTCAAGTCCGTATATCCCCATCACATCCGGTTTCATCCAGATTCTCAGGGAATAGGTGTTTCCGAAATTCGCCACGCTTCCCACACCGTTCACACGCATTATGCGGGGCTTGACGTTGATATCGACGTAGTTGGAAATGAATTCGTTGTCGAACTTGCCGTCCGGGCTGTACAGGGAGGAAATCTGAAGCACGCTGTTCTGCCTTTTCTCCACCGTCACGCCGTATTGCACCACCTCGGAGGGCAGCTGGCTCATTGCCTTGGAAACCCTGTTCTGCACGTTGACAGCCGCCATATCGGGGTCCGTACCCTGCTTGAAGAACACGGTTATCTCGGCAGAGCCGTTGGACGACGCCGTACTGGATATGTAGGTCATATCCTGCACGCCGTTGATTGTCTCTTCCAGGGGCATTATGACGGAATTCATAATGGTGGAAGCGTCGGCTCCCGTGTACACGGCGGAAACGTAGATGGTGGGAGGCGCGATGTCGGGATACTGTTCTACCGGCAAGGTTTTCAGACAGATGAAGCCGGCAAGTGAAATCACAATGGAAATGGCGCAGGCCATCACCTTGCGTCCGATAAACATATTACCTTTTGCCATACTCCGCTACTTTTTTCCGTTACGGGATTCTTCCGGGAACACAACCTGCTGGCCTTCATAAACATTGACGGCGCCCGAGGCCACTATGACGTCCCCCTCGGACACTCCGCTGAGAAGGGCCACGTCCTTGCCGTTTCCCAACTCGGCGAATTCCACCACGGCGCTTTGGGCGCAGTTGTCCTTTACCTTATATACAAAGGCCTTGTCCTGAACCCTGACAAGGGATGAAACGGGCGCCACGAGCACGTCCTCATAAGAGGACATCAGCCGCACCGTACCCTGGATGCCGGAGAAGAGGTATCCGTCCGGATTCGGGAAGAAAGCTTCCAGCGTGAGAGAGCCGGTAGTCTTGTCAACCACTCCGGATATGTGACGGACTTTCCCCTTGTAGGGATATTCGGTTCCTCCCTTGAGAATGAGTGACGCCTCCGGCAATTCGGCCACAAGAGACTCGAGCGAGCCGGTGGCCTCCACCAGTTCCTTGAGCAGGTTCTCGGCTATCGAGAAGGATGCCTTCATCTCAGCATTGCCGGAAATCACGGTAAGGAGAGTCATTTCCGACACCTGGTCTCCGGGGTTGTTGTTTATGTCGCCCACGACCCCGTCGACAGGCGAGGTTATGGTGCAGAAGTCGAGATTGAGCTGTGCGTTCCTCAGAGCCGCCTTAGCCTGCTCCACCGCAGCCAGAGCCCGGTTGTAGTCATTGAGCGAGGTGTTCAGCATATACTCGCTGACTATCTTCTTTTCATAGAGGTTCTTGTTGCTTTTGTATTCAAGTTCCGCGCTGCTGCATTGAGCCAGCGCCGCAGAGAGGTCCGCCTGAACCGCCTTCAGCATCTGGTCAGCCTTCCTGCTGTCTATGACGAACAGCTTGTCCCCCTTCCTGACTTTCTGACCGGGAGCCACGCACACGGTCATCAGCTGTCCGCTGGTCTGGGGCATTATGCTCACGTCATTGCGGCCCGCGATGGCGGCGCTGAAATCATACGGGATTTCAAGGTCTGCGGGAGCGAGCGTGATGGTTTCGAACGAGGTGTGCTTCTCTTCAGGGGCCTGTCTGCAGGAGAACGTCACAAGCGCCGCAAAGAGCGCAGCAACGGTGTAAATGATTCTGCGTTCCATAAATACAATTGTTTTCAATAATGTCAAGAATACAAAAATAGTGTAAATCAAATTAATTTGCTCAATAATTTTGATTATCTTTACGAGTTCAATGAATAATGAAAACATTTATGAAGAATATGACCAGAATCTCATCTTCAGTCCTCGCGGCGGCCCTGCTCGTCTGCGGACTGGCTTTCACATCATCCTGCTCAAAGGAAAACACGCCTCAGGTCCTTTTCGAGGCGACCTTCTATCTTGGAGTGAACCCCAATGACGCCGCCTGCATATACAAGAGCGGCGAATTGCTTTACCAGCTGGGACCGGATTCCTACATCTCCGGGCTCGCAGTGATGCCCGACGGCACCGTATATGCCTGCGGTGAAATCCAGAACCGTTCCGAAAGCGGCGAAGTGGTGTCGGAGACACTGGCAATGTGGAAGGACGGACAGCGCATCAGCAAGGACTTGGGAACCGAATACGGCAACCACTTCAACAAGATGATATCCGCAGGCGACAAATGGCTTTGCAACGCCACGCTGTTTGAAGCGGGCGTCCCCCACGGTATAATAATAGAAAACGGAGAAGTGGTTTTCAGGAGCGCGGACAACGTCAAGTTCCTGACAATGGACATCGGAGCGTCCGGAGACTCCTACGTAGTCGCATCTGAAGAAGGCACACTGAGTCTGTGGCGAATCTCGGCCAGCACACGGGAAATAACCTCGACGGAAGTCATCGCCCAGAGCGAAGAGGGATACATCTGGGATGCCTGCCTGTACGTGGGCAATTCCGACATTGCAGTGGGCCTGAACAAGTTCAACACAACAGATTTCACAACAACCGCATACTGCTGGGTGAACGGAGGCCTGGGCCTTGAGAGGGTAGAGGGCAACAGCGCCATCAACTCCATCACTTTCTTCGGAGGATATCTGGTACTCGCCGGTCATCACGAGAAAGTCACCCTGGCACAGGATTATGCGGAAATCCAGACCACGGCGGTCCAGTGGGTCAACGGCTATCCCCAGGATTTCAGCTACGGCTGCACGGGAGACAGCGACCTCCGTCTTGTGATGAACTGGAACAATATGTTCATCTTCCAGGCCGTGGAGCACGACGGCGGCATCCAAATCTGCAACAACGGAGCCGCGCTCGAGACAGTGAACCTTCAGTACGCCCGGCTCAGCTGCTGGGACGTAACAGTAAAGGAAAAGCAGGTAACTCCCGGAGTCTGAGAGACAGGACTCCGGCTTTGCCGTCAGCGTGACTCGGAAAGAGCCTCCTCGTACATCTTTACAAGAGCCGCAATGGATTTGCGGATGTCATAGTTGCAGGCAGACTCGGAGTATGCCTTGCGCATTGCGGCGTGTTCCTGAGGATGTTCTATCCACCAGTCAATCCGCTCCGCAAGCGCTTTGGGGCTGTGACTCTTGAAAAGGCTCTCAGGGCAGAGAGCGAACTCCCTTGTGGCGGACATCGCGGCATCTCCTATCACGGGGACGGCGCCCTCACGGAAGGACTCCACACAGGACAGTCCCTCCACCTCGACAAGGGCGCAATGAACATACAGGTATGCCTTGCGGGCAAGTTGCCTGAGCCGGGAAGAACTGTAGAAGCCGAATTCCGCAGGATACTTCAGGATACCCTCCTTGTAGAGGTCGATGCACATCTTGCGGCATTTGTTCAGCCGCATTCCCTTGCCCGCAAAGTGAAGCTGGATTTCAGAGGCGTGGCGGCTGTATCTCATAGCCTTTATCAGAGTGGTCTGGTCCTTCTCGACGGACATCCTTCCTATGCACAGGACAAGATAGGGCTTGGTCTGAGGCTCCTCGAGAGCCACGGGCGAGGGTGCGTCTATTCCATTGGAAATGACGTGCAACTTGGCCTTGAAATGCCACCTGTCAAGAATATCCTTGACAGTGCGGGTGGGACACTGTATATGGGAAAGATGGTTGAAAACCGTCCTCCGCCATATACTCATAAGCGTATGGTTGCCGAATTTCCACTTGCCCACCATCAGGTTGTAGAACACGTTCTGGGTGAAGAGATGGAACGTTCCCACCAGCGCCTTTCCCTGCCTTTGAGCCTCACGGATGACGTGAATCTGCAACGGCATAGGTTCCTCTATATGAATGACGTCAGCCCAGGAGACCGCCTCACGGATGACCTTGGGGTCGCTTATGGAAAAGCAGTAGCTGTTGGCGTCTATGATGAACTGGAATATGGGAAAATGGAATTTCTTGAGAATGTAGTCCGGCTCAGGCCCCTCGTAATTGGGATTCTCCGCACTCATCAGGCGCACATCCACTCCGGCTTCACGCAAATGCTTGATAGTCACGCGGGCTGAAGTGCTCACACCGTTTCCGGTCACAAAAACATTGTTGCAAACAAATAGAACTCTCATAATCTAACTCACAAAGATACAAAATTCCTGTGACATTTCAGGACAGCAGGGCAATGATTCCGGCCACTCCTATGAAAACATAGACGCACTTCCGCACCGCAGATATGGGCACCCGGACATAGATTCTGCCACCCACGAACAAGCCAAGCAGCACTGCCGCGACACCGGCGGCCCATCCCCACAGGACGTTGGAGGTCAGGAAGCCGTTGGCCGCCCTCTCCCCTGTCATAAAACAGTTGCTTATTATGAAAAACCACTGGGTGATGGCCATATATTCTTCCTTGCTTTCCGTACAGCTGACGAAGTATATCACAGCAGGAGGCCCCTGCATAGCGAACAGTCCTCCCGTAAGTCCGGACAGCGTACCCATTCCCACCTGGACCGGGAGAGAAGGACGCATCCTGATACGGTTCCTGATGAATCCGAAGTAGAAACTGAGAAAAATCAGGATTCCCCCCAGAGCCTTCTTCATAAGCGAACTGTCCAGACGGCCGACCAGATTCACGGCGAAGAAGGACACCACGAGGAAGGTAATCAGGATGGGAACGAGTTTTTTCCAGGGCACGAAGCGGAAATACTGGATACCCGTCACGACGGCGCACACCAGGGCAAGAAGTCCGCTCAGGGCGGTGGCCTCCGGATAGGAAGGCATCAGATGGGGCGACACGGTCATAAAGAGCATCCCGAAGCCGAAGCCGGTCACCCTCTGGGTGGTGGAGGCGATGAAAGCGGCGACGAATATTATGACGTAAGTCAGATACATAAGAAATCACCTCAGCGGACGGCGTCCGTAATACGGTCAACCACATACCGGGCGTCCTCCAGGCTGACGCAGGGGCCGGACGGAAGACAAAGACCCGTCTTGAAGACGGCCTCGCACACGGAAGGAGAGGTTTCGCCGTAAAGATTGAACGGATTCAGGTAAGCATCGGCATCCCGGTACACCGGCTGGAGGTGCATAGGTTTCCAAAGCGGCCTGGACTCTATTCCGGCTTCATCCAACGCTATGCGCAGGGCCTCCACGTTGGCATTCGGACGGCAGTGCGGTTCACCGGCGAGCGACTCATAGACGGAATCCTGCCCCCTTATCCGGAGCGCAGGGTCCAGGTTGACTGTGCTGAGCCAGTAGTTCGAACCTTCGACAGCGCCGCGGGGCCCGCTGTGAAAATCGATTCCCGGGACAGAGGAAAAGGCCTCACGATAGAAGGAGGCGAGCATCCTGTGATGGGCGACGTGCTCACGGAGCACTGTCATCTGACCCCTTCCGATGCCCGCGCAGACATTGCTCATACGGTAGTTGTAACCTATCTGCTCGTGCTGGTAATACGGGAACTGCTCCCTGCTCTGGGTGGCCAGTTTCATCGCGGCCTGCCTGGTCTGGCTGTCTTCGCACACCAGCGCCCCTCCTCCGGAGGTTGTAATCATCTTGTTTCCGTTGAAACTCAGGACACCGAACTTCCCGAAGGTCCCCAGCGCGCGGCCGCCGGACTTCGAGCCGAGCCCTTCAGCGGCATCCTCAATGACGGGAATTCCGTAAGAACCGGCTGTCTCCATTATCCTTCCCACATCATAGGGCATACCGTACAGGGCCACGGGAATGATGGCCTTGGGCTTGCGTCCTTTCCGGGAAATCCTGTCTTCGATTGCCGATTTCAGAAGGTCCGGGTCCATATTCCAACTCTGCGGTTCGGAGTCTATGAACACAGGGGTGGCTCCCAAGTACCTGACGGGATTGGAACTTGCGCAGAAAGTGAAACTCTGCACCAGGACCTCGTCCGATGGTCCGACGCCCAGAAGTCTCAGGGCCAGATGCACGGCCGCAGTGCCCGAAGACAGCGCGACCACCTCGCGGGGAGCATCAAGAAAGGCCTTCAAGTCGGACTCGAAACCTTCCACGTTGGGTCCCAGGGGAACGACCCAGTTGGTGTCGAACGCTTCCTGAACGTACTTCTTTTCGGCCCCTGAAGGGGACATATGGGCGAGGCAAAGGTGGATTCTGTTCATAGTCGGTCTCTACAGGTCAATCAGGTGTCTTACCCACAGATTGGGTTTCTTGGAAATGATTTTCTCCAACTGGAAGATGCTGTGGAGGTCGGTCGAGAAGAAATCGCACCAGCCGCGGCGGGCAAGGAAGCGGATTATCTTAATCGATGCGGGTCCGTAGGTTCCTGCGAGGGAAAGGTAGTTGAGTTGGAAGCGGCAGCCTCCGTAGCGAAGGCTCTCCAGGTCTTCGAGGCAGCCGGCCATATAGGGATAGCGCTCGGGATGAGCCAGGATAGGCTTGTATCCGTTGAGCACCAGGCCCATAACGGTCTCCTCGAGATTGGGACTTCGAAAATAGTAGCTCATCTCTATCAGCACGGATTTGTCCGGGAAACACAGCAGCGACTCAGGATGCTCCATCGCGCGTTTCTCAAAGCCGTTCACCACCATATACTCCGCCGCCAGATGAGTGGTCAGGCCAAGTTCCCCCGGAATCTCCGACTTGAAGCGCTCGTAATGAAGGCGCAGGGATTCCTCATCGGAACCGGGGAAAAGTTCGGGATTCAGATGAGGGGTGAACGTAAGGTCCGTGCAGCCGTTGAGGGCCAGCAGGCGCAGCGCCTCGACGGAATCCTCCGTCGTCTTGAACCCGTCGTCCACTCCGGGGAGCAGATGGCTGTGTATGTCAATGCTTCTGATTTTCATCAGACTTGTGCCTGCGCTTGTTCCTGTCCCTGGGGTCGTCCCCGTAGCCATAGCCATAGCCATAGCCGTAACCGTAGCCGTAGCCATAACCGGCCTTCTTGCCGTAACCGTAGCCGTAGTAGGAACCGTACCTGAAGCGGGTTCCGTAGCCGTAGGCATAGCCGTAGCCGTAACCCTTGCCGTAGCCGTAGTGATACTTCATAGTGTTGTAGTTCAGGTCGTTCAGCACTATGTTTACGTTCTTGATGGGCTTCTGGGGGTCCTCCAGAATCTCCTTGAAGTCATTGAGGAGCCTGAGGTTGGTGTAGTCCGCGCGCACCACGTACAGAGTGGCGTCAACGTAAGGATTGATAAGGGACGAGTCCATTACCGGAAGATAGGGCGCGGAGTCCACTATGACATAGTCGTAACGCTCGCGGAAGAAGTCGAGGACCTTCTTCATATCGCACTTGGACATAAGTTCCAGAGGATTGGGAGGCACCGCTCCCGCGAACACGAGGTCAAGGTTGGGATGCTTGTCGCTCTTCACCACAAGCTGGCCGAGGTCACTGTCCCTGCCTATGAGGTAGCCGACGAACGTTCCCCTGGCCTCGGAGACGTCCTTCTTGAAGATTTTTCCGAGCGACGGCTTGCGTATGTCCAGACCCAGCAGGACGACCTTCTTGTCCAGTCTGGCAAGGGACAGGGCAAGGTTGGAAGACACGAAGGACTTGCCCTCGCCGGGGATTGAGGAAGTGACCTGGAACACCCTCGCGTCGGGTATGTAGCGGAGGTTCGTGCGCAACATTCCGAAGGATTCCGTACAGCTGTCCCGCCCTTCGCTGATGAGCGCGTTCTCAAACTCCGTGTCCGTCTTCTTGCGGCCTATGGTCCTTGCAGCGCCGGACTTTCTTGTGATGAGAGCCAGCACGGGCACGTCGGTCCTGTCGGTGATATCCTGCTTGGTTTCCACTGTCGTGCGGAAGAAAATCCTGAGCCAGACAAGCGCGGGAGGTATGCAGAACCCTATGAGGAAGGCTATCAGATAAATCTGGCCCTTGTCCGGACTCACGGGAGCGGTGGAGCCGAAGGCCTGCTCGAGCACCCTGAAATTGTCAGCCTGCGAACTCATCGAAATCTGGGTTTCCTCCTTCTTCTGCTGGAGCATCAGGTACAGGGGTTCTATCACGTCCAGTTCCCTTCCGAGTTTCTGGACCTGAAGTTCCTGACGGGGAATCTGGGAAAGCTGGCGCTTGCCCTCGGAAATGTTCTTGAGGACCTCGCTCCGTTTGGTGGAGTAAACCCTGGCCAGATTGGCGATTGTGGTTTCCAGCGTGCGTTTCTGTATGTCAAGCTGGGTGTTGACCGTGAGCACGCGGGGGTTGGTCTCGCTGGAATTGGCCACCATTCTCTCCCGTTCGAGCACAAGAGAGTTGTAGGAGGCTATGATGCCGTTCAGTCCGGGGTCCGTCACTCCCACGTTGGCGGGGATGGCGCTGTAATGGCCGTCGCCCTGGGATTCGACGCACTCGCTCACCATTCCGAGCACCTGGAGTTGGAAACCCACTTCGTCCAGACGCTCCTGGTTCTTCTGGTCGTTGCTAAGCACATAGCTGGACTGCGAGCCTACGTCTATCACTGCATTGCTGGAACGGTATTCCTGGTAGTTGTTCTCGGCTTTTCCGAGTTGGGATGAAAGTTCTTCCAGACGGCCGTTGATGAAATCGACTGCCCTGTTCCCCGCAATGTTGGCGTAGTCGCGGGCCTCGGCGTTGGACACGGCCACCAGGGAATTGAGCACGTCACGTGCGCGGACCACATTGTTGTCGGAATAGGACAGTATCATAACGTCGCCCGCCGCCTTGTTGCGGTCCTTTTTCTGAAGTTCCGTGGTCACGCGGGCCGACATTTCAGAGGCGGTGGCAAGAGGGCTGCGCCACTCGCAGACATAGCGGTTCCCGGAGGTCATCTGCTCCTCTTTCCGCACGGTGACGCTGAATCCGGCGCCGCCCAGGTCAAAGACTTCCCCGTAACGGTGTTCTCCCAGGAATTCCTGACGTTCCGCCCCATTCTGGACGAAGGAATAGATTTCAAAGACGCCGCCTTCCCTGTGGCGGAACTTCACGTCAAGGGAGGAAACGGACTTAGACGCATTGGCGGGGTCGTCGAAGACGAGTTCGAAGCCGAACGGAGAATTGCGGTAGAACTCGCTCTTGCGGAAGCCGAAAACCTTGTCGAAGCCGGGAATGGAGCCGGCCACGGGGCTCAGATACTCATAACACCGGGAATTGAGGTTGAGCTTCTCCACGACGTTGCACATCATCGACGGAGTCTTGATGATGAACATCTCGTTGTCCATAGTCTTGTTCCTGACCCTGCCCGTGATTTCTCCGACGTAGCCCAGTTCGGATTCGGAGCCCGCCTTGTTGAGCATAAGCCAGGTGGACTGCCTGTACATAGGCGTGGTCATCCTGACTATTATGAACGCCACCACGAGCGCCGCCGCGGAGGAGAATATTATCCAGTAGCGCAACCTCCACACGAAGTCTATCAGTTCCCTGTACGAACTGAAGTTGACCTTGGTGTTGAAATTCTGGTCGCTCAGGTTCTGTATGCTGTGATTGCTTTCCATTTATTTTCCGACATTTCTAGTGAGAGTCAGCACCGTGGTGACTATTGCGACAGCCGAGGTGACCGACGAGATGATGGAGGTCCAGAAGCTGAGGGTATTGGTGCCGGTGGCGACCCTGCCCGTGCTGGGAGGTATGTACAGCACGTCGTTCTGCTGGAGGAAGAAATAGGGCGAGTCCAGCAGATGACTGCGCTTGAGGTCCAGTTTGTGGCACACTATTGTGCCCTCCTCCTCCCTGAGGAGCATAATGTCCTCACGCTTTGCCATAAGGGTAAGGTCCCCCGCCATCGATATGGCCTGGAGCACGTTGACCTTCTCCGACTGCATAGTGTAAGTGCCGGGGCTCTTGACTTCTCCGAGCACGGTGACCTTGTAGTTGCGGAAGTCCACGTGGACGATAGGGTCCTTGACGTCCTTGCTGATTTGGCGCGTGAGATACTCGCAGAGCTCGTTCCTGGTCATTCCCTCCACGTGGATGGTTCCAAGTATGGGGAAACGGATGTCACCGTTGCTGTCCACGAGATATCCCAGGGTGGAGCGCTCCGGATTTCCGTAGGAACCGAGGTTCTCGGACAGGGTCAGGTTGTAAGGCGTCACCACGCTCTTGTCCGGACCCGTCACCACGATGATCAGGTTGTCATCCTTCTTGATTACCGCCTGATAGGCATTGGAGAGTTCCCCGAGGGTGGCCTTGTCTATGTCCTGGAAGTAGAGCACGTCCTTGGGTGACGAGCAGCATACCAGCAGGGCCGCTCCTGCGAGCGCGGACAGTGTCTTTGCAAGAAATTTCATAGTCTCACGGAATTTATTCCCCCTTTGCGGCGGTGATGATTACCGAACGGCTGCACTGGGCATCCTGGAAAAACATATAGTCCACTCCGCCGTAATGCTCCGTTGCAATTTGCTCCGGGTTCACTCCGAACTCGCCGACAAGCACATTGTAAACCGCTTCGGCGCGCTTGCGTGAAAGCATTTCGTTGTGGGCGGCGTCGGCGGTCTGGACATCGGCGTAACCGCACACTATGAACTTCTGACCGGGATGGCTCTTGATGTAGTCGGACGCGGCGAGTATGTTGACCTTCTCGCTGGTGGATATCTCCCAACGGTCAATCACAAAATTGACGTGTGCCCAATAGCGTCCGCTCAGGTTCCTGAGTTCATCCGCCAGGGCGGCGTTCCTGTCCTGAAGGGCGGCGATGGTCCTGTCGTTCTCGGCGAGCCTGCGGCTGGCGGCGGCAAGTTCAGAATCCCTGCTGTCCGAGGCCTCGCGCACCGCGCGCTCGATTTCCCTCGCCGTAACCGCGGAACTTGTGACCGCCACGGACTCGGGAACCCACTCGTGCGTGCTGACCTTCCCGGATTCGTTGTCCTTCCTGCTGACGAAGCCGAACCTGTAGGCGAATCCCACGGTTGCTCCAATCATCCCGTCGAGAGGAATGTTTTTATTGTCCCCGGAAACAACATAGTCTATTCCGTTGAAACTGTCGGAGACAAGGGCGCCGCGAACGCTGAATCCCAGCAGCCAGGCCCTGTTCAGACGCCAGTGGAAGTTGAGACCGGCGTTGAAAGTCGCGCCCACGGCACGGTAGGAGACCTTTGACATAGGGAAGATGACACCGCCTCCCAGATAGCCGGTCCAGTCGAATATTCTCCCGGGGTTATATCCCCAGAACAGGTTCGTGAGGTTGAAGTTGGCCTTGGCGAACACGTTGCCGTACGCTCCGCGGGCCATCCAGGCGCGTCCTCCGTAGTGGGAGTCCG
This sequence comes from Bacteroidales bacterium, assembly GCA_024401825.1. GTDB lineage: Bacteria > Bacteroidota > Bacteroidia > Bacteroidales > UBA932 > Cryptobacteroides. The sequence goes on from JAKSKF010000003.1 coordinate 15,107, forward strand.
ACCCGGAACGGAAGGTGGCCCTGATGTCACCGCCTTCGCCGGACTCGTCGCGGTAATACAGTCCCTTGTAGCCTGCCGCGTTGAATCCTATTCCTATTCCGAATACGGGAGAAGCCCACTTCTGAATCCACAAATCCAGAGCCGGGCTCCACCAGTCCTTGACCTTGAAATCCGTGATGGTATATTCAGCAAGAAAAGCCTGCGCTCCGACACCGGCTCCCCACTCCCAGTTCTTGGAGAATTTGTTTACCATCATAAGAGTGTCGCCCCTGCTGTCTGTCTCAGCGAGAGCCTGCGCACAGAAGCAGAGCAGAGCGAACAATGATATGAGACATTTCTTCATAATAACACGCTATTCTAAAAAAATCAACCTGCAAGATAACAATTTCCAACCATATATCCTAAAAGGATATCAATTCAGAAAGTCTGCCTATTTCATAACGGGCCCTGAATTCAGGAGGGACATCTATGTCTTCACGTTTCAGCGACACGTTGCAGCCCACCCTGAAGGTAGTCCAGCCCAACCTGTTCGGGGAGAGGAAATCTTTCCTCTCGTTGTCTCCGACATACGTATATGCGCACCCCGGCCAGCGCCTGCGGAAATACTCGAAATTGGCCTCGTCCGGTTTTTCGGAGCCGAACTCCTCCGAAATCACTATGGAACCCTCATCAAAGAAATCCGTCAGCCCAAGGGCGCTGATTTTGTTCCTTTGGGTGATGCTCCTCCCGTCCGTTACCAGCCCCAGTGCGGCGCCGTTTTCCTTAAGGTACGACAGAGTTTCGAAGCTGTCCCGGGGAAGGGTCAGCTCCGGCCGGTGGCAACGGTAAATCCCGACCATACGGTCCACCGTCATCCCGGTTCCCAGAGTCCGGGCGATTCGAGCGAACACATTGTCGCACCCGGACATATAAAGCCCGAGCATCTGCTCGAAAATCCCCTCCGGACTGCGATTCAGTTCAGAGCCCAGTTCCCGCGCGAGCGCCCTGTAACCGGATTTCAGAAAATCCAGCTCCGGATACAGCGTGTCATCAAGGTCGAAACAGAAGACGGTGTCACACAAAGACCGCATCATCGTATCTGAGCATCAACGCGCCGTCTTTCCAGTCATCGGAATACGGCACTTCTTCACCAAGGAAATATTCCCGGACAAGCAGCTCGGGAAAACGGGCCCCCGCGTATTCTGACAGAGGATAGCCCCCACCGAATCTCGGATTGATTTCTATTCCCACAATGTCGTCATCGCCGCGGCGGACGAACAGCTGGACACAGATGCATCCCATACAGCCGGGAACATTTGCGAACCTATCCTTCAGAAAAGGCACCAGGAAGCTCTTGCAGGTCCTTCCCTTGCTGATTTCCCCGGCCCTGACCTCGATTCTCTCCCTCGGCACGATACATTTGACACAAGAGTCCCTGCCGAAGTACATATCCACCGTATATTCAGTGTATTCCTTATTGTCGAGCCACTCCATATACATCATCCTGTCGTCGGCGAGCAGTTCGGAGGTAATCTGGTCAGCAGATGAAATGAGCCGGGTTCCAATGCTGCAGGAGCCGTCACAAGGCTTTGCGAATATCGGGAAGACGGGGTTGTTCATATCCACAGGGCGCGGCACCCTGATTCCCTTGGATTCAAAGTAGCCCGCAGTCTTTCTCTTGTCCCTGCAAATACTTACAAACGGCAGGTCAGGAACGATAATCCGAACCCCGTTCCCGATGAATTCGTCCTTCAGGGAAGAGAGCAGGAGCAATTCCGTGTCTATAGTAGGGACCACCATACCTATCCGATACCGTTCACATATACTTCGCAGGATTTCAGGATATTCCGGAGTTGTCACGCGAGGCACCCCGACACAGCCGTCACTTATGTAGCCGGCCGGAGAAAGGTGAGGAGCACAATCCGTTGTATAAACCTTGGAATCAGGGAAATACGTCTTCAGCGTCTGCATAAAACTCCTTACCAGCGCCACTCTTTTTCCCGCCGATGTTATGAGGATGTTAGTGTTCATATCAGGTTAAATTCAGTTTCGCCCGGGCAAAAATTTTTTTGAATATGGAAAACGCCAGTTTATACCTGCTCGGATTCACCCCAAGGGCTGAGAGAAAATCATATCTATCCCGGTAATATGATAAAACCGACAAGGGGCTTTTGACGAATTTCTTTATGATTGTCCGGAATGAGCGGGTGAAATTATGGGCATCTGAGACATTGGACGAATGTCTTCGATAGAGCATCAACGGTTCTTCTATGTATGCCACTTTTCCATAGCAGCAGCAAAGACAGATAACCGCGAAATCGTGGCCGGGACTATTATTCCTCAAACCTTGTCTATAATCAAGAGCCGCACGTGCGGCATCGTTGAAAATCATCGTGCACCCGAATGACGGTATTGTATTCACTGACAAATCATAAGGGTTGAAAGCATATTTGGGATTTGTGTGGGAATAATGCCATATCGAGCTGTCGAGGACCGTCATATTTGCATCTGAGACTTCCGCGTTGCAAAAAACACAACAAGGAACATCAGGGTTTTCCGACTCCAATTCAAGAATCTTCCGCAGACTTTTTTCGACCTTGTCAGGTTTCCAAACGTCATCCTGGTCACAAAACATATAATAATCGGCGCGAGCAGCCGACAACAAACATAAAAATGAATCCTTATACCCCAGATTTCCCCTGTCATCTCTGACAACGCGAACCGATTCGGGATATTTTGTTTCATACAAGCGGACAATGTCTCCCGTATTGTCAGTGGAGCCGTCATCCCTGATATATATTCCGCAACCATATGACTGCGCCAACAACGAGTCCAGCTGCTCGGAAAGAAATTCCGCTCCATTGAAAGTTGAAAGCAAGACAGCAACTTTCTTCTCACCCGGCTTCATATTCTTATTTGTCGTTTACTTTGTGCGCCAATCGGGCCTCAAGCAATTTTACAATTTCGGCATCCTCGGAACTGATGAACTTTCTTGCAAAACAGCATCTTCCCGCACAAGACAGCAGATAATTCAACTCATCCTGTTTCCAAACATGCGGCGAATTTTTCTCATGACTGCGAGTTCTGTCAATAAGAAATGCATTGGATGAGTTGTTCGGGGCATCAAATACCAGATTATCGGCATACGGGGAGTCCATCAATATCGTCTGAATGAATTTTTCATCAGGAGCAAGGGCCCGGCGGAATCTTCTCCTGATTTCGTCCCGTCGTGCCAGAAGATACCGCGCGAACGGAAGAGTGACAGAAAACAATGCCGACCCGTAATAAAACCTTATGTCAGTATTGATTTCCAGGCCTAACAGACGTTGAATCCTTACAATTCCGTAGTTGACGGCTTTAACTATTTTGTTTTTACGGAACCATCTGTTGTCGCACAAAAAATATTTATACCGGCAGTTGTCGTTTGCCCATTTCTCTTCGGAAAAGTCAACGTTCACAAATTCCTTCCCGGAATGATTTCTAAAAAATTCGAGTATTCCTTCATTCGCGGTTATCGGCAAATCCGCATTTTGCAGAAAGTGAAGATACGAGTATGCGCAACCGCTGTTGACAACATTATCTATCAGCCGGAGCGTTGCTTCAACTTGAGAATATCCTCCCCAATTTATCTCCATCAGACCGGCATATACTATTTTTGAACATTTCATCGGAGCAAGCAAGCCCAATGCATCAGTCAATGAAGGAAAAGACTTATCATCAAACATCAGATAAATGTCATTCGAGACATTATCCAATATTCTGAGACAAGTATTGACTACATCAAGATTGCCGCTGATTGTCATCAGGTATGCATGCTTCTCCATAACATCAATACGGACAGGACATATGTCAGTTGTTTCCGTCAAAGGGCTCCATAGTTTTCCAAGGCCCGGCGTTCTGATTGATTCCGTCCCGCCTGAGCACATTGCGGACAGTGAGCGCGACGACAGTCAGGTCCGTCCTGAGGGAACAGTGTTCCACGTACCAGAGGTCGAGTTCAAATTTTTCCTTCCAACTCAGATTGTTCCTGCCGTGACACTGCGCCCATCCCGAAATTCCCGGCCGGACTTCGTGACGGCGGCGCTGTTCGGCACTGTACAAAGGCAGATACTCCACCAACAGCGGTCTGGGGCCTATAAGGGACATATCTCCCTTCAGCACGTTGAACAGTTGCGGAAGTTCGTCAACGGAGGTTGAACGGATGAACTTGCCGACCCGGGTAATCCTCTGTGAATCCGGCAGCAGACTGCCGTCCGCATCCCGTTCGTCAGTCATAGTCTTGAACTTGTACATCCTGAAGACCTTCTCATCTTTCCCGGGCCTTTCCTGAACGAAGAACGCTCCCGCCCCCTTGTTGGCAAAATGAAGGCACAGAGCGACTATCGCAAGAAACCAGCCAAGGCACAGCAGGGCCAGCAATGAAACGGTGAAATCAAGAATGCGTTTTATGTGGTTTCGATAAATCATTATCTGATTAAAGCATCCACTTATTTCCAATATAACGCCCGGGATTCTCAAAATTAATCGGTTTAGCCGGAACACCGACTGCCGTTGCGTTGGAAGGGATATCTTTCACCACCACGGCACCAGCGCCTATTGTAACATTGGAACCGATATGCACCTCATCCACAACACAAACCATTGGTCCTATATACGTACAGTCTCCGATAACTCCTGCATTTTTGTCATTACTTCCGATGTTGACAAATTGAGATATCAAGCAGTTGTTGCCAATGACAGTCTCAGGATTAATCACAATCCCGAAGCACCCATGTCCCAGAACCAAGCCGAAACCTATAGGCGTTTTTGGAGAAATTATGCAACCAAGACGTCTGCCATACAAGAATCGGATACCAGAAAAAAGCGCCCTGAACATACCTTTCTCATATGCCGCCATCCGTAAATAAAATTGAAATGCCCATCTGTCATCATAAAATGTTTTAAGAAACAGTTTTATGGAAGACACCGAATTTCCATTCCCGCCTATTCTGTTATAATCTGAACGTGCAAGAGTCATACAATCGTGATATGATTCGGGAACCGGGATAATAACATCACCCGGGTCCATCATTCTATTGCTATACGACAAGTATTTCATAACCTGATGTTATTGAAAGATTGATTTCAACACTCTTGAGACAAATACCTTAAAATTTATCCACCTCACTTTCTTGAAGTAATATATGCCTTCTCTGAGACGTGCTCTCAAAGATGCGGTCATTGAAGATTCGTTCCAGAGGGAAAGTCCGTCGGCAGTCAAAATCAATTTTGAAACATAAAGGGTTTCTTCGTCCGTATCAGAAATATGGAGTGATGATTTTCCTTTTCTGAAAGTATCTCTCAAGGCAATTTTGTCGGCAAGGACACTGTCTTGTCTGTCAGATTGGAAGAACACATAATGAACTTCGCGACTGCATCCGAAACATTCAGTTGCCTTTGCCTTCACATTTAGAGGGTTAGAAACCCAAGATTGTGATTCATATATGCGGGATATGAATCTTGTCAGTGAATCAAGGGTCACCGATATCCGTTTTTCATAAATGACAGTATGGTGTTCTTCAAGAAAAGCCAAAGCCTTCCGCTTATTTCTTTCCCCTCCCATCCGGGGCCAGAGGCAAGCCACAAAGACATTTTCAGTCCACCCAACCATAACCTGAGCTATCGTGTCTGCGACAGGCCAGGGCAGCCCTCTGTCAAGAAAATACCTGTAATCAAAAGGGCACTTGGGCACTACCCCCTGAAACTCGGCAATCACAACATCTTTATCATAGTATGCCAAGGCCGCCACGCGATGGGAGCCGTCCAGAATGCATCCGTTCTCACCGACAGGAACAAGGGAAATGTTTTCATCAAAATCCTCAATACGGAAGCGTTCTATCAAGGAGTCGAAAGCATCGATAAAATCCCGGACAGAATTCTTGTCTTCACGTCCTGGTTCCCTGCGGTCGGGATTGAATGCGAGAATGTGCTTTTCATAGACTTCACGGGCAAGTTCAACCTGACCGGAGTCACGCTTTTCAATGTAGTATAACTTGGCGAACAGGTCAAAGCGTTCAGGCGTCAGCAGCGAACGCGCCCTTACCCGTCTCACATTACAGTTACGGGATGCGAGGTCATAGATGCCAACCGTATGCGGTTGCAACCTTTCAAGAATACCGGATTCTGTCACAATCTGAAGTCAAGATGTTTGAGACAAACAAGAAAATGCCACACAGACACCCGCGCATCAAACTTCCAATGTTTCCACGCCAGGCAGATGTCCTTTTCCAGAAGTCTTCTGTCAATATACTTCATTCGAAGAGGCACAAAGATATCTTTCGGGAAGGTGTATGTATATCCATTGGTTTCCATATATGTTTCAAGCATCCGAATCAACTCTCTCTCTTCATATAACTTCTCCTCAAAGCCCAATGCGGCAGCCAACCAGCAGAGTTTGGTTCTGTAATCCTGCGACAAACGAGGCTTCTGAAGAATCGAATGGTAGACAAGGGAATAGAAATAATCCTTATTGTCCATTATAAAATATCCGTTGTGCTCAACCTTTCTTAAGAGCATTTCATTTTGCCATTTCTTACAGTAATAACCATCACCAACCTGACGGATATCCAGACTTACCTCTTCCCCTTTGACTAATATGAAATAATGGGTGCCGTCATTACATACTTGAGACGGCTTTCCGGAAAACGGTCGGGCGCCCAGAGCTTTTGCCAACTTTATGGAATCCTTGCACAAGATGTCAATATCAGCGTGGCCGCCCACATACATTTCTTCGGACAGAAGATTTTCGAAATTCCTGAGTATCAGAAAATCTGAACAGGAATTCCCAAGAACTTCAACGAACTCTGATATTGAACCGTACTCCCCCTTCATTTGTTTACAGTTATGGACTTATAGCAATTCGGTTTAAGCAGGCGTCCCCAAGCACGTTTTGCAAGGAGGACAATGCATAATGCAGCCGGGCAATTCCGCAACCTCCAGGTAAGGTTCTTTTTCAAATATTCACCGAACACCCCGGAATACTGACTGAGAGCATAATCATAATACTTTTCATATTCCAGCCTGATTTCCTTATCTGAGTCTGCTCGTCCGCGATGTACAAGTGTAAAAATTGTATTCCACAAGTTATTTGTCATCAGGCCCTCAAGGTCAGGATAATTTTTTTGGATGAAAGACAATCTTTCCTCACAACCTTTTGCCAGAAACAGATTACGCCCGGAGAATTTCCCGGAGATGCCAGACTCCCTTTGCCTGTAATAATACAAGGGCTTTGAAACGATTCCATAACGCCTGATACGGTGAATCACAAGATGCTGCCAATATACATCTTCAAAAAAACAACCTTCAGGGAATTTCACTTCCTTGACCAACGAAGCCCGGTACAGTTTTCCCCAAGCAAAGTTTTTAATCCTGTCATTGATGACAAGTTCCCGCATCGCTTCCATATTTTCAAGAACAACTTTATCGGGAGTCCGAGAATCATAGAGAAGACGGTCTTCATAAGCATAGAAAAAACCTCCCTGGACCACATCACACTCATTGGCTATGGCAAAGTCCAGCAATGTTGCAACGGCATCTTCAGCCAGCCAGTCATCACCATCCAAATAGCATATCCACTTTCCTGACGCCGCAGCGGTTCCTGCATTGCGCGCCTCGGATATGCCATTATGAGAGCTATCAATGACCCGAACATTGGTCTTACCCACGGCAAATTCTTTACAGATATCCAAAGAGCCATCTGTCGAACCGTCATTGACGAGAATCAATTCCCAATCGGATTGCATTTGCCTCCCAACGCTTTCCAAACAATCGGGGAGGTATTCAGCGACATTAAAAATCGGGACTATTATGGATACTGTTGTCATCAAGCTATTGTTTCAGACACCTCTTCAATATTTACAAATTCAAAATCCTCGAGGAGGGCAATCATTTTGGCGAGGGCTCCGTCCCTGCCAAAATTATCCTTGAAATGACGCTTGCACCTATTGGCCAAGGAACCGCGCTCCCCGTAATATTCCTCATATTCCTTTCTGCCCGGGACAGGCGTTCTGTCGGGAAGCAGGTCAGAAATATGGAAATATGTCATACCATAATCCGTCTGAGCCAGTTTCCTTTTCACAAGGGAGTAAGGCATCAGTCTGAAATATCCCCCGCCGGAATATGCAAACTGTCTTCCGAACACTTTCATCAAAGGGATTGGGAATTCCTTGATTCTGATGCCGCCGGCGTCGATTAGCGTGGGTTTCTGCGGGCCGAAGTTCTCAAAACCGCCGAAATCCCGTAAGGCAGGATATACTGACGAGTCCCTTTCTATTCCGTTTTCGGCCAATATCCCGAATGCCCAATCATTGCTCTTCCCTATCGAGAAAGCAGGGGCCCTGTAACTCAGAACCTTCTTTCCAATGCATTGTTCCAGGGAATCAACCGCCCTTCGGGTATCTTCCCGACATTCTTCCGGGGTCATTCTGCCGAGCCAGATATGGGAGTCGGAATGACACCCCACCTCGTGACCGCGTGCTGAAATCAGCTTCACAACGTCAGGGAATTCACGCGCCATAGCGCCGACCACAAAGAAGGTTGCCTTGAGATTCCTCTCATCCAGTTTGTCAAGAATCCGGTCCAGGCACTCATCATACTTCAGATAACACTCCGGACGGTCGGCGCCGAAATGCTTTTCTATGTACCATTCTTCTATGTCGAAAGTGAGGATATTCATCAGGACATACTGTCAAAACATTCCTTGATAGACCGGCATACCGCAGTCCTTTCAAAATTGTCCCGCACCCATTTCCTCCCCGCTTTTCCATACTTCGCAAGGCGTTCCGGGCTACAGTACAGCGAAAACATCGCAGCACAGACATTCTGCGGGTCAAGAGTGACACAGTCCCCTGTCTCTCCGGGGATTATCGTATCCCGGCTACCTGTAAATCCCGTGGTCAGAACAGGAATTTCCATTGCTCCGGCCTCAAGCAGGCTCAAGCCCAATCCGTCTCTATGGGTAGGCAGCACAAACAGGCTCATTATGGAATAATACAGTTCAATATTGTCATCAACATCACCGCAAAGAATTATATCATCATCCCCGGCCATTATGTCCCGCACGGAAGATTTGATGCCGTCGCGTATGTCCCACGGGCCGACCACAAGCAGTTTGACTCTGCCATTGACCTGTTTCTTAAACAACTCGAACGCTTCCACAAGTTCCTCTATGCCTTTGTCCCTGACAATCCTGCCACAGAAACCTATTACAAAATCGGTCTCATTCAAGCCCAAACTCTTCCGCAATTCTGTCTGTTTGTCCACACTCACGTTCCCGGGATTGAATTTCCCATTCACGTCAATACCGCAGCAAGAGCCCTTTCCCGGAACATAAGACTTGCCGGGCCTGTCAATTCCGAGATTCAGACGAAGTTCCTTGAGAAACGGACTTACGCAGATGACTCGGTTTGCAAACTTAGACTCCACCCTATCCAAAGCCACAAACAATTTACGAGGAAGGCCCTTCCTTGTCTCAAAACTTGTCCCGTGAGCAAAAAGAACAATTTTCCGTCCTGTCAGAAATCCACATATCACCGCCAGCAGCTTTCCTTTGTCCGCGTGTCCCACCACACATTCAATGTTTTCCCGCCTGACATAGCGGCATATTCTGATTACCGCGACGGTGTCTTTCCACAATGAAGGCACCCTTGGCATTTCAGTTGCCATATACTCGAACCTGTTCTCCTCTGCAAAAGAAGGCAACTCTTCGTCAGGACTCGAAGCCAGATACATCCGGTACCCGTCTTCTGCAAAGAGTTTCATCCTGTATCCGAGAAAGCTTCTGGCAAACCCGAAGTGCGGAACTATTTCAAGAATGCGTTTCACGGCGCAGCACTTTTCTGATATTTTTCAAGGTCCCTATTATGAAAGGGACAGGGTCCGTCCAATCACTCATATCCTGATAATGGATATGCTTCCCTATGAACTTGAACCAGTCAGGTTTTGTCCTGAACCTGTCAGCGGATTTAATGAACCAGAGAACTTCAAAGCCCAGGTGCCTGAGAAATTCACCCTCCCTGTATCCGTATTGTTTTTGTGGCAGTCCCAAATATGCGTCAACAATGATGTTCGGCCAGTCAATTCCGGCAGTCATTGCAGTCTTTACGCAGGCGGGGACACGGGGATTCAGTTCAAGAATCAGCAGTTCACCTGTGTCAGGATTCTCTATGGTATCAAAATCAGCGAATCCCACCCAGCCCAATTTCCTGAGCAATTCATATAGGAGAGCAACCATTTTGTCGTCCCTTGCCGAGACCGCGCAGCTGGCGCTTCCACCTTTCTCCGGGTACCAGCGGTATTTGTGAATAACGGACGAATTCACCAGTTTCTGCTTTTCGTCAAGCAACAGTTGAAACTCCACTTGGGCTCCACCCTGACGCACATATTCCTGAAGATGGCACGGACCGAATTTTCTGACGATTCCGGGAAGCGCCGTTTCAAGTTCTTCAAGGTCCCTTACCAGTGTCATTCCCCTGCCGCCACAAGTTATGTCCGGCTTAATCAAAACAGGGAATGGAAGGTCCCTTTCGCACGAATTCCAAGTACGCGGATGAGGGAAGCCGTTTTCCATACAGAAAGACATAAGCGAACCCTTGTTGTAGGCCTTCTCAAAAACCCTGTGCTCCGGCATTATGAAACGCGCCAGCGGAATAAGTTCATCCCTGTTCCGGGAAAGCATTTCTGCGGCATCGTCGCCCATAGGGATGACGGCATCTATTTTCCAGGACCTGATTGTGTCCCTGAGCAACGAAAGATACTCTTCACTGCAGGGCGGGTACTTGCAATAAACCTTCCGGTTCACGTATCTGGAAGCATCTGCGTAGTTATGCCGGTCTGAATACATCAGACAGACGCGATGTCCGGACTTTGCCAAACTTCCGGCAAAAGCAAGTCCCTGCGTGCCTCCCCCTATGAGCAAGATGTTGGACATTATCACTTCCCTCTCCTATGCAATCTTACATACACAAAACGCGGTAAAAGTCCCACTGCTATAGGCCTCAGGGCATATACATAACTTGACACAGGCAGGCCGAGCAATCTGTATCCGGCAAACCTGACGCAAGCCTCATTCAGGTTGTTCCTGAATTTTCTGCGTTTGATGGCATTTCTGTCATCGCGCATCGCGTAGTAAGGTTTTGACAGCACAAATGCCTTGAACCCTGCAGCATACATCTTAAACCACAGATGATAGTCCTCAACCCTGAGAAGTCTCCTGCCAACGCCATAGCCTCCCACCGAATCAAAAGCTTCTTTTCTTACCATACAGGATGCGTGGGGAATCGGAGACCCTTTTATGAAGTCCGACTTTGCAATTTCCCCCTTTCCCTTTCCCCTCATAAACTCTCCACTTTCATCGAAGTAAATCATAGGGCAGCTGACAATGGCATATTCGGGGTGAGCATCAAGAAACCCAACCTCCTTCTCAAACCGTTCAGGCAAGGATATGTCATCCCCGTCCATCCTGGCTATGTACTCTCCTTTTGCAACTGCAAGACAGTTGTTCAGGGTAATATTCAGACCCAGATTCCTTTCGTTGCGGAGAAGAACCACATTGGGGTGTTCCATTGAATTCTTCAGCGCGAGCTCATAGGTGTTATCCGTAGAGCCGTCCTCACAGAGGATGATTTCAAAATCCTGAAACGTCTGGGCATACAATGAGTCCAGCGCCTCCTGAAGAGTTGAAGCGCAGTTGTAAATTCCCATTATGACGGAGACCTTGGGCATAGCGATTACTTATAATAGATGAACGCCATAAATAACGTGAACGCCATATGCGCATAAGACACCAGTTTTGCCGAATGGAACTGTTTTATGCCCCAGTTTTCCTTAAGGAAAGGATAAATGAGCACAACGGGATACATAAACCAGCTGAGGTATGCTATCCTGTTGGTGAATGAAGCATACATACATAACAACCATACCGTATTGGTGAGCAGATACATATTCAGGAGAGAAATATAAAAACGGGACTTTATGTTCTTTCTGAAGACGGAAAAATATCCTACAAGGACGGGTATAGCGCTGTATAGGACAAAATCAAGCCGGAAACCGTCCCTGAAATCAAAATTGGTCAGGTAGGACAGACCGACTTCGTCCGAGAGCCCGGAGAAGATTTCCTGAAACCAGGTAATATGGAACACCGCCAGCAACACAGACACAATCCACAAAGCATAATAAACCCGGGGACTGCGTATGAACCTTGTCACAACGAATGCTATGACAACCATCATCATTGAATGGTGAAAGCCCCAGGATATCAGCGCCATAGGGATGGCAACCCTAAGTTTGTCCTGATATGCCAGCGCAACCAGAAAAATGGATGCGGCGGCCCCGGATTTGATTCCGTTCGTACCGTAACTGAAAGTGGAGAATGCGGCAAGGCACATCAAAAGGACGAACAGAGTGTCATTGGGGAACATTTTCCGGCAGGCGGTGCACATATTTCCAAAGTAAATCCCGGCAATCAGCAGGAAGAACCACTTTATCGGCATCCCGGCACTGGACATAAAAGAGCGCAAATTATCGAACAGGATATTCTGCGCGTGCCAGTCAAATTTGAATGTTGCAAGATTCCAATAGTCCCATTGACTTGCATAGCCTACCATATCGATAAAGACACCGTCAACAGGCCTTAAACCAATAAACAATGTCATTGCAACCGTCAGAATTATCGCCGGGATGGAGGATTCCTGTCCGGTTGCACAATATCGCATATGACCATACCTTGAGTATTTCTCCCCCACGGCCAAGGTCAGGATGGCGACAAAAATCAGATAGACGGTATTGTAATATTCTGCAGAAATCATTGTCAACCTGTAATCCTCACCACACAGCGCTTCAGCAGGCGGAGCACGTGCGTCAAATGTTTCCTCCCGGTCCAGGACGCGTCATAATGATGAATGCTTCGGGTATTTTGAGTCAGAGTCCTGATGCAGGCTTTAGTATGGTCAGCAGGACAGAAATAGTCCGAGGGATAAATCCGGATTCCTTCAACCTCCTGCGTGTCGTCATTGCAATCCGACAACCCGTATTTAAGAAGAATCTCGCTCGTATATGCAACCACTGTCTTTGTGTTCAGACTTCCGTCTTCATTGACAAACGCGCGCTCCCCGTAACCGTCCAGGAGTTCCTTGAAAATCCTCATTCCGGCAGGCGCAGCCATACCGAGCCCGGGATTCACGGCAAGGCCATCTCCCCCCTGCCCGCATACGTTTTTGAGCACAGAGCCGGCTTCCCTTCCCATATACGGGCCTTTTGCCAGAATGTCATCCATAGGTCTCAGGACCTCAACGTCAGTGTCAAAGTAGATTCCTCCGAAATTGTAGATTACCCAGAATCTGGCATAGTCGCTGACGAATGCGTATTTCCTGGCGTCATATGCTTCCCTTGTATAACGGACGGCATCCACGTCGAAGTTCGATTCGTTCCACTCCCTGATTTCATAACCGGGAAGATGCTTCTTCCAGGACGCAATGCATCTCAATGCGCTTTTGGGAAGAGGCTTGCCGCCGAACCAGCAATAATGTATGACTTTGGGTATCATCCTATCTGCGTGAGCTGAACCCGACAATATATTTGCCGAAAGGCAGTTTGCTGAATAGGACCGTCAGGCCGTAACTTATGAGCAGGGTGCCGAAAAAACTGACGAGCAGTGACGACCATCGGCCAAGCAGGGATATGTGGCAGACGTCCCATAGGAACGGGCGCATCACGTAAATGTGAATCAGGTATATCCCGAAGCAGCACGTGGAAAAATGTTGTAATACTGACAAAGCGCCCGGATTCAGACCGTCAATTCTTTGGGATAGATTTCTCACAATTGTAAACCAGGACCAGCTCATCATTGCTCCGACCAGGCTCAGATATCCGAAATGATATGAAACGGAGAGGTGTAATCCCCAATATTTGAACAGAGCGCCCACAACGAAAGGTATTGGCAACAGAGCAATGGCAATCCAGGTCTTTGCCCTGCCGAAGTTGTGTAAATAATAGCCCAGCACGAAGTAACCAAGGTAACCGGAGAAATAGTATAATATCCCTTTTTTTGACGTCTCAATGTCAAGTATGTCTTTCAGGTACGGGAAACACAGTGAAACCGCCCATAACAACAGAAACAGTTTCAGTTCCGTCCGACCTGCTTTCTCAAGCCAGGGGCTGATAATGGGAGCAAGCAGGTATAGCCCTATCAAAGGATATACAAACCAAAGGATGCCGGAGCCCTGTACGGAAAAGGGAATGGAGAATATCGTCCTGAGCAGAGCAGCAGGCTCCGGGGTCCCTTTCTGAAGAGCCTCAATGACTATTCCCACGCATATCCACACCAACAAGGGAAAAACCACCTTTGCCAGCCTCTTTTTGACAAACGAAACACCCGTCTCTTGAACAGGAAGCAGCAACGCTCCGCTTATCATAAAGAAAAGACCTATGCACGGCACGCAGAAAAGACCTTCGGCACACAAAAAATTGCCCGTATGCCCGACACCCGGCAACGGCGCGTGCATCGCTATCACCATCAGGCAAGCCAGGACCCGCAATACGTCAAGGTAGTATATACGTTTCTTCATCATATCAAGTCATAGATTTTTTCCACTTCTTCAGTATTTCCAAGGTGCATTTTCTCCGCATTTTCCCCCAACCGTTTCCGCTTTCCACAGTCACAGGCCAGAGACGCTATCGCCTGTGCAATCGATGCATTATCCATTCCGCAAACAACACCGTCCTCTCCATCCTTTAACTGAGAGCCCGAAGTCGGGAAATTTGTAATCAGAACTGCCCTTCCAAGCATCTGGGCTTCCTGGACGGTAATTGCCTTGCCCTCTAATCTTGAAGGTTGAACGTACAGGTCACAATGAAGCATATAAGGATAGGGGTTCTCACGAGGCCCCAGGAATACGACACAATCCGCCACTCCATATCTTTCAGCAAGTGCATTATATGATTCCACATCTCCCGGACCAACTATCCACCATTTGAACTTCAACCCACGGGTCTTCAGGATTGAAGCGATTGCAGGGACGTTATCAAAATTCTTCTGATAGCACAATCTTCCCACAGAACATATCCTGAAAATGTCTCTACCCATTTCCGAGTACTCTGCAGGTTCGCCTGTTGCTGCCTGAGACTTTACCAATGAAGCCGGAATGATGTTCTCTATTTTTATGATTTTCCCTGCCAAGGAAGGGAACGCGGAGACGAATGACCTGGTCACATCATCGGAGATGGAAACTATCCCATCGTTCGCGGCCCAGCGCCTGAATGTGACACGCGGGTCATAACTGAACACCTTTCCACTGAAATCAGTGTGAATCCATTCAATCTTTTTCTTTGCCAGCACCTTGTCCTGAACTATGTGGGGAGGGTCCAGAAAACTGATTGCAAGGTCATACTCACCCAAATAATGCAGCGAAGGCAGCAAACGCGACACACTGTCAAATATAAATTGGGAGCCGGTGCCGTCATTCTTGATTCTATGGATTTTCATATACAATCCGTGACGGGCAGTCCCCCACAACCTGGCCAGAAAAATCATAAGGTGTCCTTCTCTCAGAATATCCATCAGGGGGCGCTCTATTGCAGAATACCGCGGTATTTCAGGAAGCAGATTAATCTTGTCCGGAATCAAGGACATAAACGGCCCGGTATGCTGATTTATGAACAAATCCACATCCACCCTCTCCGTATCAATGGCATACAGCAGGCCGAGCAGAGCCCTTTCAGCCCCACCCAGTTCCATATAATGCATATTGATGAATATTCTGGGCTTCATATCAAAATGGAAGTGACCTGTATCTCCAGTCAATCAATCTGATATACCACTTGGACTTGTCATTTTCTGCAGCAGCGCCTTTCCAAGGTGTTTGGGCAAGGCAATTCCAATAGAGATTCTTCAGCGGATGCTTGCAACCCCTGACCCAGGGGCGGACCGTAAAACTCGGCGTGAAATGCAGAATGGCGGGATTCTGTTTTGCTTCGTCAATTTCTTCAGCGGCATAATAGTCCGTGTGCTCGCAGAAATATTTCATAATTTTCCTCCTGTTGAAGATATATTGTACGGTCATCACATTAAATTTCAAGGGGAGGCAGGCCAAACTGTTTCTGAACACTCCGTTCAAGACTCCCTGGTCGTGATGGAACACTCTCCCCTGCCGCTCCCGGATAAAATCAAGGCATTTCCGTTCACAATCTGTTTCACGCCATTTCTTCAGGTCAATGAGGAGCAATCCTGCATTGAAATACCTGTCTTCCGACCTCAGTCCGACAGCATACTTGAATCTATCTGGCACGGCATCCTGGACCGCAGCTATGACATTGCCCTTCAGGTCATAATTCCACAAGTCGTTCAAAGGCTGCGTCACAATCATATCACAGTCCAGATAAAGGACTCTGTCAACGTCCTTCGGAAGCATACTTGCAACGAACAATCTCCCATATGATGACAAAGAGATGTTCCAAGGCATATCCAGTTTCAAGGAATCACGCCATTGCTTGAATGGGATATACTCTATGCTTGAATTCGGGAAAACTTCTACAACTGACGTCAACTTGTCCTTGTTGCCCCGACTTATCTCGTTGTCAATCACGAATATCCTGATTTTCGGGCATTTGTCATTCTTAGACAGAAGACTGTAAACAGCAACGCCTAAATGCCTGATGTAATTATTGTCTGAGGAAAATACTACATTCATACAAGACGCCGGCATAAATCGTAAAGATTAAAAAAGTGCAAACGCAGCAGAGATACCAGGACGAACTCTCCAAAGGAAGTTATCTCTTTCCATCTGACGTATCTTTTCAGGTCAATCTGCCTTACACGATTAAGACGAATCTTTTTACTTTCAGGATAAATATAGATACTGTTGAGGAGTCTGTCTGCATAGAATGTCCACCTCCGCATTATCCATTCATACTGCGGGTACCTGAAAAATATGTCATCTGAAACTTTAAAAAAGGCATTTTCACTAATCAATTCATTCATATACGGGAAAGTTCCCAGCGTTGTCAAAGAGCCTTCAGTCTGAACATAATAATAGCCTGTCCCAGAACAGAAAGAAGCGCTGTTACACTTCAAAATATACGTGTATAGGAATATCTCGTCTTCACCGATATAGGCTCCCTCCACAAATCGAATGTTGTATTTCAACAATATTGAAGCATTGAACAATTTGCACCATGGACCTTTTTGGTATATGAGTTTTCCTACAGACAGCAATATTCCAAAATCATTCTTACCATAAAACTTCTCGTCATACTTCCGCTCCAATATACAATGCCCCTCCCTATCTATTGTTTTCTTTCCACACAGGACAAAGTCACTGTTGAATTTCATTTGATTTAGAATCAAATTATCTATGAAGGACGGCTCAATGTAATCGTCCGCATCAAGAAATACAATCCACTCACCCCGGGCATTGTCAAGTCCGAGATTCCTTGCAGAACTTGCCCCGCCGTTCGCCTTGTGAAAGACTATAAATCTGGAGTCCTTAGCAGCATACTCTTCACAAATCTCTCCTGAGCAATCAGGGGAGCCGTCATTTACAAGAATGCACTCCCAGTCAGAATAAGCCTGAGAAATAACAGAATCAAGGCATTTTCTGATAGTTCTCTCTGCCCGATACGCAGGAACAATTATAGTAACCTTTCTTTTATCCATCTAAAAAACTTTCTTCGTTTTATTCTGATAATAAAAGAATCTCTTTTTTCTTCAAGCTTATGATGAAGTCGTAAAATTTGAAACGAAGATTTTGAACCGTTAGCGGCGTCCCGCCAAATTCTCCGTTCAATGCAATTGTCAATAAACGGATTCTCCAAAACTTCAGGGAAACACTCGACGAATCCCTTAAAATCAGTTTCTTTCATCATAATAAATTTATTTTTCAGGCTACATTTTTTACATATCAAGAAAAAGCCTGCATCATAGCATACATTTGAGAAGAATGTTTCCAAGTTTATTATGCAAGAAACTTGCTGTTCAATTATATCCTTCTCCATACGTCTGGAAACAATACTTTCAGGATGAGTGACATCATAATGATAAAGAGGTTCCTCTATATGAGAAAGGTGATTTGCAAAATAATATACTCGCAGGTTAACATACATATCCTCCCACATATTCATACCTGAAATGGGATATATATCATGTTCCCGAATAAGTCGTGTACGGATTAGCCTGCACCAAAGGCTCCACCAGGTATCGTGTGCCTTGTATTGAATATGAAATCTAGGGTCAGGACTATCAGAGTTTTGAATTATTCTGGATTGTCCCTCTTTCTCTATTACAAAATTACAAGAGACAATATCCGCCCCCGTTGATACGGCTTTCAGATACATCTTCTCGTACATATCAGGTTCAACCCAATCATCACTATCGCAATGAATTTGATATTCCCCATTTGCTTCCAGCATCCCCCTTCGACGAACGGTAACCTGTCCGCTGTTATGGTCCATATTGATTATCCTCACCTGTCTTTTCCTGTTCGGATAATCTTCAAGGGTATTGAGCAAAACATTCATTGAATTGTCCGGAGTGCAATCATTAACGAACAGATATTCAATATCATCAAGAGTCTGTTCAAATAGACTCCTTGAACATCTTTCAATATATTTTTCGACACAGTAAACTGGGATTATGACTGAGAGCTTCGACATATCCGAATTGTCACTATTCTCCAATACTCAGTGATAAATTAATAAAATTCTGCACTCAAAGTATAGAAATATAAATTATTAGAGATGAAATCTTTTCCGTATGACTAATAGCAAAGAAGTAATAGAAACAGGCGCTTTTTTAATTAATAAATAAAATGCCTTTTTTTTAATTGTTCCCAATTGCGCGATATGAATTTCTGTGGCGAAAAATTTACGATACTCACTGAGTATGCAACACGCCACGCCATATCTTCCATCGGCAAAATCTGATATCCTCTCATAAAAATTACTCAGGGCTAATGGAATGAGGTTTGATTCCAAAAAATCAACAAATGGCACATACCCATATATTTGGGTATAAAGCCTATAAATATCCGCATCAGAATACAAAGCAAATATATCTTTCAACTTGTCTAATTGGGGAAATATACCGTCATGACGAATGTCCCACCCAAACTTATTATTAATTTTTTCGACAATTTCAAATTGACATTTTAAGGAATGGCATAATTCGTATTCAGAAAGCAAATATTTGGACTTATCTCCACCCCAGAATCCTGTGTAGTTATACAATGTGTATGGCACCAAACATACCGTATCGCATTGAAATAAATATTCTCGTGTAAATATCGTATCTTCAGATAAACATATGCTTTCATCAAAAATCAAGTGGACGGATTCAATTAATTTTCTTTTAAACAACTTAGCCCAAACAGTCGAGGAATAATAATCATTGATTAAAACTTTTCTTGACGAGTAGTCTCTCAATTTTAATAGCGTGCCTTCATTAATATCCGGAATAAAGGTCATTCCCCCAACATTAAACCCACATATCGCCAAATCTGCATTTCCTATGTAATTGTAAATAGTTTTCAAGTATTCACTTTGAAAAGAATCGTCCGCATCAAGAAATACAATCCACTCACCCCGGGCATTGTCAAGTCCGAGATTCCTTGCAGAACTTGCCCCTCCATTCGTCTTGTGAAAAACTTTGAACCTGGAGTCCTTGGCAGCATACTCTTCACAAATCTCTCCGGAGCAATCAGGAGAGCCGTCATCAACAAGAATGCACTCCCAGTCTGAATAATCCTGTGAAACAACAGAATCCAGGCATTTTCTTAAAAATGCTTCCGCCTTATATACGGGTACGATAACAGATATTTTGGGAGTGTTCAAATTATCCCTGTTTTGAGGAAAACAACAATGAAACTTTATCCTTGATAATGCCCAGGCACTCTTTCATATAGGGATTTTTCCTGAGCATAAGCCAATATATCAGAGGGGCCGAGACAAAGCCGAACGCAAGTGCCACCACCGGCGGATAATCCAGGAAAGTGAACAGATATGCAGGAAGGCAGGAAAGGATGGAAAGCGCAAGAAATCCCGAGAAATCCTTTACCTGCGTCAGGTAACTCAAACCGAACAATTTCCCTGTATAATGGGTGTTTATGAACATTGCTATCTGGGTATAGATGATTTTAGAAATGCATATCCCTATGACACCAAAGGGAATTGCGGCGAACAGAATTGTGATTGCTATTGCTTTCTTTATGACCTCAAGTCTCAGGAACAAGTCGCTCCTGCCTGTGACTTGCAGCAAATTGAGATTGATTGAACAGATATGGTCGAACATTGCCGAAAAACAGAAAATCTGGAGATAGATTACGCAGGATTCCCATTTTTCTGTCAACAGAAGAAGGACCAGCGGTTTTCCTATGGCAGCCATAAGAGTGCATCCGAAAAATATGGCAAGAGATGTAACGCAAATATATTTTCTGTAAACCCTGACCAGGCGGTCCGTATCTTCCTGGATTTTGGAGAAAATCGGGAATGTGACACTGCTCAATATTCCTTTCACTATACTTGCGGGATAACTTGCGAAACTTGTTCCCCTGGAATAATAGCCAAGGTCCCCGGAAGTGAAGTGACGGCCGATAATCAAAGGGGTAAGATTCGTATAAAAAGTGTTCAACAGGCCCGAAGCCATCAACTTGCTGCCATAGTTCCACAAATATTTGAATGAACTTCTGCTGAATGATGCGCCGGGGAGCCATCTGCAATATGCGAAAATGAAAATACAGTTGAATAGGCTGCTCAAGACCGTTTGAGCGACCAACGCCCATACTCCGAAACCTATATACGCCAGAATCACCCCGCATACTCCTGAAAGGACCGAAACGAAAAATGTCCGCAGAGCCAGAGCCTTGAAATTCAAGGCCGCCTTCAGCCTGGCCAGTTGAGAACTCACAAGCGAATTGAAAATCAATGAGACGGCTTGAATCCTGAGTATCCGGCACAGAATGTCGGAATGGAAGAAGTCCGCCACCAATGGAGCGATGACAAAGAGTATGGAATAACAGACTATTGAAACCAGGATATTGAAATAGAAAGCCGTGCAATAATCGCTTTCGGAACTGTCCGGTTTTCTGATGAGAGCATTTGCGAACCCGCTGTCAATGAAGGTTTGAGAGATGGCGAAGAATATGGAAAGCATTCCAACCGTGCCATAGTCACCGGGAGAGAGCAGACGAGCCATAATCAGCCCAAGGATGAACTGAATCCCCAGAACTGACGCCTTCTCAAGCGCGCTCCACTTTACTCCTTGCAGCGTTTCTTCCTTAACAGACTTCAAAGCAATTACCTTTTGGAATATTCGTCCTGACCCAGAATTGCATTAATGATATTCTGACAGGCGGATTTTCCATTTGGAGGAAGAAGATATCTGTCAAAATATTCCTGCCTGTCTTCTTTCAAAGGGTCCACTCCATCAAGCACATTCCGGATGAACCCATCTATTTCTTCTTCTGTATGACCTTTGTAGTGCAAATCAAAAGCTTTCCGGGCGAATTCGTTTCTGTTGGCCTCATAACCCTCCTGCCTTATGAGGAACAGCACAGGATTATGCGTATAATGGTACTCAATGGTAAATGAACAGCAGTCGTGAATCATAGCATTGGAGTACTTGAACAAAGCGTCATATTCGCCATCCTCAAACTGAGAGTTTTCCGCCGTCTTCCAATCATTGTAATATTCATCCGCCCTTTCCTTGCCCCATATTTTCACAAGTTTGGCGTACAAGAGAGGATGTGGCTTGAAACACCATTGAATCCTGTCGGCATATTTATGCATCATCTGCCGCATAATCTCACCTGTTTCCAAGAATGACGAGATGGCAAAACCCGTGACGTGCTCCTCCGCTATTGTGTGATGAGGAGCATAAATAATACGCTTGCAGTTTCTGTTCAATGGTTTCCACGGGTCGCTTGACTTTTCTTTGGGCTGCAACAGCAAATCCATTACGGGCAATCCGGTAACAAGCGCCTGTTTTTTGCCGTCAAACATCTTTCCAATGTATTTGGAGTTGACCGTCAGGACATTTTCAAAGTACTGCTGCCACGTGAATCTATAAAAGAGGTTACAGACAGCCCAGGCATCATCAATACTGTGAAAACCGTATGTCGCGTGGCAGAAAAGAGCCCTCCTGTGTTTGTAAAAGTATATTTCCGGCTGATATACCTTGTATGGTTTCTGGTAGAATATGATGTCCGGACTGATTTGAGCAAAAGCCTTCTCAGTATCGATGTCAAGGTCTAGGTAGTCATATTTCTTTGCAGTCAGATATTCCATCAAATCCAACTTTGAAGAGGGTTTCTCTGCAGATGCGGAAACTCCCAGCGTAGGATTGAACCTCGGATGCCCAAGCATCTCAAGATAAAGCATTCTGGTCTTCCAGGTCCCAATTTCCGTAAGGACAAAGAGCACATTGACGCAGTCTTTCCCTTGCAATTTTTTCACTTTATAGCCAAGAGTGAAACGATACAGGACCGGCGCTACGTAGTAACGGTACTTGTTGACGAGAAACTGATATATTCTACTTGCAAGCATAAGGAAGAGCAGTTCAAGTTCCAACCAGAGCAGGGCATATTTTGCAGAGCGCCCTATGAAGGACTACACAGAACAGCATACAGACAAGGGAGGAAACAATTATCACCGCAGGCATTGCGTCCCAACCCATAAAATGTCTGAACACTCCCAGAATAATGTTTTGAAATCCCAAGATGGAGAGAAGCGCGCAAGCACTGACCTCCACCATTCGGTTTGAAGGCAATTTTGAGAAGAGGCAAATCACTGACAGAGAACCGAGAAACGCATTGATGTAGAATAACGGAACCGAGATGACAGAAGAGTGATTTGAGCCAAAAATCACCCCTGCGACAGTAGCTTTTCCATTGAATGAAACTGACAGGGAAAAAATAGCCAGACAAATCACGGCCAAAGCCAATGAGAACCGTGAGCAGGCAATTTTATGTATCATATCTCTTGCCTTTGCGCCGAACAAATACACGGGGAATGCCATAACCGCCTGGGGAATCATAAAATACCAACCCCTACGACACAGACAGCAGAAAACAAACAGCGCCAGCCAGACAATGGAAATCATTATCTTGTTGTTTTCCCACAAGTCTGCCAGAACTTTGCAATAGAACAAGGCAAGGACGAACCACATAGGTCCGCAAGCCATTGTCCTTGAATGAACGAATTTCTGAAAAGTGGAGACAAAATAAACTTTGTAGGTGTCAAACAGGCCGACCGCCTCGTTAAAACCGGGCAAGTTGTTTCCAAGAGTAATAATTCCAAGATACTGCAGCAGAGGGACAATGCACAGTGATATCAGGTTGAAAAACAGAAAGGGGACGAACAACCTCCTGAAGTATTTTCCTATTTGAACCCTCCCGTTGAACTTGTGCAATATCCCGCTCACCATAAAGAAGAACGGCATATGGAACCCATATATGAACATTCGGGGAAATACAACGCCGTAGGACTCCATATGCCCGTAACATACCAGGAATGCCACGAACACTCTGGAATAATCCAAGTAGGAAATTCTTTTTACTGCTGTGCCGTATGTATCAAGTTCCTGCAACATTCATCAAACAAGCGGATTCTTGATTGAACGGTTCCTCCTGCAATATGTGGTGTCACTATGACATTTCTTTGGGATAAATTCCACATTCCATACGCTTCTTTGGAATCGACATCCAGTGCCAGTCCGAATGTCGGACAAGATGACGCTTTCTCAAACAGGTAAGGAGCATCGAAGATTTCAATCCTGGATGTGGAGACGAATATGCTGTCATCTTTCAGATGGGAAAGCAACGGTCGATTCAGCATCCCCCGGGTTTCTCGTGTGTGAGGTATGCTTATGGCAACGACGTCCGATGTCTTCATCAATTCCTCCAAGGAAACAAATTGAACGCCATCTTCACTTAATGGTTTATGCCGTTCCGGATGAAAGGTCCAGCAAAGCCTCTTCATCCCGAAAGCTTCCGCAAAAGACAGGACTTCGCACGCAATTCCGCCAGCGCCTACAACCCCAATGGTGGAGCCGAATAAATCAACCGGCTTTTTCTGCATACTCCCTTTTTGCTTCCCTTCACAGGAGACATATCTTCCGTCGACAATTCCCTTGGCCAGATTCAGTATCAAGCCGAAACAGTGTTCGGCCACAGAGACCCGATTGGCCAAAGGCGCATTGACAATCCGGATGAGAGAACTCTTGTTAGCGGGGACGTGGATATGGTCTGTCCCGCTTGAAAGGGTCGCTATGAATTTTACCGATTCGATATCGGCAAGCATCGGCTCCGTTATAACTTGGGAAGTGCCGATGAAGACTATGTCATATTCTTCAAGGATACGTTTCAGCGCTTCTCCGGAGGGCCGCTCGTGTCCTACAGGGAGTATGTGGACCTCGTAACCGGCTTCATACAGGGGGGCGTAAGAAGACTGGGGGATATCGTTGAAGATAGAATATACTTTCTTGCTAGCTGACATCATTTTGACTGAAGAAAGATTCCAGATATTTTTGTGCAAAGAGTCGGTCACAGGCCGATTTTTTCTCTTCGGGAATATTTTCAAGAAGACGGATAAGCACATCTGTCGTCACCCTTTCATCCTGCTTGAACAGTTTTATGTAACTTGGGGTGCAACTGTAGATTGAAGAAAGGTAATAATCGAAATTATATCCCCAGGGATTGGTTTTTTGAACTTCGGTGAAGTATTCTCCAATCTGCCCGTATATGGGCTCAGTATTGTATGGTTTCCCTTCTGCAATCAATTCAGGCATAATCAGTTCCGTGCATAAGTTACCGGCACCTTTTCCCATTCCCATTATGCAGGAGTCAATTATCAGGTCGTGCCTTGACGGGGCCCTCAAAGCCGCAAGAGCATTGGAAAAAGCCATCTGCCGGTTGTTATGGGCGTGAAAACCAATCTTCATATTGTCAGAGACATATTGGTCTGCAATTTCCAATTTTCTCAAGAGCATCATACTGTCCAGCTGACCGAAACTGTCAACAATGTAAAACGAGCGCGCCTGAGGCAGCTCATCATTGCAGATTGCTATCAATTCCCTGAACTCTTCGTCATTATAGCGGGAAACCACCATAGGCTGGACATACAGGTCATATCCCTTGCGGATGATGGTTTTTGCCCCTGACAAAGCGTCCCTTAAATTTTCCTTGTGAAAAGCGAACCGGATTCCGTCTATTCCAGCCCCGTTTCTCGGATTGAGGTCATCCAAATTGAATGTGCCATAGTCTATCATACCCAAATAGCTGACATTCCTGCATTTCCCCCGGCACAACAAGGTTTCCGCAATGCTCTGTTCATTGTCAAAGCAACTCCGTTCTTTCGGAGAGCCTTTCCTGCCGTCAATATATCCGGTTTCAATATAGTCCACGCCGGAGTCTTCCAGACAAGATTTGATTTTGAGCATTCTTTCCAGGCCGAAATTGAAATCGATTACAATTCCGCCATCCCTGAGCGTGCAGTCAAGCAACTGGACACCGTGTTTCGGTGCATCAGATTTGATAACCTTCTCAGCCACGTCCAGGTCATTGTCTGTAGTGATTTTGAAATTGGAAGTCCGTCCGGCGACAATCTTAACTTTGTGGCCCGACATCAGCATAAGCTGGGTGGTTCCGGT
The DNA here is from genome assembly GCA_024401825.1 of Bacteroidales bacterium. Classification (GTDB taxonomy): domain Bacteria; phylum Bacteroidota; class Bacteroidia; order Bacteroidales; family UBA932; genus Cryptobacteroides. The sequence continues at coordinate 40,755 of JAKSKF010000003.1, forward strand.
AATCTTCCGCTTCTGTTCTTCTGTGAACTGACTGATTGTATCGCTAAGCAGCCTGATGTTGAAACCCGACGGAGTCTGACCGTTGAAAAGCGTGCTCCTGTCTGTTGTGCCCTCCAGAAAATCCCCATTGGGAGACGTGAATACGGTATCATTCACCGGGACTACGGTAAGGGCCGTTCCATTGGAATAAGTTGCATCAATGCAGTCATCAATCATCTGGCGGGTCACAAACGGACGGACAGAGTCGTGACAGATGATGATGTCTTCGGCAGAATACCCGGGGCGCTCCATAATGTCATCCAGAATATTCGTGAATGAATCAAGTCTCTCCCTGCCGCCAGGCACTATCCGCAGACGGTTCAACTGCTCACGGGAAAAATTGTACTCGAACAACTTTTCAGCATATTTTATCCAGTCATCGTTAACGGCAACGTATATGACATCCATCCGTTTGTTTTCCAGAAACTTCCGGACAGAATAGATGATAATGGCCACTCCGTTTACGGATATGAACTGCTTGGGAATGGAGGTCCGTTCGATTCTTTTTCCTATCCCTCCTGCCAGTATTGCTCCATAAATCATTGTTGAAACACCTTATTCCCCTGCAAGTTTTATCAGGTACTGACCGTACTGGTTCTGGGACATCGGGCGGGCGAGTTCCAGAAGCTTTTTCCTGTCTATCCAGCCTTTTTCGTAGGCAATCCCTTCCAGGCAGGAAATCATAAGTCCCTGACGTTTTTCTATGACTTCCACATAGTTGGAGGCTTCCGACAGGGAGTCGTGAGTGCCCGTGTCCAGCCAGGCGAATCCGCGTCCCAGAGGCTGCACGCGGAGTTGCCCGTCCTCAAGGAAGCGTTGGTTGACGCTGGTGATTTCCAGTTCTCCGCGGGCGGAAGGCTTGACTTCCCCCGCCACCTTTACAACCCTGTTGGGATAGAAATAGAGTCCCACCACGGCATAATTGCTCTTGGGCCGCGCGGGTTTCTCCTCTATGCTGAGACAGTTGCCGTCTGCATCCATTTCCGCCACTCCGTAGCGCTCGGGGTTGCTCACCCTGTAGCCGAAGATGGTCGCCCGGGAGTCTTCCCCGGCGCTTCTGACCGCCTCCTGCAGCATTTCGGTGAACCCCGCGCCGTAGAAGATGTTGTCCCCGAGCACAAGGCACACAGAGTCATCCCCGATGAAGTCCCTGCCAATCAGGAAGGCCTGAGCCAGACCGTCGGGAGAGGGCTGCTCCGCATATTCGAGCCTCAGCCCGTAGTCCGAACCGTCCCCCAGGAGCCGGCGGAACGCAGGCAGGTCCTGCGGAGTGCTGATAATGAGAATCTCCCTTATGCCCGCGAGCATCAGCACGCTCAGGGGATAGTAAATCATCGGTTTGTCATAAACGGGAAGAAGCTGTTTGCTGACTCCCCTGGTGATGGGATAAAGTCTGGTGCCGGAACCTCCGGCAAGCACTATGCCTTTCATTGTCAAGAGTTTATTTTCTGTCAGAGTACATTTTCCTGTAATATTCCTGATAATCCCCGGAAGTGACGGCCTCGAGCCATTCGCTGTTGTCGAGGTACCAGCGTACCGTCCGTTCTATCCCCTCCTCGAACTGAAGGGACGGCTCCCAACCGAGTTCGCGCTGCAGTTTGCTGGAGTCTATGGCATAGCGCAGGTCGTGCCCGGCGCGGTCCCTGACAAAACTTATCAGAGCGAGGTCTTCCCCCTCGCCGCGGCCCAGCATCCTGTCAACCGTGCAAATCAGGAGCCTTATGAGGTCTATGTTCCGCCATTCGTTGAAACCGCCTATGTTGTAGGTCTGCCCGGGGCGTCCCTTGTGGAAAATCAGGTCGATGGCGCGGGCGTGGTCCTCCACGTAGAGCCAGTCCCTCACATTCAAACCCTGACCGTAGACAGGAAGCGGCTTGCGATGCACTATGTTGTTGATAAACAGAGGAATAAGTTTCTCAGGGAACTGGTATGGCCCGTAGTTGTTGGAACAGTTGGTCACCAGGGTGGGAAGACCGTAGGTGTCGTGGAACGAACGGACGAAGTGGTCCGAACCCGCCTTCGCCGCGCTGTACGGCGAGTGGGGCCTGTAACCCAGGTCCTCCGTGAAGAAGTCTGTCCCGTAGGCCAGATGATGCGCTCCGGAACTTGCCTTTGTGCTGAAAGGAGGCTCGATTCCCTCCGGATGCGTGATTTCCAGGGCGCCGTACACCTCGTCAGTGCTGATGTGATAGAAAAGCCGGCTGTCCCTCAGGGTCGGGTCGGAGTCCAGCGGGTTCTCATCCTGCCAGTAGATTCTTGCGGCCTGGAGCAGGCTGAGCGTACCCATCAGGTTGGTCTGCGCGAAGGAAAAAGGGTCCGTGATGCTCCTGTCAACGTGGGTCTCGGCAGCGAGATGGATGATGCCGTCCACCTTCTCCTCCCTCAAGAGGGAGAGAACCGTGTCGAAGTCGCATATGTCCGCCTTGACGAAACGGTAGTTGGGCCTGTCCTCTATATCCTTGAGGTTGGCGAGGTTGCCCGCGTAGGTCAGTTTGTCCAGGTTGATTATCCGATAATCCGGATATTTGTTGACCATCAGCCTCACTACGTGACTGCCGATGAAACCGGCTCCCCCGGTAATGACGATTGTTCTTTTGCTCATTGTGCTGTCCTGCGGTTCAGTCCCGCTTGAATATGTCTCTTGTATATACCTTGTCCCGGACGTCGTCCAGGCAGGAATCGTATCTGTTTGCCAGGATGGCCCTGCTCAGGCGCTTGAACTCGTCGAGGTCGTTGACCACCCGGCTTCCGAAGAACAGTTCCCCGTCACTGAGCGTCGGCTCGTAAACTATGACCTGCGCGCCCTTGGCCTTGATACGCTTCATCACGCCCTGGATGGAACTCTGACGGAAATTGTCCGAATTCGTCTTCATAGTCAGGCGGAACACGCCAACCGTCACCGGACCCTCCCTGGAAGCGTCCCACTGCGTGGTTCCCGAATAACTGTAGTACCCCGCCTTGCGCAGCACCTGGTCCGCTATGAAATCCTTGCGGGTGCGGTTGCTCTGCACTATTGCGGAAATCATATTCTCCGGCACGTCGGCGAAGTTGGCCAGCAGCTGTTTTGTATCCTTGGGCAGGCAGTAGCCTCCGTAGCCGAAACTGGGATTGTTGTAATGAGTCCCTATTCTGGGGTCCAGCCCTATGCCGTCGATGATGGAACGGGTATCCAGGCCCTTGAGTTCGGCATAGGTGTCGAGTTCGTTGAAGTAACTGACTCTCAGGGCGAGATATGTGTTTGCGAAGAGTTTCACCGCCTCGGCTTCGGACGAGCCCATTGTCAGCACGGGAACATCCTTTGTTTCAGCGCCCTGCTGAAGAAGGGAGGCGAAGAGGCGCGCATCCTCAAGGGCGGAGCCTGATGCATTGGCAGAGCCCGATGCGGGATTGGAGCCCGACGCCTGGTCCGAGTCCTCCGCGGGCCCGGATGAATGACCGGGAATTCCGACAATTATGCGGCTGGGGTGAAGATTGTCATACAGGGCTCGGCTCTCCCGAAGGAATTCCGGAGAGAAAAGCAGTCTGAGAGGCCTGCCGCCAAGCCTGGGGTCGGAGCCGTATCTGGCCTTAATTGAAGTAGTGTACCCCACGGGAACTGTTGACTTGATGACTACAAGAGCTGAAGGATTGCAGTCCAGAACCTGCTCCAGAACCTCTTCCACGTGCGAAGTGTCGAAGAAATTGCGCTGGGAGTCGTAATTGGTCGGGGTGGCTATCAGCACTATTTGAGCGTCGGAATAGGCTTTCGCGGCATCGAGGGTTGCGGTGAGATGCAGAGGGCGAAGTCCAGAACGGGAATCAGAAAGATAACGCTGTATGTCAACGTCCTGAATGGGGGAAATGCCCTTGTTGACCATATCTGTCTTCTCCTTGATGACATCGACGACTGTGACTTCGTTGTGGATTGCAAGAAGAGTGGAGAGGGAAAGCCCGACATAGCCGGTACCGGCGACTGCTATTTTCATACTGAAATAATGTTTGAGGAGCGCCCCGGACGGCTTCGCCGTCGCCTGTCACATAACTGGAGGCGCGACGGTTCCGCAAAAACGGCCGGGTAAAACAAACAAATATAACAAATCGGGAGGACAAAACGACATTTTTCAGGGTCAAATGACAGGTTTTATGCACAAATGCTATGTTTTGATGCAGAAACACCATCGGGGAAACATTATTGTTATAAGATATTTAAGCCAACTTTACAACTTTACTTTTAGATAAGTGCAAATACTTAACATTAACTCATCTACTTAACATAGAATTGTAAAATAACTTATTTTCAGCGGTTTACTTATTTTTAATAACATAACATTCACATAACATACAAGATTTTTTTAGGATTTATGGTTAAACAATACATATTTATTTAATAACTTTGTATAGCAACGGTGATGAAGGATATGGCGAACAAGGGTTCACACGCTGAAATCACTGCGGGACTCGGAAAATACCTGGAACTTATGGAACAGTCCCTTGCAGTGTTCGTGGATGGAGTCAGGAACTACCTCCACAGGGACAGCGCGGCCCTCGGAGGCAACATCCTCAGTATGGCGAAACTCGAGAACGACGCCGCGACTCTTGCGCGCGAACTCGAGATGACACTGTACCGAAGGACCAGCAACCCTTCCGTAAGAGGAGACACCCTGCGGCTCCTCGAATATATGAGCCGCATCATCCTGACCCTGAACAACAACCTGTTCCAGTTCGAGATAGAGCGCCCTTCCATACCCTCGGAACTCAATTCGGATTTCATCAAGCTCACGGACCTGTCATCCCAGGCCGTCGCCAACATAATTCCCGCCGCCAAAGCCTATTTCCACTCCCCCGAGACCACTCAGGGCAAGGTTAGGCGCATATACTTCTACCAGAAGGAGACGGACCGCCAGGCCAAGGACCTCAAGCGCCGTGTCTTCCACGATATGATTTCCCTGAAACTCAGCGAGAAGGTGCACCTGCGCTACTTCGCGCTGCACATAGAGGAGCTGGCGGCCCTCGCGGTGAAAGTGGCGGACCAGCTGTCCGTAATGTCCATACGGCAGCAATCCGCATCACTGAGTTTCAAATGGCTGAAAAACATATTCCGCGGGCACAGGACAGAGGACGGCGTCATCACCCTTCCCAAGGAAGGCGATATGTCAAACCGCGAGTTCGAACTCAGGCTGACCGCCAAGTATCCCAGACTCACCGCGCAGGAGCGCAAACTCGCGACGCTTCTCCGCCTGGAATTCAACACCAGGCAGATAGCCGGGGTGCTCAACATATCGGAGAAGAGCGTGGAGGTGGAGAGACACCGCCTCCGCGGGAAAATGGGGCTGGAACGTCACCAGAATCTGACGGATTTCATCAAAAACATATAATAACACACAAACTCAAATCTTAATTTTATGAAAAAAACATTGTTGATTGCTGCCGCGATTGCATTCGCGCTTCCGGTTTCGGCTCAGATTGCCGACAACGCCGGAATTGAGACCAATCAGTATGGCCAGCAGGTAGTTTCCACTCCGGCGGAAGCCGCCATCCAGGACGGAATACTTGTGTTCCAGGCCAAGAAACTCAACTATAAGATGTGGTTCGACGTGCGCGTACAGGGCGACGCGGCCGTATTCTTCGGAGCGCCTTCCTATGCCGACCACATAGGCAACGGAGCCAGCATACGCAGGGCCCGTTTTGCGGTCAAGGCCCAATTGGACAAGAACTGGTACGGAGAATTCGACACCGACTGGTCCAGCGGAATCTGTGAAATCAAGGACGCCATCCTTGCCTTCACCGGCGTCGAAGGCCTTGAAATCAAGGCCGGTAACTTCAAGGAGTCTTTCTCTATTCAGAGAAACACCACCTCACGTTACCTTATGTTTATGGAAAGGCCTATGATTGTCAACGCCGTCTCTCCTTCACGACATCTGGGAATCAACGCCAGATACTCGAAGGACTGGTTCTGGGTTTCAGCAGGAGTGTTCGGTCCCGAACTCAAGGGTTCCGAGGAGCAGACCGCAATGGAGGACAACAACAAGGACAACGGTTACAACGAAGGACTCTCCTACACCGGCAAGATTGCTTTCCGTCCCCTCTACAAGTCGAAGGACGCAATGCTTCACATAGGCGGGGCATTCTCCTACAGGCAACCCAAGCTCACCGGTACGGACGGTTATGCGGTAGCCCGCTACAGCACCCGCAACACCACCAACATCAACAGGAAGAAATATCTTGACACGGACGCCATTTCAGGCCTCGACCACGAACTTGCCTGGACTGCGGAACTCGCGTTCCTGTACAGGGGCCTGCGTTTCGAGAGCGCCTATATGGCCCGCGGAGCATTCCTTGACCAGGCCAAGAACCCTCTCGGACCCCAGTGGGTCAAGGGATGGTATGCTCAGGCATCCTATCTGCTGTTCGGCGGCACCCAGAACTACGACGCTGACGGCGCAAAGCCCACCCGCATAGACCCCGGCAGGAAATGGGGCGACCTGGAACTCTGCCTCCGTTATGAAAACGCAGACCTGAACACCGCAAACTTCTTCGGAGGAGCCTGCGACGCATATTCAGTGGGTATAAACTACTATCCAAGCAAGCACGTGAAACTCGTGCTCAACTACCAGTACAACAACAATGACCGCTATGCCAACGGCAAGGGCAAGCTTTACATCGGCACCGACGCGTCCGGCAAGCCTACCAAGGATTTCACCAAGGCCGTCGAGCCCGACGGACAGGGCGGAGTTGACTACTCTATGATTTCTATGCGTTTCCAGGTGGCATTCTAATGTAACACTTTAACTTACACTAACATTATGAAAAAGATATTTACACTTGCGCTCGCGGCTCTGACGCTTTTCGCGACATCCTGCGTCAAGGACAAGGTATTCGGCGGAGCTACCATCGACGAGGTCAAGAATACGGTAGCCTACACGGCCAACGATGCGGTCAAGGTGACCGCGAAGGTATCCTCACTCGTCCCCCTCAAGGAAGTCAACCTTGTGTGGAGCACCGCCTCACGTTCCGCAGGCACCACCGTGGCAATGGCTTCGGAGAAAGGCGCCTGGGTGGGCACCATTCCGGCCCAGCCCCTCGAAACCGAGGTCAGCTACTACGTGGAGGCTTTCACGGAGTCGTCTTCCGTCAAGTCGCAGATTATAAAATATGTTGTGGGAGCCACTCCCGTCAACTATAAAGGTCTCATCCTCAGTGAGCTCAACGGCAACGACAAATATATCGAGCTCTTCAACAAGGGAAGCGAGACCATTCCCCTGGACGGAGTTTACATTGAGAAGGACGGCAGCAGGAACTGGCCCCGCGAGACGGTGCCGATGCCTGCCGGTTCAGTGATTGCTCCCGGACAGTTCATCGTGCTCTACAGTTCGGAGAAGTTGGACAAGATACCCGCAGGCTGGCCTGAGGAACTCCTGTTCGACAGCGGACTTTCAGCAGGCAAGGCGGTCAGGGTGCAGATTCTGGACCCCAGCGGAGCCAACATCGACGACTTCAATCTCAAGGATTTCAAGAAGGCTGCGCCCGCATCATACAGCCGCAACGCCGACGGAAAGTGGTACTTTGCCGAAGGAACTCCCGGCGCCGTCAACGTTGAAGGCACCGAAGCTGTGGAAGGACTTGTCGGAGGAGACCAGCCGGAGGAGCCCGAAGAGCCCACCACAGGTTCCCAGATTGAGGCAGGTCAGCTTTTCATCAACGAATGTGACGCGACGAACAAGGCGTTCGAACTCTACAATGCCACGGACTCCGAACTCGACCTCGCCAACCTCAAGATTGTCAAGGACGGAACGGACGAATGGGTTGTGCCCGCCGAGGGATTCAAGATTGCATCCAAGGGATTCATAGTCATTCCAGTCAAGAGCGACGGAACTGCGGGTCCCATCTTCGGAATGTCCGAGACCAAGGGATTCACCTTGGAACTCATTTCAGAAAAGGGCAGCGTACACAAGGCCGACAATTCAGCCAAGCTGGACCTCACGGGCAAGACCTGGGGACTTCGCACTGACGGAGGAGTGGAATGGGTTGTATTCTCCACAGGTTCAATGGGCGACACCAACGCCAAGGGTGTAGTCGAGGGCGAGGAAGGCGAAGCCAAGATAGTCCTCAACGAGATTGACGGCAACACCAAGTTCATAGAAATAGCAAACACCGGAAGCGCATCCGGCGATATGGAAGGCTGGACACTGGAAAAGGACGGCCAGACCGTATGGACAGGTCCCAAAGGAAAGATAATCGCAGTTGACGGGCATATAGCAATATACAGCAAAAAGGCATCAGGTGTCCCTGTGGGTGCGCCAATGTTCGATGGAGGCATATCCGCCAAGAAAAACGTACTGATAATCCTGAAGGACCCGGAGGGTAACGTTGCGGACACTTTCCAACGCGGAGAGGAAGGCGCAGGCTGGGGAGAAGTCACACTTCCGGAGAACACGGGAGCGTCATTCAGCCGCGTACCCGACGGAACCGGAGACTGGGCCTACGCCACCTCCACTCCCGGCGCAGCCAACGGCGGGAAGACCGGTGAAATAGAGCACTGCGACGGAATTGTTGTCCTCAACGAGATAAACGGCAACGACAAGTACATAGAACTCTTCAACACGGGAACTATGGGCAGCATATCACTGGCAGGATACACCCTGTACAAGGACGGTGGAGACGAAGCCATCTGGACCGGAGGGTCCGGAAGCAGGATTATCGCCGGCAAACAAATAGTAATATACAGCAATTCGGCAAGCGACATCCCCGACGGAGCTCCCGTATTCACGAGCGGAATCTCCGCAAAGAAGAGTGTTCTGATAGTCCTGAAGGACCCCGACGGCAACGTTGCGGACACTTTCCAGCGCGGACAGGAAGGCGCAGGCTGGGGAGAAACCAAACTTCCGGAGAACACCGACGCATCCTTCAGCCGCGTCCCTGACGGGACCGGAGACTGGGCCTACGCAGCGCCCACTTGCGGCGCAGCCAACGGCGAGAAGACCGGCGAAATAGAGCAGGAGTAAAACACATATAACCATCAATATTGTATAAAAGACTATGGCAAAGGAAGAAATGAAGATTGGCGAGCAGAGCAAGCCGCGTTTTGAATTCAGGAGCTTCGGTCAGTGTTTCTGCCAGGCTCACAAGAGGATGGCCCGTCTTTCCGTCCCCGTGCCGGAGAAGGTATGGGAGCGTGAGAGTGACGAGATTTACATCATCTCCAGGAAGAACGACATCAACAACACCAAAATCCGCAACGGAAAGATGGACATCAAGACCTACGTCCGGACCGTTGACGGACTGGAGCAGTGGAACCCCCTGATGAAGGGAGAGTTCCCCATAAGCCGCGAGGTGCTGGAAAAGGAAGTATTCCCCGCGTTTATGGTCCAGATGCCCGCCCTGACCAAGGACGAGTACACTTACGACGAGTTCATCGCTATGGTCAAGGCAAATCCTGACCTCGCGGCGGTACGCGTGCACAAGCAGCGCTTCGGCTATATGGTGAACGACACCATCTGCGAGGTGGGCAACGTACTCATCAACGGCGCCAAAGTGGTGACAATCAACTCGGAATCAACAGAAATAGAGGACATCAAGAAGACCATCGCCGACGTAGGGCTGGAGGGTGTCGAGAACATCAACTACCTTCAGGCCATCAAGCGTGTAATCGGAATGTCCGACAAACCTCTTGCAAACGAATAGACTATGGCACAGGAAATAGAAAAGAAATTTCTGGTCAAATGCGACTGCTTCAAGAAAGAGGCATTCAAGGAGACCCGCATCACACAGGGATACCTTTGCAGCGTCCCTGAAAGGACGGTGCGCATCCGCGTGAAAGGCGACAAGGGTTTCATAACCATCAAGGGCATAGGCAACGCCTCCGGCGCGGCCCGCTTCGAATGGGAGAAGGAAATACCTGTCGATGACGTCAAGGCCCTCCTGGACCTGGCGGAACCCGGCGTGATTGACAAGACCCGTTATCTTGTGAAGAACACCGACGGGGTCCACACCTGGGAGGTCGACGAGTTCTACGGAGACAATGACGGACTTACCGTGGCCGAAGTGGAACTGACCGACGAGAACGAGGCCTTCGACAAGCCCCAGTGGCTCGGGGAGGAAGTCACGGGAGACCCCCGCTACTTCAACTCGATGCTTATGAAGAACCCTTACAAGAATTGGAAATAATTAATTTTTGAGCAGTATGTCAGGACAAAGTACAGGCACAACGGCGTTCGACCCGTTGGATATGAACAACTACAAGGTTGAAAAACTGCCGAAGATGGCCAAATCCCGGTTCGAGACCTGGATGGCGCGTCTCGGAGGGCCATTGGCCATACTGGCCTTTGTCCTGATATACTGGTTCTCAAGCATCGGGTTCATTGACAACCTGGACGTTTCCACGCTCGGGGAGAAGGCCGTCAAGAGGCTGGACGAGATGGGACAGGCCGGGTTCCTGCGCGCGAACTACGCTATGCTCGGCATATTCGTGGCCGGACTGATTCTGTGGATGACCGAAGCCATCCCCAATTATCTCACTTCCCTTCTCATCATACTGGGCACCGTGCTCTGCAACGTCACCAGTCAGAAGACTGCCCTTGCGCAGCTGGGACACCCCGTGATGTGGTTGAACATCCTGAGCTTCGTGCTTGCCTCGATGCTGGTGAAGACAAGGTTCGCCAAGAGGCTGGCGCTCGCCTTTGTCATCAAGTTCGGAAAGAGCGCCAAGGGCGTGCTCTGGAGTTTCCTGGTCATCAACCTGGTTCTGTCCGCGTTCATATCGGCCACTACCGTCAAGGCTACCATTATGCTGCCTATATTTATGACGGTCTGCGCCATCTACGGGGCTCATTCAGGGAACCGCAACAACTTCGGACGCAACCTCGTGATTCAGAACCTCTTCCAGGTCAACATCGGAGCCAACGCCTTCTACACGGGTTCCGGCGCCCATCTTCTGGCCATATCGCTTATAGCCGGATACCTCGGGAGCTGCGACTTCGGTTATGCCAAATGGCTGGTTGCCGTGGGTCCTATGAGCCTTGTCATACTGGTTGTGGGCCTGATTCTGGGAATATACGTGTTCTTCCCTATGAAGAAGGAGGAGCAGAAGCCTCAGATTGAAGGCGGCCTTGACAGGTTGAAGGCGGAGTTGGACGCTATGGGCAGGATGTCCGTGGAGGAATGGAAGGCGGTTTCCATCTTTATGGTCGTCCTCATACTCTGGGTCACGAAGGGAACCTTCCACAACATCGACGAGACCATCGTCGCCCTGTTAGGAGCCATCCTGGCCCTTATTCCCGGCATCGGAGTGGTGAAGTGGAACGACGTCGACATCCCCTGGCACCTTATGCTGTTCAGCGCCGGCGCCTATACCCTTGGCAGCGGGCTGGACGCCACCGGACTTCCCGGAACTATGGTGAACGCCGCCTTCGACAGCCTCGGAATCACCGCGAACACCCCGTTCTGGGTACTCTACGTCATCCTGACATTCGTTATGATGTATTCCGGGCTGGTATTCCAGTCCAAGACTATAAGGACGATGATTTTCGTCCCCATCGCCCTGGGAGTCGAAACCCGCTTCGGATTCCCCGCTATGAGCATCGCCCTGCCGGTGGCTATGCTCATAGAGCACGTGTATGTGCTGCCTTTCAACAGCAAGCCGGCCGCTCTGCTGTACAACACCAACCATTACAGCCAGACCGATGCCTTCAAGTACGGCATCACAATGATGACTTTCTCCTGGCTTCTGATTCTCGTCTGGGGCGCCACGGTGCTCAAATGGCTGGGAATCACGCCCGGATTGTTCTTTTAGACTATGATTGAAGTCAAGACCAAGATTCACGACCAGTACTCCATAGAGTTCAAGATGGGGTTCGTCACCGATGGGCAGGAAAGCGATTTCACCGTCGGGATGTGGTTCTTCGTGCCCGGAAGTCTTGACCTGACGCCGGCCACTTTTACAAAGACGGAATTCTACCGTTGTGTCAAGTCCAACGTCCGACTCATTACGCCGAGGTTCAGCCTGGGCGAGGTAGCCGGCGGGGAAGCATACCCCCTGAAATCGGTGAGGAACGCCGCGCCCGGGGATTACGATTACCAGCTCAAGCTTTTCTGCGCAATCGTCAAGAGCTCTCTCAGGGACGAACGGGACAAGATAATGGATGAACTGAATTCCGGTTCGGACCCTGCAGGGACTACGCGGCGCTACATCAGCGATACCCTGACCATTCTGGACGAATTCCTGAAACTGCCGCGGAACGACTGCCACAGATACTGCTGCGAATTCCTGTGCAACGTCATCTGCGCCGACACTTTCTCACTCCCCATAGAGAGTCTGTGCCGGGAGGAATTCCTGGGTCTGCTGGGGAGGATTCACGACATCCGCGTGGAGAACGGTTTCGCCACCGTCAATCCCGACGACAGGGAAGGCAACAAGAACTACATCCACAGGCGCGGGGTACTGAAGAAATACGTGGAGAGCCATCTTTTCCTCAGGGTTCCCAAGAAGAGGGACGGATTCGTTCTGGAGCAGGCGCTGTTCAGCGTTGCCGCGGGGCTTGCGATGCTGTTCGCCACGGTTGTGGCCTGGGCCTTCCAGCGGCACTTCGGAAACCTTACCTGGCCTTTGTTCATAGCGTTGATTATCAGCTATATGATGAAGGACAGAATCAAGGAACTGATGCGCTACTACTTTGCGCACAGAATCAGCGACAAGCACTTTGACAACAAGGCGAAAATAGGCCTGCGCTCACAGGTTATAGGGAAACTGCAGGAAGGTATGGACTTCATCCGTCACGGCAACGTCCCGCAGGACGTCCGCGAACTCAGGAACAGGAGCCACATCTTCAAGGCGGAGTCCGGGTTCATCGACGAGAGCGTCATCCTGTACCGCAAACGGGTGCAGCTGGACCTTGCCAAGATGCAGAACTGCAGCAACTACAAGCTGGAAGGAATCAATGACATAATACGGCTCCAGGTCCGCCCGTTCCTCAGGAAGATGGACAACCCGGAGGTCAACGTGTCAAAAATCGACGGCGAGGGGAAGGTAATCTCCGTCCCCTGCTCCAAGGACTACTTCGTGAACATCATCCTGCAGTACAAGTACGGCGACAAGACCGAATGCAGGCGCTACCGGCTGGACCTCAACCGGGACGGCATACAGTCTATGACCGAGGTCAAATAGACCGCGCGCTCTTATTTCCTGTCGTCAGACGACGGCTTCAGGACGAGCAGCTGCAGAAGGAGCGCCACCGTGACCACCGTTGCCATAAGGGCGAATCCCAGGCCCAGGTTGCCCTGGTCGGCCCACTTTCCGAGCATTTTGGTGATGACTGCGCCCATAAAGACTCCCGTCATATTCATAAGGCCGTAGGCCGTGGCCCTGTTTCTGGCCGGAACGAACTGGCAGAGTATGGGCATATTGTTGGTGTCCACCATACCGTAGCCCACGCCGAAGCACAGGCCGGCGCAGACGGCCGCCGCCATTCCGTGACCGACACCGATGAATATCAGGGCGGGAATCATCAGGGCCATACCGATGGAACTGGTATAGATGCGGCCCCTGAGGTTCTTTTTGACCCATCTGTCAGACAGGGAGCCTCCCAGCAGCACACCCAGGAAGGATGAGGCCGCTATGGTTATGGTAGAGACGGGCCCAGCCTGGGACATAGGGATGCCCAGACTCTCCGAGAACAATGTGGGAAGCCAGTTCTTGGTGGCCCAGCCGGGAAGGGAAACCGACGCGAAGAAGAAAAGGATAATCCAGAACGCCACGTTGGAGAACACGAGCGCGAAGCTCTTCCATACGCTCTCCTTCCCGACACTCAGTTTCTCTGTTTCCTCCTCTCTGGAGCGAACCTTGTCCCGCAGGGCGAACACAAGCACCACGGCGTAGAGGACTCCTATGATTCCGAACCAGCGGAAGGTCTGCTGCCAGGAGAAAGTCTCCGCCAGCCTGGCGCCGAATCCTCCCACCGCCTGGCCTATGTAGAGACCTGTCATATGAATGCCGATTGCAAGACTCCTTGCGGAGCCGGTGAAGTAGTCGGCGATGAGCGAGAGGGCCGCGGGTATGTAGAGGGCCTCGCTGATGCCCATTACGGCGCGAAGCCAGTATATCTGGTTGAAAGTGGTGCAGTGTCCCATAAGCAGGGTCACCGTGGACCATACGCCCAGTGACGCCACTATGAGCCATTTTCGGCTGATTCTGTCCGCCACGGCTCCGGCGAAAGGACTGATGCAACCGTAAATCCACAGGAATATGGCCATCAGCCGGCCGAAATTCACGGCGGATTCAAGTTCGGAGATGTCAATCTGCATCGCTTCCCTCATAGTGGACAGCATCTGGCGGTCCATATAGTTGAGCAGCGCAACCACCCACAGCAGGAGAACTGCTATCCAGGGATATATCCTGGCGAATCCGGTATTCTCTTTCATAATTTTCCGTCAATCATCCATACTTCCTTCGAACGTATTCCCGGCTTGGTCTCTCCTCCAATCGAGACTATTCCACCCCTGAAATTGGCGAGAGCGGCGCCCGCGCGGGCAAGATGGGGAGAACTTACGACCCTCTCCCAACTGCAGGAGAGAGAATCGAAGACGAGCAGTTCGCCGCGGAACCTGTAATATTCCTCCGGCTGGAGACGATACTCCTGAACTTCGTCACCGGTAAGGCGCAGGGCTCGGGTGAGAATTTCAGGGTCGCAGCCTCCCGCCGCACAGTTTCCCATAGGAGCGGAGCCGGTGAAGGTGATGTCCGCGCCGAGGCCGGACCATTCGCCGCTCAGGGCATTGCGCCTGAAACCTCCGGTGAGCGCTTCGGCGGAAACGGGGTCCAGTCCGCCCCAGATGCAGAGGTCATCCCCGCACATCACGGCTACGGCCTGAACCATAGGGCGCGGCAGTTCGCCTATGACGCTCCACTGACCGTCGGTGAAGGAGAACACATCCAGGGAAGGTTCTCCGTTGGAGAGCCCACCGGCGAGATAAATAACGTCGCCTGCACCGCACCAGGCGGCCTGTTCAAGCGCCTTGGGGAGCGGAGGAAGTTCTTCAACCCCGTCCTCTGACAACAGCCAGACCTTGTCCAGAGTGCCATTGGCGTTGGCTCCTCCCATTATGAGGATACCGCCTTCCGTCTGTATATAGGCGCCGTATGCGGAGGCTTCCGGCAGGACGCCTGCCTTTTCCCATCCTTTTTCTCCAAGGACGAGAATGTCGTCATAGAACTTCTTGGCGCCGCCTTCGGTCAGGGGTTTGTCCGGGAAGTTGCAGCCGCCGGCTATGTAGAGTTTTTCACCTGCCTGTCCGGCATACAGGCCCGAAAGGCCCGCGCCGGGAAGCGACGGCAGCTGTGTCAGGCGTTCCCCGCAGGAGCAGCAGAGCAGCGGCAGGGAAAACGCGGTGGCGAAAAGTCTGGCAGAATGGTTCCTGTTTGTCATATCTACAGTCTGTTACAACGTTCAAAGAAACCTATGGCCTCCAGTTCCTTCTTCATAGAGGCCTCCTCGTCGTCCGTCATATTGCGCCAGGGCACGCGGTTGGGGCCGAGGTCCAGTCCGATGAGTTTCATTATTCTCTTGCCGCCCACTATGTTGCCGCGATAACGGCAGATTACGTTGATGACTTCCTGGCTGAAGTTCTGAAGTTCCTGGGCCTTCTCAATGTCTCCGGCCGCCCAGGCCTCCCCTATCGCCACCTGCTCGCGCCCGTTGTAGTTGGTGGTCCCGCAGATTCCTCCCTGCGCCCCTCCCTGCGCCAGACTGGCGAGATAGGTTTCGTCCTGACCGTGGAGCATATCATACTTGCCTCCGGCATACAGCCTGCACTGGTTGTACTCGTAGAGACTCTCGAAGGTGTACTTGATGCCGGCGAAGTTGGGAATCCTGCCGTCCACAGCCTTCAGAAGGTCCAACATAGGCAGGTTGCAGCCGTTGAACGCCGGTATGTGATAGAAATAGAAAGGCAGGGAGGGCGCCGCCGCGGCAATGGCCTCGCAATACTTCACCAGTTCCTCGATGCGTCCTATCTTGGGGAAGGGAGGCGCCATCGAGCCGATGCCCCACGCGCCAATCTGCGCGGCGTGCTTTGCGAGTTCCACGCTCTCACGCAGACAGCAGCTGCCCACGTGGACTATCACCTTGAATCCCGCAGGCACGCTTGCCATCCATTTCTCGGCCAGCTGCTTGCGCTCGTCGGTGGTGAGCATATAGCCCTCGCCGGACGAACCGTTGATGAACACGCCCTTGAGCCCGTTGCTCGCCAGCATTGAGGCATAAGCGGGAATCGGCTCCGGATTGATGTCCCCGTTGGGCTTCATCGGGGTGAAGGGAGCGTCTATGAGTCCTGTTATTCTTTCCATAAGTATTCTGTTTTATAGTTCTATAAAGATAGTAAAAGTTTGGGAAACGGAAAACAAATCTCCGGAAGAGTTTTACCCTAGCGTCTCCGGAGCCAGGAGAGTGAAAAATTCTCATACCACAGTTCACAGGCTCCCGTGGGGTCTTCCTCGAGATATGCTCCTATGGTTCCGTCCGCAAGCACGGTGAGGGACGAATAGACGGAAGGGCCGTGACAGATGCTCTTGTGCTCGGGCCAGGTCCTGCCTTCGTCGAAGCTGAGGAACACGCTGACATTCTCCCTCTTCATAGAGTTCGGGACAGAATGAAGCAACGTGCCGTCGTCGTATCTTATCAGGTCTCCGTTGCAGGCATTGGTGCAGATTTCTTCCCAACGGCCCGGCTCTCCCCAGGTCTCCCCTCCGTCTTCCGACAGGGTGAAAGCCCTGTTGCCGTTCTGACGTATGCTCATAAGTATCCTGCCGTCATTCAGTTCCACCATCTTGGCCTCGTCTCCTTTGTCCGCGAAGGCGATTTGAGACACGTGCCAGCTTTCTCCCCCGTCGTCAGTATAAACCGCGTGATTGCAGAGCCCTCTCCAACTGTCGTAGGTACAGACATTGGCCACGAGCATCCTCCCCTTGTGCGGACTGTTTTTCAGTACCAGAGAGTTGCCGCTGCTGAAAAAGGATGAATTGTATCGTTTGCAGAACGGGTTGACCGGGTCCGGCCCCCATATGGAGGATGTAATGTCCCTCGGCTCGCTCCAGGTCCTGCCGTGGTCTTTGCTTACAGAGAAATATGACCTCTGCGGGTCTTCCCAACAGGACTTGTCCAGACGCTGTCCTCCGCAGAAAGTGCAGATGACCGTTCCATCCTCGAGTTCGGCAAGTCCGGGGTCCCCGAATCCGAACATCCTGCCGCCGTTTTTTGCAATATAGACAGGCTCGCTCCAACTGCGGCCTCCGTCCGTGCTGTAACGGCTCACCACGTCGATTTCATTTGGAAGGTCCTCCTGCGAGGCGTTTCTGCGGTCATTGACGGTGAGAAGAGTGCCGTCGGAGAGTTGCAGTATTGCCGGGATTCGCCAATAGTCGGAGCCGTAGTCCCCGGGCTTGTAGAGACATTTGCGGCAAAGCAGGATTTCCCTGTACCCGGGCGCAGGAGCCACAGGCTCCACGACGTGTCCGGAAACGTTGACAGAGAATATGTCCGCGGATACCAGGCCCCCTTCCCGCGCCGCCGGGGTGATGTCTGCGCACAGGACAAGGGTAAGTTTCCTGTCGGCCTCGGCCTTGAAACGCAGTTTGTAGCCGTTCCTCCCGGGACTGACCTTCGCGCTCGCGAGCGTCTCGCCTTCCCTCTTTATCCGAAGGAGGGCCACATCACCCGCATCGGCGTCGAGATTCACGGAAACGGACTTGACGACGAAAGAAGAGTCGGAAGACAGATTGACGTACAGCAGGGGCTCTTCCGCGTTTCCCCTCCCGGTAAAGTTTGTGTCCCTGGCCAGTTCCACTGACAGGGAACCGTCACGCGCTGACGGGGCGGAGCAGGCCGACAGCGAGACGAGCGCAGTCAGGACTGCCGCGGATAAAAGTTTCATATTCATAGTGACAAACGGAAAAGAGGCGGGCCCAAAAAGCCTTTTGGCCCGCCTCCAATTCTAAAAGACAATATCAATAGCCTACGGTCTGGACCAGTTTGGGGTCTGAGCCGAGAATAGTCTTGTCAATAGGCCACAGAAGCTTGTATGCCTCACTTTCCTTGAGGACAGGCTGATTGGCAAGAGCGGGGTCGTCGGAAGGACAGACTTCCGCGCAGAACGCAAGATGGTCCGTTTCGGCTCCGTTCTTCTTTGTGGTCATACGGCAGAGGTCCCACCAACGCTGGCCTTCATTCACGAACTCCTTGTCCTTCTCACGGAGGATGGCGATTTCGTTCGCCTTGAAGTCTCCGTTGTTGACATACTTGAATTCATTGCTCCAGCTGTCGCCGTAAGCGCGCTCGCGCACCTTGTTGATGTAGGTCGCGACGTCGGAGGAAGCGGGATTCTCGAAGTTGGCTATCTCCGCCAGTGCAAGATAGACGCCGGCAAGACGATAGTAAATCTGGTCTCCGTCATAGACGTGGACGCCTGCGGCATTCACGTGCCCGAGGTTCTTTCCTACGGGTGTGCTGGCAAGGTGCAAAGTTCCCTGCTCGTCCTTTGTGAACGCGGCGGCGAAGGTCACGTCACGACGGGTATCCTCAGCATCGAACGACTCCCAGAGGGCGTTCTTGTATTCATACCACTGGCTGCCGCCGCCGTTGAGGTGGAAGGGGTCGCCGAATTTCTCGCCTTTCTCATTGAACAGGCCCATAATGTTGCCGCGTCCGTCGGTCATATGAGTATAGTTCACGCCGATGGGGTTGCTTGCCTCGTTCTCAAGATAGCGTATGGCGAAGATGACTTCGTTGCCGCACTTGTTGTCCACGGAGAACACGTCGGCGAATTCACCTTCCAGACTGAGTCCGTAGTCATTGAGCAGATTGGTGAAATAGGTCTTGGCCTGGGTGATGTCTCCGGGCTCCGCAGCGTGCTTTCCTTTAGTGCCGTTGACGGAAACCTTGGCGTTCCAGAGATATACCTCGCCTGCGAGATACTCCGTAGCGGCCTTTGACCAGGTAATCTTGGCGCCGTGTCCGTAGGGATTGAAATCCTTCACTTCGCCGAAACTGGTCAGAGAGGATTTGATGTCCTCCTTGATATTCTTGATGACATCATCGGCGCTGGAGCGCTCCATATAGAGTTTCGTGGGGTCCGTCTCACCTTCAATCACCTCTATTTCCGTACGGTAGGGAACTTCTCCGAAGGACCTGTACAGGTCGAAATAGAGGAAGGCCCTCATACCGTAGGCGATGCCCAGATAGTAGTTCTTCTTGGCCGGGGGAAGGATTTCGGTCGCCTCGGTCCTCTTGATGAAGAGGTTGACCTGGGTGATTGCTCCGTAATAACCGGCAAAGTTGTTGAGCGTATTCTCCGCGCTGAGATTGGAGAGGATGATGGGGATATTGAGAGTGGTCGAACCGTCCGTCGTGCCGCCGGTAGCCTTGTAGAGACCTCCGCGACATTCACCGAGGAACATCGTGCGTGTCTGGCAAAGATTGCGCAGATACATATTCAGGGAATAGATATATCCGTCGAACTGCGCTTCGGAGGTCCAGAAGGAACCGCTTCCGTAGTAGTCGATGGGGACGAGTTCCAGCTGCTTGTTGCAGGACGGGAATGAGAATACTGAAGCTATCAGTACAAGTGCGGAAGCAATCGATTGTATCTTTTTCATAATATTTGCTTTTTAGATGGTTGTACTGTCAGGTTTAGAATGTGATGTTAGCTCCGAAAAGAAGAGTGCGGGGAACAGGATATGAGAAGCTGCTTGAACCGCCGACCGTAGGATTGATTACATAGGCGCCGGTAATGTAGCCGAGGTTCTGTCCCGTAATCGAAAGCTCAATCTTCTGGGCGTGGATGGCGTCCATCCATTTCTTGGGAAGAGAGTATGAGAGGCAGAGTTCGCGGACTCCGAGATATGCTCCGTTGTAGGTGAACATGGAGTTGGCGTTGATGTAGTTGTTGGGGCCCAACTGGTCAGCCCAGATGTAACGGGGATATTTTCCGTTGGGATTTTCAGCGGAATAAGTGTCCCATACATCCTTTGTCATATTGAACGCGCCCTGCATACAACCCATATACCAGGAGAGTGAAGACTGGGTGTTCTCACAAATCTTGTAGCCGAAAGCATAGTCGAATGCGGCATAGAAGGTGATTCCCTTCCAGCGGAACGTGGTGTTGAAACCGCCGGTCCAGTGAGGAGTGGAGTTGCCGAGAACGACCTGGTCCTTGGAGTCGATGATACCGTCTCCGTTGATGTCTTTCCAGTGCTGGTCACCGGGAGCGAGGAGGATTCCGTTGGCCCTGTCCGCCTCGGACAGCTTTGCCCATTCAGCGGGTGAATACAGGGTCTTGCCGCTGTAGGTGGTGGTACCGTCTACTTTATACCCCTCGGGGAAATCGCTTTCGCTCCTGAAAAGTCCCAGGGACTGGTAGCCTACGATGACACCGGGCTCCTGACCTTCCTGATAACCGCCTACCCACACGGTTTCGTTTCCGTTGCCGGTGTAAATCTCAGTACCGCCCTGACGGTTGTTGGGAAGTCCGTTGTCAGGGAGTTTCACAACCTTGTTCCTGTTGTATGTGATGTTGGCCGACAAATCCCACTGGAAATCAGTGGTCCTGATAATCTTGCCGGAGAGTTCAATCTCGACGCCCTGGTTGCGGAACTGACCGTTGTTGCTCTTGATTGAAGAGTAACCGGTTGTCTGGGGCAGTGAAAGGTTCGCATACTTGTCGTCGGTAAGACGATTGTAGTAGGTGATGTTGGCGTTCAGCCTGTTGTGGAAGAAGCTCACGTCTGCGCCGACCTCGAAGGTCTTGGTCTTTTCCCAGCGGAGACCCGGGTTGGGAAGAGTGCTCAGATAGAATCCGGTGTTGGCGTTGTATGAGGTTGAGCTGTACGCGCCCTGAAGGTCATAGGCGCCGATTCCGGATGCGTTACCGTTGATACCGTAAGAAACGCGGAGCTTGCCGAAGGACATCGCGGGAATGGCGTTCTTCACGAAATCTTCCTTGCCGAACACCCAACCGGCAGACACTCCGGGGAAGAAGCCCCAGCGATTGTTGAGAAGCGCCGAGTAACCGTCCTCGCGGAAGGTGGCGGAAATCAGGTACTTGCCCTGATAGTCGTAGTTGACGCGTCCGAAGAATGAGGAAATGCGATACTGCTCGTGGGCTGAGTCGATGCTTCTCTTTCCTTCTCCTTTGTCGGTTAGTCCGAGATCTCTGAAGTCATCGGTAGGAGCGCCTTGGCCGGATGCGGACATACCCTTGAAACTTCTGTCATAGAACTCGTAACCTACCATGGCGTCCAGGTTATGCCCGGCCGCTATCTCCTTGGAGAACTGGAGTGTTGCGTTGTAGGTCTGGGTGAAATAGTGCTGGAACACTCCCGAGGTGGAACGGGTCCTGTTGAAAGACGTGCCGGCCTGGTTGGTCTGGAAGTCCTTGTTGAATGACTCGTTATAGTTCTGGTTGTAGTACCAGTTGCCGCTGACGTTGAACGTGAGATAATCTGTTATTCTTGCCGAGAATGCCTGATTGAAAGTTGCCTTGAGATTCTCGTTGTCGCGGAAGAACTTGTCGTTCTGGAAGTTCTGGTTACCGTCGCCGGTGGAGTTTCCAAGCAGCATATGGCCCTCCTCATCCTCGAAGCGGACAGTGGGCGGCGTTGACATTATACGGCCGAAGTAGCTGTTCTCACTTCCCTGAGTACCTGTAAGGGAACGGTACTTTGAACGGGAGAAGTTGACGCTTGACTTTGAAGTCAGCCAGTCAGTAATCTTGTAGGAACCGTTGAATATGAAGCTCAGACGGTTGTAGTAGGTGGTACGGGCAAGACCGTCGGAGGAATTGTATCCCAAGCCGGCGTAGTAAGAGCCCTTTTCATTGCCGCCGGACATATTCACGTTGTAGTCCTGGGAAACGGAAGGAGTGTTGATGTTGTAGTCCGAAGGCCTTGTGTTCTTGAAGATGATGGCCGTCTTTCCGTCGACAGGGTCAATCATTTCCTCCCAGCCCTTCTGGAGAAGGAATGCGTTCTCGTTGGTCTTGCGGAGAATGTTGAACTGGGTCGAAGGAGTGATTTCAGTGGCCCCCGTACCGTATGCGTTCACGGCGCTGAGGGTGGAGGCGTTTGCCCAATGGGATTCATTGTAGGCCTTGCGCATCCAATAGATGTAGTCGCGGGCGTCGCACATTTCCCAGGGAAGATAGAAATAGTTCATACCGACCTTGGCCTTGAAATTGATTTCCCTGTGGCCTTCCTTACCGGTCTTTGTGGTGATGAGCACTACGCCGTTGGAGGCGCGGGCACCGTAGATGGCGGTTGCGCCCGCATCCTTGAGGACGTCCATCGATTCGATATCCTCGGGGTTGATGTCCTCCATAGAGTCACGGAGCTGGCCGTCGACTATCACGAGAGGGGCATTGGAAGTGCCGTCGAAGTTGGTACCGCCTCGAAGGGTGATGGTAGGCATAGCGTTGGGGTTACCTGAACTCTGCACTACGCGGAAGCCGGAAACCGCACCGGCAAGGGCGGAACCGGGGTTTGTGAATGAACCGACCTGGAACACCTTCTCGTCAACTTTCGCAATTGAGTTGGTAACCTTGGCCCTGCGCTGTGTTCCGCCGTAACCGGTGACCACAACCTCGTCGAGCATAGTGGTGTCGTCTGAAAGGACGATGGTGTAGACAGTCTGCTTGCCGACAGTTATCTGTTCTGTCTTGTAGCCGACAAAAGATACCTGAAGGACTGCGCCTTCGGGAACATTGATGGAGAACTTGCCGTCAACGTCAGTGACGGTACCGTTTGTGGTACCCGCCTGAAGGACAGTCACTCCGGGGAGAGGTCCCGTTTCATCGGACACCGTGCCCTTCACCGTGTGCTGGGCATAGGCGCCGAACGACGAAAGCAGTCCGACTCCGACACAAACAAGCGCAAGCGCTTTGGAAATGATTGGAATTGGTTTCATAATTTTGGTTAAAAATTAGGGTTGAAACAATTTTCCGAAATATAAAAAAAAATTTTCACCCCCCCAAAAAAAAGAAACGGGACAAAGCCTTCGGTCTGTCCCGTTTCGTCATTGGAGGTCTGCCGGCCTCCGTGTAGAGTCAATCCGCTAATATCCCGGATTCTGCTTCAGTTCGGAGTTTGTCTGAATCTGGCTCAGAGGGATAGGATACAGAACGTGGAAGTCCTGGGCGTTCTTTCCGCGTTCCCTTGCGCTGGAAATGAACTTTCCGTGACGGATGAGGTCTTCGCGGCGCAGGCCTTCGGAGAAGAACTCACGGCCTCTTTCCGCCAGGATGAAATCCCTGAGGCTTTCCTTTGACCCGAATTCAGACAGGGCAAGGTTCTTCAGACCCGCGCGTCCGCGAACCTGGTTGATGAGTTCGAGACTCTCCGCATTGGGTCCGTTGAGCTCATTGAGAGCCTCGGCGCGACAGAGAAGAATGTCTGCGTACCTAATCAGAACAAGGTCGTTTCCGTGATGCTCGGCCACCGCGTTGGGGTCCGGTTTGTACTTGAAGCTTCTGACATTGTCAAGGGCTTTTCCGGTCTCGTCGCGAAGGAGTTCCACTTCCTCACCGGCCGTGTTGACATAATGGGTCACGAAGCATCCCAGACGGGCGTCGCCCTCCTCGAAGGTGTCGTAGAAGGCGGTGTAGGTCCTGAACTGGGCTCCGAAGTTATCCCAGTTGGACTGTACGGGATAGGACGGAGGGAAGGCGTGAGCCATATAGTTGTTCTGATATCCGCTCACTGCCAGACAGGGGTTCCTGTAGATATACTCCATATTGTCCTCTCCTTCGACGGAGAACATCTTGACGTAGTCGGGATACAGGGAATAGTGCTTGAGGTCGATGACCTCCTTGGCGGTCTTGGCTGCCGCATCCCAGTTCTTGTCGTGCATATACAGCTTTGTAAGAACCGCAAGCGCCGCGCCCTTGGTCGCCCTGCCTATGGGATTCTCCACAACGGGGAGATTGGCGGCCGCATACTCGAGGTCGTCAACAATGTATTTCACGAAGACCTCCTGGGTGGCCCTGGGGGTGGAGCTTCCCAATTTCTCTATTTCCTCGGGAGTGGCTCCTTCGGGAATCTCGATGATGGGAGTGGTTCCGAAGATGTTGTACAGATAGTAATAGGATGAAGCGCGGATGAACCTTGCCTCGCCCATTATCTTCTTCACGGTTTCTTCAGGAACGCCCTGCAGGGACTTCGCCACAGTAAGGACGGAGTTGGCTTTTGAAATGGCGCCGTACATCTTGTTCCAGTGTGTGTTGAGGAACCCGTTGCCGACATCCCAGGTAAAGTTGATGTAGGGCACGCAGTTAGCCTCAAGACCGCCTCCGGTCTCGAACGCTATGTCCGTGCAGAACTCGTTCATCATATAGGTGTAGTTGCGGCTGTCGTATGCCACCATCCTGGAATCCGCATAGGCGCCGGCAAGAAGCGCGTTCACGCCGTCCTCGTCCTGCAGCACCTGGGAAGGGTCATATTCAGTATAGACTTCCTCCTTGAGGAATCCGTAGCAGCCTGTCAGCGTAAGCGCCATAAGGGCGGTCACGGCCAGACTTATATATTGCTTTGTTTTCATACTGCAATCGATTTATTTAGAATTTCAAATTGAGTCCCGCCCTGTATGTTCTTGCAAGAGGGTAGTTGTTGTAGTTGACCTTCGATACGGATGAGCTGCCTGATGAGCTGGCGTCGGGGTCGAATCCCTTGTAGTTCGTGAAGGTGTAAACATTGTCGACGGCGGCATATACCGATGCGCCGGAGATGATTCTGTTCTTCTTGAACGGGATGTTGTACTCAAGATGAATGTTCTTGATGCGGAGGAATGAGGCGTCCACTACGGTCAGGCTGTTGATTTGGTACTGACCGCCGTAGTTGGCATAGCCCACGCCGCTGGGATACTTGGTGGAAGGATTTTCGGGAGTCCATCTGTTGAGATAGTACTCCGCCATCCTGTTCCTGTATTCGTTGGCGGGATACAGGGTCTCGACCGTCTGGGCGTCAAGCGTGTTTATGCCGAACACTCCCTGGAGGAAGATGCTGAGCTTGAAGTTGCCGAGGCGGAAGTCGTTGGTGAAACCGAGCGTGCAGTCGGGGAAAGGCTTGCCCAGGATGACGCGGTCCTCGGGACCGATGGAGCCGTTGCCGTCCTGGTCCTTGTACTTGATGTATCCGGGCTTAGCGTTAGGCTGCGCCGAATGCTCGATATCGTCCGTGGTCTGGAAAATTCCGGCGACCTCATATCCGTAGTAGGAGTACATCGCGTTACCCACGCGGGTAATCTGATAGTTGGATATGAATGAGGCGATTGAACCCGTGATGAGCTCGGAGATGAAGGGAGGAAGGCTCATAACCTTGTTCTCGAGGAACGAAAGGTTGAGTTGGGTCGTCCATCCGAACTTCTCCCTGTCGAAGTTGACCGAGTTGATTGAGAGGTCCAGACCGAGGTTGCGGACCGTACCCATATTCACCTTCATAGTGCTGAATCCCACGACGCCGGGCATCGGCTTGTCGAAGAGCTGGTCCCTGGTGTCCCTGATGAAGAAATCCAAGCTACCGTGGATTCTGCTCTTGAGGAATCCGAAGTCTATTCCGACGTTGGTCTCGGCTGTGGTCTCCCAACGGAGGTTGGGGTTGACGAGCCTTGACTGCACGAGTCCCTGGATGAGGTCGTTTCCGAACACGGCCTTTCCGCCGGCGGAGAGAGTCTCGATTGTCTGGTAGTTGCCTATGCCCTCGTTGCCGAGTTCACCGTAGCCTACCCTGAGCTTGAGGTCGTTGACCACGCGGGAGTTCTTGAGGAAATTCTCTTCAGAGATGCGCCAGGCGGCGGCAATTGAAGGGAAGAACGCATATTTGTGCGAGTCCGCGAAGCGTGAGGTGCCGTCATAACGGAACGACGCTGTCAGAAGGTACTTGTCCTTGTAGTCATAGTTGATTCTTCCAAGGAAACCGTTCAGACGGTTGCGGGACTTTGTAGAAGACACGTCGTCTCCGTTGATTGAGTCGCCGCTGCCCATCTTGTTGACGCCCGTGGCGTCTGAAAGGAAGTTGCGGGCGGATGCGGAGACGCTGTGAGAGAGCTGCTGCTCGAACGTCGCTCCGAGCAGGAACTTGGTGTGGTGGGCGTTCGCGAACGTCTTCTTGTAGGTCAGGAGGAACTCGGCCATCCACTGTGAGGATTCACCCCTGGTCTGGGATGCGATGCCTCCCTGTGCGAGACCGTTCTTGGTGATGCGGCTTGTGTAGGACATATCCGCATAGTTGTAAACGGTTGCGCCGACCCTTGCGGTTGCAACGAGGTCTTTCAGCGGTTCGATTTCCATCGTGAAAGAGCCGTACACGTTGTTTGACTGGGTTGTGGGAGTTGTTCCCTCAACCAGCGCGGAAGGGTTGTCCAGCGCGATGAAGTCGTTCTGCCAGTATCTTCCGGTCTCGGGGTTGATTCCCCCGGGAAGAGTAGGGTCGAACAGAACCGCGGAGCCGATGGGGCCCGCCGCCTCGTTGGTCGAGAAGGAGTGGGGTGTGGAATCTATCTCCTTGCGGGTGTAGTTGAGATTGAGCTTGAAGCGCAGGAAGTCGGTCGGATTGACGTTGACGTTGGTCCTGACGTTGTAGCTGGTCATTCCGGACCTCTTTACAAGACCCTTCTGGTCTGTGAAGCCCAGTCCCACATAGTAGTCGTGCTTGTCTCCGGCTCCTGACAGGGAGAGGGAGTAATTCTGGACGGGAGCGCTGCGGAATATTTCATCCTGCCAGTCGGTGCCTGCGCCCACTGCACTGATTTGGGCATCGGTGTAGATGGGTTCTCCACCGCCTTCAATCCTGATTGCGTTCAGAGTCCGCATATACTGTTCTCCGTTGAGGAGGTCCAGTTTCTTGGCGACGGTCTGAACGCCTCCTTCTGCCCTGAATTCAACCTTGGGAGCGCCCTTTGCGCCGCCCTTTGTGGTAATCAGGACTACACCGTTGGCGGCACGTGTACCGTAGATGGCGGCCGCGGAGGCATCCTTCAGGATTTCGATGGATTCGATGTCCTCGGGAAGGATTGAAGAGGGGTCGACTCCGGGAAGCCCGTCCACTACTACAAGAGCGTCGTTGCTGCTGTTGATGGAACCGGCGCCGCGAATCTGAATCTTGGACGCCGCTCCGGGAGCGGAGCTTGTCTGGCTGACGTTGACACCGGCGGCCTTGCCGATGAGCATCTGGAATGCGTTGCTGGTGGGGCCTTCGTTGAAGTCACCCTGCTTTACTGAAACCACCGAACCGGTGATTTCCTGCTTGCGCTGGGTGCCGTAACCTACCACCAGGACTTCTTCGAGCAGTTCGGTATCCTCCTGGAGGATGACGTTCTGGGACTGTGAAGAGTTTGCGATGATTGTGGCGGTGGCGTAACCGAGTGAGGTGACGTCCACCTGCGCGCCTGAATTGACTTTCGGCAGGGTGAAGTATCCGTCAACGTCGGTCACTGTTCCGATGTTGGTTCCCCTGACGACCACGCTGGCGCCGGGAACGGGTTCACCTTTCACGTCAAGGACGCGGCCTTTGACGGTGATGTCTGTCTTGGCTTGAGACACACCGTTTTCCGAATTCCCGTTGGTTCCGGCCGTCGCACCGTTGGCATAGGCCCCGGTTGAGACAAGGACTGAAAGCAGCAGGAAAAGAATTGTTTTCGGCTTTTGCTTCATAATGAAAAATGGTTAACAGTTAGAAAATAATTATAGGTTCAGGTTTGAGTTCATTCGTCCGGCCAGGGGCAGGGACGGCCCGTATCCTTGAACGAGGGCCTGTCGGCGCCCACCGACCTGAGGTATTCACCGAGTTCGGAAGAAAGGCGTCTTACAACCGCCGGATGGCAGGAGGCAAGGTTGCGCTTCTCCCCTATGTCATCCGGTATGCGGAAAAGTTCCTTCTTGCCGGTTTCGTAATAATACACGAGTTTCCACTCGTTCTTCCTTATGGCGCAGTTGAGGTTGATGCCGGGTCCGTTGTTTCCCCAGATGTTGGGGAAATTCCAGAAGAGAGGCCTGTCGCGCGAGGGGTCGCCCGTTCCCAGGAGGAGAGGCACGAAGCTTACTCCGTCCACGGCGGTGGACTCCGGCTCGCCGACTATTCCGGCCATTTCCAATATGGTAGGATAGAAATCCTCTATCATAAGGTACTTGGAGCAGCTTGTGCCGCCTGCCACCTTCCCCGGCCAGCTGACTATCATAGGTTCCCTTATTCCACCTTCATAGAGGGAGCCCTTTCCGCTGTACAGCGGGCTGTTCTGGGTGTAAGGCTCGCCGTCCCTCCAGGCGGGCTGTGTGGCGAGTCCTCCGTTGTCGCTCATAAAAATCACTATGGTGTTGTCAGCCTGTCCGTTGGCTTCCAGCCAGTCCATAATGTCTCCGAGACTCTTGTCCATTCCCTCCACCAGGGATGCATACGCCGCATCCTTGGGGCCCAGGCCCTTTCGGATGTACTTGTCGTAGAACCGTTCGTCCCTGTCTATCGGGATGTGCACCGCGTAATGGGCCATATACAGGAAGAAAGGCTGCCTGTACAGCAGCGACTTGTCCAATGCCTTGAGGGCCTCGCGCGTGAGCGCTTCAGTGGCGAACACTCCGGTTCCCCAGTATTTCTCAAGTCCGGGGATGGACATAAGCGAGGTGGGCTTTCCGTCCGGAGTATGGCCGTAGTTCCTTTCGCTGAGGTAGGTTGCCAGTCCGCCGGCGGCGTGACCCGCGATGTTGACCTCGAATCCCCAGTGACAGGGATTCTCGCCCGGAGTGTCGATGGCTCCGAAATGCGCCTTCCCGCAGTGGATGGTGTGGTAGCCGTGCTGCTTCAGGACATTGACGAAGGAACCTCCCACGAAGGTTCCGGGGGTGCCTTCAACCATAGAGACGCCGTTGCAGTTCCAGGCGGGGAGCTGGATGGTGGGACTGGTCTCGTCCGTGGTCACGTTCTTTTCAAGGGTCCAGTTGGTCACCCTGTGACGGGCGTTGTTGGCTCCGGTTATCAGACTGCACCGCGAGGGTGAACTGATGCTGCAGGCATAGGCCTGCGTGAACTTCATCCCCTGCCTTGCGAGCCGTTCCATATTAGGAGTCTCGAACATACGGTTGTACGGTGTCGGCTCCGTCCAGAAAGGCACCGAGGTGTCCTGCCAGCCCATATCGTCCACCATAAAGAGGATGATGTTGGGCCTGTCTTCCTGCGCAAGGGCGTTTGCGCTGAGCGCGGCCAGCGAGAGTGGCAGCAGTATTCTCTTATTCATAATCCTTGTCATAAAATGCGCTGAACTGTTTGACCGAGGGTGTCCCGACGCTTTCGGCAATCACCAGCCGCAGCCTGGAAGCGCGGACCGCCGGGAACCTCTCTATGCGTTTGTGACCCACGGAGCGGCCTTCGCAGACCGTCTTCCACCCCTGCGGGGTACGGGCCTCGATTCTGTACCGCCTTATCCTCTCGCCTCCCGCGGTGTCCTCGGATATGATGCAGCATCCTGTCTTCCTGGTCTTGTCCAGTTTCAGGGTATGGACGCTGCCGACGCCCGCCGCAGCGGCGTCAGGGTGGGAGTACAGACTGTCTATGCAGTGTCCGAATTCGGCGAGTCTCTTCCTGTCCGGCTCGGGCAGAAGGCCCCTGTCATCGGGCGTCAGGCCCAGTATCAGGGTAGCGTTCCTTCCCACGGAGCCCCGGTAGATTTCCATCAGACGGTCAAGGGGAAGGATGTTGTCCTCGTCTCCGGGCTCCCAGAACCATTCGTGACGCCCGTTGCCCGAACGCAGGGGAACGTCCGCCATTGCGGGGACAAAATATCTTCCGTCGGGCTCTCCGTGCGCCAGGAGTTCCAGATGAGCGGACTCCGACTCGTTGGACCTCGTATGTGAATAGGGGGTGGGAAAAGCCGACCAGCAGGGGTCCCCCACCGTGCCGCTTTCGGAACCTCCCCATCGGAGGTCGGCCCTTTGTGAATTGTGGTAGAAGAGGCAGTCCGGCTGATACTTCCGGAAGATGGGCTCGACGTCGGGTCCGCCCGTCAGGGGGTCGTCCGCACCGCCGTCGAACCACACCATAAACAGGGGGCCGTACCGGGTGCAGAGTTCACGGACCATCCGTTCGCAGTAGTCCCTGTACCAGGCCTTCCGCCTTTCCTTGGCCGGGCCCTCGCCCGAAGGTTCGAAGTTGTATATTCCCAGACGGGAGTTCCATCGTATTCCGATGTAAAGGCCGGGCTCGAGTCCGTATTTCCTACAGGATTCGATGAAGTCCCCCACTATGTCAGCCTTGCCGTCCTTCCAATTCAAAGCCTTGAGGCAGAACGGGTTGACATCACTCTGCCACAGCCCGAAACCGGTCTCGTGGGTGGCTGTAAGAAGGGCGAAACGGCAGCCCGCCTCCTTCGCGGCCAGAATCCAGCGGTCAGTGTCCAGGGAGTCTGGGCGGAAAATGTTGCAGTCCCGTATGGGAGAAATCCTGTTGTCGGCCTGGACGTAGCGGCGGCCGTCGAAGACGTGTATGTCGTAGTGGAAGATTGCGCCGAGTTCGGCCTCCTGCCACTTCAGCTGGCTCTCAGTCGGAACGGCAGGGACGGGAGCCGGATTTTCCTCCGGGATTGAGGTTTGAGCCGGGATTGAGGTTTGAGCCGGAGTCCGGAGGTCGGCAAGGATTGGGCGCCCCGGGCAAACAGGATTTTCCGCAAGGGCGGCAGGAACCGTCGCGAAGGCGCTCAGAATCAGCGCAGATATGCTTGTAAGCCACCTCAACACTTGTCACATTAGTTTTGCAAGATAGCGATTTTTTTCGGAAAACGGAAATAAGCGCCCATTATGTGTTCATTTCCGCGACACTTTGTTCTATATTGAAAAGAATTGACTACATTCGAAAGTTATTTTGATTTTCATTAAAAATGAAACGACTCATCACACTGATAGCGCTGCTCCTCCCCTGCCTCTGTATGGCGGACAACGTCACTGAACAGAGGGCAAGGATTGCCGCCGAGAATTTCTTCGGGGATTCCCGGACCAAGAGTTCGGGAGTGACCCTCCTCAACGGCTCGAAGTCCCCCAGAATCCTCCGCGACGCGGGCAGTCAGACCCAGGCGGGCCCGAATCAGACTCTGGCGCTCTCCGACGACCAGCTGCCCATATATGTCTATGCCCACGACGGAGGTGGGTTCGTAATCATATCGGGCGAGGACGCCATCTCCCCCGTCCTGGGTTTTTCCAAAACCGGGAACTTTGTTTCAGGGCGCCTGCCCCGGAATGTCCAGGACGTACTCGAGGACCTGGAATCCTGGGTAGATAACGTCCGCGAGCACAATATCGGCGCAAGCGCAGCCGTACGCAGGGAATGGTCCGACATTATGGACGGAACCCTGGCCGCCCCTTCCAACCAGCACAAGCTCACCACCGCCCTGTATGACCAGCTCTCCCCGTTCAACGATATGTTGCCCAAGGAAAAGGACGGGAGTGAATGCTATTGCGGATGCGTAGCCACTGCCACCGCCATCATAATGAAATATCACAAGTATCCGGAGCAGGGTTCAGGCACCATACCGGGCTACCAGACGGGCGGGACCAACAATTTCACCATCGACCCCATCGAGCTCGGCCACAAGTACAACTGGGACATTATGCTGGACTATTACAACCCCGTCAGGGGCGCCTCCGATTCAGGCTCGGACGATTCCCGCGCGGAGATAGCCAGGCTTGTGTTCGAGATTGGGGCGATGGTGCAGATGGAGTATGCCTCCGACGGTTCCGGAGCCGTCACCTCCGACGCCGCGGTAGGACTCAACAAATACTTCGGATACTCCAGCATCTACCACAGGAACAACAGCGTCTATCCCGCAAGCGAATGGCTCGCTATGATTAAGGAGTCCATAGACAATGACTGTCCCATCCTCTACTCCGGCAGGAGCACTACGGGCGGGCACGCGTTCGTGGCCGACGGATACGCCGACGACGGATACGTGAGCATCAACTTCGGTTGGAGCGGCTCCAGCAACGGCTGGTACAAGTTCCCCGAATTCGGCAGGTACACCTCCAGCCACGGAGCGAGTTTCAACCTCAAGCCCAACCCCGGAGGCTCGTTCAGTCCGAACGCGGAACTTTCCGTCAAGAGCATCTCAGTGAGCGTGGACAAGGTAGTTTCCGGCACAAAATTCAACGCGACGGTGGAAAATCTGGAAATCCAGGGAAACACCTCTTACAAAAACTCCGTCAGGCTGTTCCACGTTGACGGCAAAGGCGGAAAGAAATCGCAGCTGAAGGAAATCAGCATCAACCTGTCCCCCGGATATTACTACAGTTCCCTGACATTCTCCAACTGTGTAATCGGAGACGAGATAGAGTTTGACGACGCGCTGATGGTCTTCTATCTGAAAGACGGGGACTGGGTTCCCCTGTTGAGCGAGCAGGCATATTCCGGCAACTATTATCCCCTGGGCAACCAGGAAATGTTCGAGAAGCAGACGGTAGCGTCCTTCGACAGGGCCACCGGCACTTTCAAGATTGAAAGCGGGGTGTCCGCCGCATACGAACTGACCCACAACGGACAGAAAGTCCCGCAGTCAGCCTACACCGTGACGGACGGAGTCCTCAGTCTGAATACAGTCGGACTGGAAGAAGGCGGCTACACCATAAACATCACGGCGGGCAAGTTCTCAAAGCAGATTTCCCTGACCTTATAGTCACGACCAAGCAGAATTGAGATGAAATCAAGAATTTTCATATATACGGCAATGGCGATGGCGCTCGCGGTTTCCTGCGTCAAGCCCGATTTCGAGTTCAACCCGGAAAACATCCAGACTTCGGCCGGAGGAACGGTGACCTCGGCCTCCGACAAAACCATTTCCGTACTGTTCACCGAGCAGGCGGGCAACGTTGCCGTCGAAATAGACGCCACCTCCGACTGGACGGCCGAGATGGTAAACACCCGGGCCGACGGATGGTGCAGGATAGACCCTTCCTCCGGAAGCAAGGGCGTTCACAAGATATACGTAAATGTCAGCGCGAACACTGATTTCAGCGACAGGAAGGCCATCGCCCGCATCTGCTGCGGGGACGTCGTGCGCAACATCGACATCACACAGAAACAGAAGAACTCCCTCACTCTCACCTCCGACAGGTTCGAGATTCCCGCGGACGGAGGGTATGCCGAACTGACGGTGAAGACCAACGTCGATTTCAGTTGGGAGCAGGACGAAGCCTCGAAGGGATGGGTGAGCCCTGTCAGGACCAAGGCATTGCGGGAGGAGACCCTGGTGTTCGCCGTAGCCGCCAACGAAGACACGGACAGGCGCGAGGCGACGCTGACCATTGTCAGTGAAACCGGCCGGGAAACGGTGAAAATCTATCAGGAGGGCAGCAAGCCGTCCATTGTAATCTCCGGCAACGAATATGCCGTCAGCGACGGGGGCGGTGTCTTCAACGTGGACGTCAGCAGCAACGTCAAAGTGGAATGCCGTATTCCCAAGGACTGCGACTGGCTCAGGGAGGTCCTTACCAAGTCCCTGTCCACCTGCACCTTCATCATAGAGGCCGACCCCAACCCGAACTTCGAGCCGAGGTATGCGGAAGTCAGTTTCGTCAACGTGGAAAACGGGCTCAGCGAGAAAATCTACGTCACCCAGGTCCAGAAGGATGCGCTGGTTGTGGCCTGCGACAGGTATGACCTCGGTTTCCGCGGAGGAGAAATCACCGTCGGGCTCGGGCACAACGTGGATTACAGGTACGACATAGACGTTGACTGGATAAAGCCGGCGGCGACCAAGGCGTACACTGAGGACAGGCTTGTCTTCACTGTCGATGAGAACAAGGACGACAGCCCGCGCGAAGGCATCATCCTGTTCACTTCAGGGGACGGAAGGCTCAGCCAGACGGTGAAGGTCTGCCAGGCCCAGGCGGACAAAATCATCATCAGCGACCTGGAGAAGAACATTTCCGACAGGGGCGGGAATTTCGAGATAGAAATAAAGTCCAATATAGAATACGGCTACAGGATTGTGCAAGACGGGAACTGGCTCCACGACGCGTCCACCAAGGCGGCTACGAGCAGGACCCTGCAGTTCAGCGCCGACGCCAACGACAGCTACGAGCCGAGGCTGGCGCAGATAGTGGTGACCAGCACGGACGGCAGCTTCACGGGAACCGTAACCGTGACCCAGATGCAGAAGGACGCGCTGGTTGTGGCCGACACCAGGTATGACATAGGTCAGGAAGGAGGCGAAATTTCCATCAGGGTAGGTCACAACGTCAATTTCACCACGAGCATCGACTGCGGTTGGATAGACTGCGTCACTACCAGGGCGTTCACGGAGGACATCCTCAAATTCACGGTGGCGGCCAACCAGAGTCCCGACTCCCGCGAAGCGGCCATCGTCTTCACGGGGAAGGACGGAGCCCTCAGCCAGACGGTCAAGGTCTGCCAGGCCCAGAAGGACCAGCTCATCGTGGGCGACACCAGCAAGAGCGTGTCCGACGAAGGCGGTAGGGTTGACATAGAGGTCAGGTCCAACGTCAATTACAGTTTCCGTATAGTCAGCGGTTCGGAATGGCTGCACGCCGTCACCACGAAGGGACTGACAAGCAGGACGGTCAGCTTCATCGCGGACCCCAACGACAGTTACGACTACCGCGAAGCCAGGGTGGATTTCACATCGGGCGACGGCTCCCTGAGCCAGAGCGTACTGATAGGACAGGTACAGAACGACGCCATAGTCATCTCGACCGACAGGATAGATGCTGACAATGCGGGCGACGAATTCACCGTCAAGCTCGGACACAACGTGGACTACACGCTGACCATCAACGGGGAATGGATAACGCCCGTCAAGACCAAGGCCTACACGGAGGAGACGCTCAGGTTCGCGGTTGCCGCCAACATTGGAGAAGACTCGCGCGAGGGCAGCCTTGTGTTCAAGTCCAAGGACGGAAAAATCACCCAGACCGTGAAGGTCATCCAGTCCGCGGCCGGGAAGATAGTCCTCTCCGAAACTGAAAAGGCCGTCAGCGACGCCGAGACTTTCTTCGACGTTGAAATCAGGGCCAATGTGGACTACACCTACAAGATTGAACAGACGGGGACCTGGCTCAGCGAGGTCAAGACAAGGGCAATGAGTTCCAAGACCCTCAGTTTCAAGGCTGCCGCCAACACAGGTTATGAGGCCCGCGTAGCCAGAATCGTGGTCAGTTCCACGGACGGAAAAGTATCCAACACGCTGACGGTCACCCAGATGCAGAAGGACGCGCTGGTCATCGCCACCGGCAGTTATGACGTTCCCTGCACCGGAGGCGAAATCAGTGTCAAGATAGGCCACAACATCGATTTCACTACAGAGACCGACGTCGATTGGATAACGCCCGCCAAGACCAAGGCCTACACGGAGGAGACGCTAAAGTTCAACGTCGCCGAGAACAGCTCGGACCAGCCCCGCACCGGTTACATCACATTCACGGGCAAGGGCGGCGAACTCACCCAGAAGATAAAGGTTGTCCAGGCCTGCCCCCATCAGCTCATCATCGAGAAAAAGGAATTCAGCATAGGTCCCGCCGGCGGACAGATAGAAGTGGAGGTCAAGTCAGACACGGACTGTTCCTTCAAGATTTCGAAGGATGCGAACTGGATTCGAGAGGCGGCTCCCGCCAATGCTGTCAGCACCAGGACCGTGCGCTTCACAGTGGATGCCAACAACAGTTATGACTCGCGCAGCGCCACCATAACCTTCACCACATCCGACGGCGCCCTCAAGGAAACCGTGACCGTCAGCCAGCTCCAGAAAGACGGGCTGATTGCCCAGACCGGTTCCTACACCATAGGGAACAGCGGAGGGGAACTGAGCGTCAAGGTGAATTCCAACGTCAATTTCCAGACGGAGGTTACCCAGGGGAAGGAGTGGATAAGCATCGTCTCCACCAAGGCCCTGACGACGAAGACCATAAAGTTGAACATTGCAGCGAACTCCTCCGGGGGCTCCCGTACGGGCAAGGTAAGAGTCTTCGTCCCGGACACACAGCTGTCAGAGGAGATAAGCATCGTCCAGGAGGACCGCAGCGTGCTTGTCATAACCCACCGGGCTGTCAAGAACGTAGAGTACCGGATTCCCGCCATTACGGGGAGCGGGCTCACGGGAACGATAACCTGGGGTGACGGGGAGAGCGAGGCATTTTCCGCTACGGCAAGCCACAGCTACAAGAAGGACGGCAACTACTCCACGACTGTCGAAGTCACCGGGGCGGCATCCTTCCAGTGCAGCATCGCGGAATTCTCCGCCGTGGACATAAGCGGATTCTGATTTCCGGAGGCCGGGGCGGCTCTGAACTCCGGGCCTTCGGGTCCGAGCGGGTTCCGGGTTTCGGGTCTTCGGGTTTGAGAGGGGCCCGGTCTGTACGCCGAAAACCGGTCCCGGACTGATTCTGACCGGAGGCGGCAGGATTGACGGTTACCCGGGTATGAGGGGCCCTCTATCTGAGAAGTTGAAGGAATTCGTTTCTGGTGCGGGAGGAACTCAGGAAAACTCCGCTGAATGCGGACGTGGTGGTGATGGCGTTTGATTTCTCCACTCCCCTCACCTGCATGCAGGTGTGGTTGGCCTCTATGACCACCGCCACCCCGAGCGGATGCAGGGCCTCCTGTATGCAGTCCCTTATCTGGACGGTAAGTCTTTCCTGAACCTGAAGCCTGCGGGCGTAGGTTTCCACCACTCTCGCAATTTTGCTCAATCCGGTGATTTTGCCGTTGGGAATGTACGCTATGTGGCACTTGCCTATGAACGGAAGCATATGGTGCTCACACATCGAATACAACTCAATGTCCTTCACTATGACCATCTGCTGGTACTTCTCATCGAAGGTTGCGTCCAGAATCATCTGCCGGCCGTTCTCTCCGTACCCCTTCGTAAGAAACTGCAGGCTCTTGGCCACCCTCTCCGGCGTGCGCAGAAGCCCCTCTCTTTCAGGGTCCTCCCCCAGGAGACGGAGAATTTCCCTGACGTGCCCAGACAGGGCCGACGTGACTTCAGGGTCGAATTTTTCTTCCTTGTGAAATGACATATCGCAAATTTATATAAAATTATTTGCAGTTTTGTTTTTTTCTCTATCTTTGCGCCCAAATAGCGTATAAGACAAAACTATGTACTGGACTTTGGAATTGGCAGGCAGCCTGGACGATGCTCCGTGGCCCGCAACAAAAGACGAACTGATTGACTATGCAAACCGCTCCGGCGCTCCCGAGGAGGTGATTGAGAACCTGCAGGAACTTGAAGACGACGGCGAAATGTACGAAACCATCGAGGACATCTGGCCCGACTACCCCACCAAAGAGGACTTTTTCTTCAACGAGGAGGAATA